>NZ_JACJOU010000007.1:300000-429326 GCF_014695725.1 Microcoleus sp. FACHB-672 | reverse complement strand
GGTCATGACTGCCAAAACCTTGTTTAAGCTGATTGCCCCAATCACACTCACTTTCGCGCCTCGGTAATAGGGCTTAAAGTCATAGACTCGGCTACCGCGATTGCTTCTGCCATGAGTTCGGGTCAGACCTAGTAAAATACCCATTTCGTCAATAAAGATCAGGTCTTCTGTAGCGATGTGTTTGACCTTTTCCCAATACTCTATCCTCCGCTTTTGGACTGACTCTGTCTTCGCTTGGCTACTACGTAACGTTTTTTTTTCGGGTTAGTTGTTGTTTTTGTAATGCACAGCACATCACACTGGCACAGACCCAAACGTTATATTGCTCTCCAAAATACTCGCAGTATTCTGCAAGAGTTGCGTCGGGATGGCGTTGAACCATTGCCGCTAATTCGCTCCCGTACCCATCTAATTTACCCTTCATTCCACCGCCTTGCTTTTTGGGTTCTAGATGACCTTGAGTTTTCTTAAGTTGGAGAAGCTTTTGTACATAGCTTTTCGCTACACCAAATTGAACGGCTACTTTTCTAACCGACGTGTCGCCTCTGTCGTAAGCATTGACTATTTTTTCTCGCAAATCTACTGAGTACGGTTTCATTATGATTCTCAATACCTTTAATGTTCCCTTGAGTGTACCTCATATCTCTCAAAAGCGCTGTATCAATCGGCAAGTTGATATTAAAGTTGGGAATGTAATAAGTTCCTCAGAGTTTTTAAAACTCTTTTAAACTGGGTTTACCCCGGCACACTCACGCGTAACATTTGATCGCCGCCCTTCTGAAATTCATAAGGCACCGGCTGGGTTTCTACTTTGTATCCCCGCGATTCCAATTCCTTCTTCACCGGCTCAACCCACGGCGACACCTCGCCAGATAGCATTAACAGGGGAAAAATCCGCACTTCTGTTGCAACACGGCACATTTCTAACAGTGCAGCTAGATGAAACTCTTGTGAAAGAATATCGGAATTCGTAAACAAAAAATGACCAGATAATGCTAAATCAAATTGGCCGGTGTTGAAGGGCAAAACCGGCAACTGTGCAGTTACATAGCGTCCTTGCTGAAGTCCTGCCGGTAAATCATCCAAAAATTGCCGCAACGCCGTCATTCCGGCTTCCTCAAGCTGCGTTGGCGACTGAGTTTCTCGCCAAATATAGCCGTCTCGATTTGCCTGCACACTTTTGAACACATTTGAATAACTTTCCTCGATGTGCTGGATAATTTCAGAGGTACTAAACTGATAAATTGGATCGCAAGAAATTATTTTGTAACCCAGGCGTGTCATCTCCAGATTAAAACTGGCAGCGCCCCCGGCACAATCAAGAATTAATCGCTGCCGATCTGCTGCGGAAAGGTCAAACATCCTGATATATTCATCAAGGCTGTGTCCCCACGGCACTACATTTCTTAGTTTCACACTCACCGGCTTTTTCCTCTGTCAAAACAAGTATGAGAGAAAACAGGAAGACTGCCGGTTAAGACAACGGCAATCTATGAGAAAAATCTCCTCAGATATTGCCAGATGAAACCAAATCTTTGGTTAAAACTTGATTGAGCTTGCCGCTGCGGTAGCCTTCCAAATCTAGCGTCACATAAAGAAAGCCGAATTCTTGAAAAGCTGCCACCAGTGTCGGCAAATCAGTTTTAATTGTAAATTCCTTGATTTGTTCTGCCGGCAATTCAATTCGTGCCGTTTCTCCTTCAGAACGAACCCGGAGATTTTGCCATCCTAACTGACGTAAATATCTTTCCGAACGACCGACTCTTTGCAGTTTTGCAACTGTAATTTCTTCCCCATAAGGAAACCGAGAACTGAGGCAAGGTTGTGCCGGCTTATCCCACCACGGCAAACCCAATTGTTTTGCGAGTTGGCGCACTTCTGCTTTGCTAACACCAACTTCTGCTAAAGGTGAGCGTGCACCGCGTTCTTTTGCCGCCTGAATTCCGGGCCGGTAGTCATGCAAATCATCTGCATTAACCCCATCTACTACATAAGGATATCCCCGTTGAATTGCCAGAGGCTTTAAGGTATCGTGTAGTTCGCTTTTGCAAAAATAGCAACGATTAACGGGGTTAGATGTGTAATTGGGATTTGCCATTTCATGGGTTTCAATTTCCTCATGAGCAATACCAATTTCAGCAGCTTGGATACGGGCATCTTCTAAATCTTCTGGCAGTAATGAAGGAGATACAGCAGTCACCGCTAAGGCTCGTTCTCCGAGTTCGTCCCAAGCTATTTTAGCAATTAAAGTGCTATCAATTCCTCCCGAATAGGCAACTAAAGCCCGATCCATTTCGGCGAAAATTGTTTTAAGTCGTTCGAGTTTGTCCATTATCATAATTCGATTTTTGTCCTTTGTATTTTAATTTTAGCTTCTCTTAAAACTCTCGACGCCAGAATATCAGGTTGGCGATTGCCAGCAGCAGGACAATGTAAAGCAGTCCATAGCCGGCGTTAAAAAGCAATTCTGTCGGTGGGGGTAAAATCCCATAAACTGCCTGATTTTTTAGATCCAGTCTAGCTAAGTCTGGCAAGACTAAATAAATGCCTTGCGTGACATTTTTGATCGTGGGGTTTTTGCTAATGTCGCCCAATTGCAATAAATCTCGGCTTAAATGCCCCATGACGTAAACAGAAATCGTAAGTGAGGTTGCTAGCAATGAACTGGTAAAAACACCAAAAAGAATGGCAACTGCTGCGAGCAAAGACAGCTCAAAGAAGAGGTAGAGGGCGGCTACTAGAATGCTACCTATGGGATATTTTACCTGATATAAACTCAATATAACCAAATAAATAACCGTCATGAGTGTAACCAGCAAAGCCAGCACGGCTGACAAGCCGAGGTGTTTACCAATAATAAACTCTGAACGGCTAACCGGCTTAGAGATCGTGACAAGTACGGTTCGCTTTTCGATTTCTTTGTTAATCAAGCCGGTGCCAACAAAAACTGCAACAACTAAACCCAATAGACCGATTAATGCGATCCCAAAATCAAGAATAATTTTTTTCTCCGTACCAACTGAAAATTCTTTTAACAAGAGTATTGCAGATGGAAACACAATAAGAAAAAAACCAACAATGTAAAGCACTCGTTCACGAAGCACTTCCCAAAAAACATGAATTGCAATTGTCAAAATTCTGGACAAATTCACTGGTCAATATCCTCTATTCAGTTCCAGATTATTTCTGCTATTTTAATTTAATTTTCTAGTTCAGTTGAGTCTTCTGCAATCGGAGGTTCAACCTCTTCGCATTGGAGGGGGCTGCTTACGCTTTGAGGGAAAGCGGGAAGCTGCTTTGTCGCCCGAGTTGGAGATTTTGTAATCGGCTTAACCCAACAAGTTTTTGTGAAATAATACTCTTCTTCACTTGCTCTCGGCCCTTGCCAAATCGCTTGCAAATTTAAGGTAGATTCTATATTAGATTCATTGACCTCGCTTTGAATGTACCACCAGAAATCTTCTTCAGCATCAGAAAGGCCAACTTGAAGTTTATTTTGTAAGTTATTTGACGGTCTCTCTAAAGTGACTAACCATTCCTTAACCTCTCGCCAAGGCTTTTTCTCCTGTAGGTTTTGTTGAATTTCTAATAGCCCGAGTTGCGCCTCTGTCCAAGATTTGCCTTCTAGTTTATTTTTTACAATTTGCTCAATAGAATTTAGCATTTCTTCGCCTCTTGTTAGTGCCTTTGCTGAAGAATCTAGCTGTACAACAAACCCACTTCTTGTAAAATCATCGATTAATAAACTCGGGTAATCTTCTAACCAATCTCGAATTAGGAAATTAAATTGAATCCAACAACTAATTAGGAAGTGGCATAAAACTATAATAATCAATCTTTGTGTGGTTAGAGTTGCCCTGTAGCTAGCGCGAGCCGGATAAAATAGGTGGGTAACTGTAATTAGGGCAGAAATGATCGGCCAGCTCACGAAGGGAACAGACGGAACCTCATTAGCAACTTCGTCAAACAAAAACACATATAAAAATAAACAAACTAAAGCTCCCGTCACCCAAGATCCTAAAGAAAAGCCGGCAAACCTGTAGGGGTGATCCATCGTCCACCAATCAAGCCCTACAATTAAAAATATCCAACCAAAAAATGATATGATGTCCGACGTTGCCGTTGTTTCAGTATTAAGGGCGTCAGCCAATGATCTTGACAAAAATGCCATCGACCAAGAAAACCCACTAAGTAAAAGTAAGGTTCGCCAGGAAAAAGGACGATTGGGTTTGAGGAAATCCAGCAAGCGCTGAAAAAGATCGAAGGTTTCTTTCACGTTATTGAGGCAATTGAGTTCGTAGAAATAAAATTACTAAGATTATACTGTTACTGCATAAATGTCCCCATAAAATCGCTAGAGATTGCCGCCGGCTAAAAAGCGTAATTCTTTCGGGACTTTTGTGAGTCAAGCTTTTAGTGAGCGGTGTCGAACCGAAAATAATTTTATTTCCAATGGTCAAAATAGCTTCCATAGAAAACTCATTAAGGTTAGCCGGCTTCGCACTGTCTTGAGGGGAATGACGCTCTAAAAAAAGCTGGAACACTTCAAGGGTTTTGTTTTTAATGACAAAGGTTGCCAGAAACGTGGCAAAACTCATTAAAAGCAACCAAGGCATAGGATTGGATGAGCGGTAAAGTGCCGAAAAATTATCATAAAAAATGTAACTGAGTAGTTGAGCTTTTAACTCTCCCGATAACCGGGAAACCATGAAGAAAAAAACGATCCATCCTAAAATGGCTGAAAGTAAATTCATGAAAGCGGCATACTCAACACTTTTTCTGCGGGCAATTTCGAGCCGGCTGTGCAAAACCAAAGCTTCAATAGCGATGGCAATCAGTAGAAATAACACTTGAAATACAATGGCTCGCAGGGGTAAGACAGTAAGAAACATGGCACGGCTGAGAATGAAGGTAAAAGGCTAAGCTTTGGGTGTTTCTATCTTTACCTGTATAGAACTGTACAAGACCTCCGCTAAGATTAAACTGCACCGGCACACACTTGAAACTATGACCAGGATTGGTATTGGCATTCGCACGGCTCAAGCGCGTCAAGAGCGTATCGTTGGCCAGATTCACGTCTACGACGGAGCCGGCAAGGGAAAATCTCAAGCAGCACTGGGCGTAGTTTTGCGCTCAATTGGCTTAGGTATCAACACGTCCCAGACGACTCGAGTTCTGCTGTTGCGCTTCCTTAAAGGGCCAGAGCGAGACTACGATGAAGACGGAGCGATAGAAGCGTTGCAACGAGGTTTCCCCCATCTGATCGATCAAGTTCGCACCGGCAGAGCAGAATTTTTTGGCCCTGATGAAATTACTCGCTTTGATCGGCTGGAAGCGCAACGCGGTTGGGATGTCGCAAAAGGTGCTATTGCCTCTGGTTTGTATTCAGTTGTGGTGCTAGATGAACTCAATCCCGTCCTCGATTTAGGCTTGCTGCCGGTGGATGAAGTTATCCACACTCTCAAGCATAAACCAGAGCACTTAGAAATTATCGCCACAGGTCGCTCGGCACCGGCAGCTTTACTGGAGATTGCCGATCTGCACTCCGAAATGAAACCCCACTACCACAAAAGCGCTGAAGAACACGGCATAGAAGGCATTGAAATTTACACCGGCGCTGGCAAAGGCAAATCCACAAGTGCCCTAGGCAAAGCCTTGCAAGCGATTGGCAGAGGCATCAGTCAAGATAAATCCCACCGCGTCTTAATTATGCAATGGCTCAAAGGCGGGAGCGGCTACACGGAAGACGCTGCCATCGCTGCCTTACAGCAAATTTATCCTAACTTAGTCGATCACCAGCGGTGTGGACGAGATGCGATTGTCTGGCGGGGACAGCAACAAGAACTCGACTATGTAGAAGCAGAAAGAGGCTGGGAAATTGCTAGAGCTGCGATGGCGTCTGGACTCTACAAAACGATTATCCTCGATGAACTCAACCCCACCGTCGATTTAGAACTGCTGCCGGTGGAACCGATTGTGGAAGCTTTGCTGCGTAAACCGCGAGACACAGAAATTATTATCACAGGCCGGTGTCATAATATCCCGGCCTACTTTGACCTCGCCAGCGTTCACTCCGAGGTGTTTTGTCACAAGCATTACGCCAATCAAGGGGTAGAACTGAAGCGAGGCGTAGATTTCTAGCAAATATAGGGGTTTTCAATGAGATGAAAGACTAAGGCAAGTCAGAAAGACATTGGGGGGAAGCCCCCCAAACCCCCATTGGGTGACGGTTGCGTCCCCCAAACCCCCTCCAAAAGGGCTGCTCTGTTGGGTGTCAATATCTCCCTTAAGAACATTCTCTGTTAAAGACTGGGAAAGTCGAGATGACTTTGGGAAGGAAAACTTAATTCATGATAAAATAAACGATTTCCTTTGATTGTCCCCTATCAATTGTTTTGTGACTAGAAAGGGGAGATTTCTCAATCCCCAAATTCCCTCAGCGCCCTAAATCAAGCATCCCGTTAATCGCCTCTGTACACTGGCGCGTTACCTCCTCTAACTCTTCCCGATTGCTGGAACTGGGCGTATCAATTAACTGGCCAATTCGCACCGTCACCGGCACCGGACGCGGCATCGTAGAACCTTTGTGTAAAATTGCCTCAGTCCCCCACAAGCTCACCGGCAGCAGGGGGACTTTTGCCTTCGCCGCAATCAGTGCTGCGCCTAGTTTCGGTTCAGTAATTCGCCCATCAGTTGTCCGAGTTCCTTGTAAAAAAACGCCGGTTGCCCACCCATTTTCCAGGGAAGTTAGCGCCGCCCGAATTGCCTTTCGATCTCCAGCACCTCGACTCACTGGGTAAGCTCCATAAAGCTCAATCACTTGCTTTAAAATCGGAACTTGAAACAACTCCTCTTTCGCCATAAACGCCACAGGTCGCTGCAGGGATGAAGATACAATTGGCGGGTCAAAATAACTGGCATGGTTGCACACCACAATCAGTGGCCCTTCTTTTGGCACATTCTCTGCACCATAAATGCGACCCCGAAGATAAGTGTGGAGCACCGGCGCAACGACTGACCACTTAAATAAGTGGTAGAGAATTAAACTCTCAACAGGTTCACGGGTTTTGGTCACAGAAAACACTCTCTGAGTTATGATTTTTGAGTGTTCAATTAACTCATCATTCAACACTCAATAGCTTATTACGTTTAGACAAACATTTTCTCAATTTGCACTTAACATCGCTTGTTGTCCTTGCGGCGAAGTTGTGTAGCCGAGAAATGCTTTAACAGCAGGACTAGCCGGCTGTTTATAGATATAAAATAGCGTCCGCTGGAAAGGATAATTGCCGGTTCCTGGCATTACTCCATTGATCGGAACGGTTCGCACTGTTTGCTGGTTGGCGACTTGAGCGTAAGTTGCATAACCAATGCCATTACTGCCAAGTGCTCGTAGCAGGCCGGTTGTTTCATCCCTTGGCAGTGTCGTAAAATTCGGGGTATCGCCAAAATTTCCCCCTTTGAGTACCAGTTCTTTAAACGCTTGATGGGTGCCACTAATGGCGGGGCGATTAATTACCTGGATTGCTTCTGCCGGCCCTCCAAGTATTGACCAGTTGTCGATTTTTCCTTGAAAAATATCTTTAACTTGATTGCCGGTTAAGTTGCCAGTGAATAAATTGCTTTTGCTCACCACAACTGCAATTTGATCTGTTGCCACCGGCACAGCGAGTAAACCCTGATTGGTTTCTCCAGCTGTTAACGGGCGTGATATGGCAGCGATCTCAACGTTTCCTGCTAAGAGATTCTCAATGCCGTTCTCTGTACCGCCGGCTCTTGTGGTGACTGTCGTGCCGGGAAACTGCTGTTGAAAGCTTCTCTTGAGGTTTTGATTGATAGTAACCATGCTGGTGGAACCATCAATTCTTACAGTGGTGCCGGCAGGGACAGAACCGGCTGCCGGCGGGGGAAAACGAACGTTATTAGCCGGTGCTGCGCCGACAACTGGCGCAGCCGGTGGTGCGCCAGGGAGTGTGCTGTTCTCCTCGGTTGCCGGCTGCCTCATGAAAAAGAACCAGTAGCCCCCGGCTGCGAGGGCGAGAAACATCAAGATGAAGATAATCGCAGAAGAACCGCTACTTTTAGCCATCGGATTTATTTTAATTAGGCTGTTTCGCGGGACTGACATTTTCCCGCATTCAAAGGCGACGGTAGACTTCTTTATCCTAGAGTTCGCTCGGCCTTTTCCCTATTTTAATCAGGCAATTGCTCAACGCCACTGATATTTTCTAAAGCGATATCAGGGCAGGTGCGTTTAATCAAGCCGGTGAGAACTTTACCGGGTCCGATTTCTACGGCTCGCTCAATGCCTTCTGAGGGCAATCTCAGCATGATTTCTCGCCACCGCACCGAGCCGGTCATTTGCCGCATCAGGCGATCTTTTAAGGCGGCTGCTTCAACTGCCGGTGTGGGATCTACGTTCGAGAGCACCGGCACGGAGGCGTCTACAAAGGGGATGGATTCCAAGACTTGCTGAAATTCTGCTGCTGCCGGTGCCATCAGGGGCGAGTGAAATGCACCCGAAACGTTTAATTTAACGCCACGTTTGCACTTGACATTGGCCAAAACTTGTTCCACTGCTTCTGGGGTGCCAGAAATGACCACTTGAGCGGAACTGTTATCGTTTGCCAGGACAATGTCAGGCGTTTGCTCAATTTCTCGATCTAGCTGCTCACGATCAAATCCCATTAGTGCTGCCATCTGTCCGCCGGCGGCACCATCCATCAGTTCAGCCCGACGTTTGACTAAGCGCAAACCTTGTTCAAAGTCAAGTACCTTTGCCGCATAAAGGGCGACATATTCTCCCAAACTGTGGCCGGCAACCAGATCCGGCTGATGCCCTTTTTCCCGCATCAAATCAGCCAGAATGCTCTCAACGACATACAAGCAAGGCTGAGTGTAAAGGGTGCGGGATAATTTATCTTCCTCGCTTTGGCAAATTTCTGGAACAGACCAACCTAAAATTCCCTCAGCCGCCTCAAATTTGGCTTTTGCTGCCGGCACTTCTAATAAATCGATTCCCATCCCAATGGCTTGAGAACCTTGTCCGGGAAACACCCATGCAGTTTTTGTCATTCGTCAGATTTCAGTGATTACTTGTTAATTGATTTATCGGCCCCATTCAAAAATCGTCGCGCCCCAACTTAAACCGGCACCAAAGCCAGCACTGGCAATAATATCGCCGGCTTTGACTTTGCCTTCCCGCACGGCTTCATCAAGCGCTAAAGGAATGGAAGCGGCGGAAGTATTGCCGTACTTTTCAAGATTGCTGATAATTTTTTGAGGGGGAATTTTTAGACGTTCTGCGACAGCATCAAGGATACGCTGATTGGCTTGATGCAGTAGCAGCCAGTCGATTTGCTCAACACCCAGATTTGCCCGATGTAAAGCTTTTTCGATGACTTCTGGCACTTTTCTAACGGCAAAGCGGTAGATATCTTGGCCGTTCATGGTAATCGGTTGGTAGGTGCCTTTGGCGATAGTGGTGCCTTCGAGCAACGCTTGCGGTTGGGGTTCGTAGGCAAGTTGAAGGCTGCTGTTTTGGGTGCCATCGCTGCGGAGTTCAAATCCCAGCAAGCGGTCGCGTTCATCGGCCTGCAAGATGACAGCACCGGCACCATCTCCAAATAATATGCAAGTGCGCCGGTCTGACCAATCGACCCAGCGAGAGAGGATATCCGCGCCAATGAGTAGGACGTTTTTGTAGACGCCGGTGCGGATAAACTGGCTGGCTGTGACGAGGCCAAAAATAAAGCCAGAACAGGCTGCTGTCATATCAAAGGCAACGGCTTGGAGAGCACCTAACTGGGCCTGAATTTTGCCAGCCGTGCCGAACAAGTCATCTGCGCTAGAGGTGGCCAGAATAATCAGATCAATTTCTGCCGGCGAGATCCCTGCCATCGCGATGGCTTGTTGGGATGCAACCGTAGCCAGATCGGACAATGATTGTTCCGCGTCGGCTAAATGGCGAGAGCGAATGCCGGTGCGAGCGCTGATCCACTCATCCGACGTTTCCACAATCTGACTGAGCCGGTGATTATCAAGGCTAGCTGCCGGTGTTGCTGAGCCACTTCCGGTGATGGCAACGCCTAACCCTAATTGATTCAAAGTTACTCTCCATTGGTGAGTGGGGGCACTATGGGGCTAGTAGAGATTAGGGATTAAGGGCTAGTCCTAAGTCCTGAGTTCTGAGTCCTGAGTCCTGAGTTTCTAGCCCCTAGTGCCTAGTCCCTAGTTACGGCTGATTGCCGGTCTTTTTTTTGATACTTGGACTGAATTCGCTCCAGCACCTGGTTATCAACGGCTTCCTTAGCCAAGCGAATTGCGTGAAAAATTGTGGGTGCTTGGGATGCGCCGTGGCTGATGATGCAAACACCGGCAACCCCTAACAGCAAGCCACCGCCATGTTCAACATGGTCAATTCGCTGCTTGATTCGCTTGAGGTTGGGTTTCAACAGTGCTGTGCCTATTTTGCCGTTAAGTCCCTGCACCAATTCATCACGCAGCACTTGCAGCACGACTTCTCCCACCGCTTCGGCAAACTTTAGCAAGATGTTGCCGGCAAAGCCATCACAAACGATGACATCGAACTTAGCCGATAGCACATCGCGGCCCTCGGCATTGCCAACGAAAGGAATTTGCGGGTTATCTTTCAGAATTTGGTAGGTACGCAGGGCAAGCTCATTGCCTTTACAAGGTTCTTCACCAATGTTGAGTAATCCCACCTTAGGTTCGCTTACACCCAGCACGTACTGACTGTAAATCGTCCCCATTACTGCAAACTGCTCTAAAAATTTGGGACGGCAATCAACATTGGCTCCCACATCGAGAATCAACACTGGTCGATCCGGCACGATGGTTGGTAAAACCGCACCAATTGCCGGTCGGTCAATTCCCGGTAGCCGTCCTAATCGCAACAGGGCGGCGGCCATTGCCGCTCCTGAGTGGCCGGCAGAAATGACAGCATCGGCTTTCTGTTGTTTCACCAAATCCATTGCCACATTAATCGAAGCTTTGGGTTTGCGTTTGAGCGCTCCCAAAGGCTCCTCATGCATTTCGATCGTGCCTTCAGCCGGCACAATTTCTGGCCGTGTGGAGTTGGTGTGTTGCTTGAGGGAGGCTTCTATTTGCTGGGGATCACCAACCAGCAAAACTTCTACGCCCAATTCCTCCTGGGCCTTGAGCGCTCCAGCAACTATCTCGTCGGGGGCGTGATCCCCGCCCATCGCGTCAATTGCAATCCGTGCTCGCGTCGATCCCATTGATCAAAGTCATAGAAACCTTAAAAATTTTACCAGTTGTAGGCCGTATTCAAAACATTGCAGGTCTTAGAGATTGAATTAAAAATTTTCAAATATAGAGATTGAGGGTGGCAAAGGAAGTGAGGAAGTGAGCTTCTTCGTAGGAATTTTTAACATTTAAGTTATGTATGAGGGGGCGAGGGTGAGCCAGGGAGCGCCAGGGTGAGGGAGGAGAGCCGGCACCATTTTGTATCAGTGCTTGGTAATATTCAGCAGGAATCTCAAGCGTAAGGGGTGAAAGGTAAAAGATAAAAGTCATTGGGCTAAGCACTAGAGCTTTGCATTAAACACTCACGAGATTTAGTGCTTTGTGAGTGTAATCGAGTTTAAGTTTTGTAAGGGGATCTGAGGAATGCTGACGTTATTGAGTTCAGGTTTGCTATCTGTGTGGCTGGATATGGCAGGAGTCCAAACACCTGGGCTAGATGCCTTCTCGCTAGTAGCCGGCCCAGGCATTCCTGGATTTGTGATTGCCGGCGATCCCGAACCGGCAACGGACGCCACACTCAAGCAATACCTACAATCTTTGGTGGCAAAGGGAATCGTTAAAGATACTCAAGGTGTATGGATTCAATCGGCTTCAACATTGCTAGCCAGCAACCAGGGGACGGTTCCTCTCCCCGCTGCCTCTCTGACGAAGATTGCCACGTCTCTAGCCGCGCTGGAAAAGTGGGGTCATGCTCATCAGTTTGAGACGTTTGTGAACGCGACTGGGCCGGTTAAGGATGGGGTTTTGCAAGGAGACTTGGTAATTGCCGGCGACAGTGATCCTTTCTTTGTCTGGGAGGAAGCTTTCGCCGTGGGGAACGCTCTCAACAAGATGGGAATCAAGCGGGTGACGGGCAATGTAGTGATTACTCGCAACTTTTCGATGAATGCTGAACCCGATCCCACGACAAGCGGGGAGCATTTCAAGCAAGCACTCGACCCCAGCCTTTGGGAAGAGGATGCAGAATTTGTGTTTTCCAGCTTGCCACCGGGAACCCCTAAGCCAAAAGTTGAGATTGCCGGCACGGTTAAAATTGGCAAAGCCGGCGGCACCCCTGTACTGCGACACCGTTCGCTTTCCCTGGCTGAAATCTTGAGGCAGATGAACATTTACAGTAACAATGAAATGGCTCAGATGTTAGCCGATGGAGTTGGGGGAGCAAACGTTGTGAAAGAACGCGCCGCAAAAGCTGCCGGTGTGCCCCCAGAAGAAATTCAGCTCGTTAATGGTTCCGGACTCGGACAAGAAAATCGCGTTTCCCCCAGAGCCGCCTGTGCCATGTTTATGGCGATTCAACGTTATCTGCAACCGTCTCATTTGACGATTGCTGATCTGTTTCCTGTATCGGGGCAAGATGGTGGCACCCTGGACTACCGGCACATCCCGCCAGCATCTGTGGTGAAAACCGGCACACTTTGGGATGTTAGTGCTCTTGCCGGTGTCCTTCCTACACGCACTCACGGGATTCTTTATTTTGCCATTATCAATCGCGGTGCAGATGTTGATGGTTTCCGCACCCAACAAGATAAGCTGCTACAGCGCCTCCAACAGCAGTGGGGAATCCCCTTAACCCCAGTTGCAGGGATTACAACAAAGCACCCGATTAATCCTGATTTCAGCAGTGCCGGTGCCGCTAACCGTAACGAAGTTCTATTGGGAGGATAGGGGCATGGGGCATGGGGCATGGGGCATGGGGCATGGGGCATGGGTAATCACTACTTTTCTCCCCCTCTCCCCCTCTCCCACTCAAGACTCAGGACTCAGCACTCCTTACTCCCTTCTCCCCTGCTGGGGAATAATCTCCGTAACCACCGGCCCGCCTTGATTGGTTACGGTGACTGTTTGGTCATTTAATTTCCCAACGGCTTTGGTGCCGGCGACGGTAAACTCTGGATCGAGTTGGCGATAAATGACATTGCCTTGAGCTTCAATTCCTTGCGTGGCAAGATTCCAAGTTGCTTGATCCGCTCTCAGTTGGGACTGCCGACGCTGCTCAAATCCCTGAACATTGCCATCTAGATAGCACATCTCTTTTTTTATGTCAAGTTTACCTGTGTCACTGGTAAAGATTAATTGCTCTTGAAGATGCACCACCTTCACAGGCCGGTCTGAGTTGACGATATCGGTTTCTAAGTTCCAACTGAGAGAGTCGCTGGCGACTTGCATAGCCGGTTCTAACAGCGTCACTAAAGCATTTTGTTTGAGCGTGGCAACTTTAGTTTTTAAATCCACCTCGCCTTGATCTGCGGTAGCCCTATCTGTAACGTTGTTTTCTAGATAGCGATCAATCTCAATCGGACGATCTGCGAGCACCAATTGCTTATCCATCTCCCAAATTAGGTGTTCGGTTCGCAATTGCAACACCGGCTCTTTTGTCGTTGCGACCACTTGTCCCGTTAATTCGATGCGACGCGCCCGACTGAACATCCGCCCTTCTTTGGCAGATGCGTCCAATTCTTGATGGGTGCCGGTGAGATTGTTGCGGACAATTAAAAGATCCTGATCAGGAAGCCACTCCAGCTCATCCCCACGCAACACGGCTCCAGTTCGGGTATCGGTGGCGATAATATTTTTCCTGAGAAATATCTTCTTGCCATCCTGCTGCACCTCTCCAGAGTTGCCCTGGATGCGGAAAACCAAGCTGCCATCTTGATACAGTTCCCCGTCAGGATTTTTAACCTGAGCGGTTTTCTGATCTTGGCTGTATTGAGCTTGAGTGGACTTAACTTTCCACTTCAGCCGGCCCTTTTCATCAGCTTGTTCCAGGGTGCTAGCGTTAAGAATTAAGGTGCCATCTAATTCTTTCGGGCGATTTGGAGATGGCTGAGCAACCGGGCTTTTTTGCTGGCCGCAAGCCCCTAAGAAAAGTAAAAAGGCCAAAGACAAAAGACCAAAGAAAGTAACGACTTTTTCCTCTTGCTTCGACTTTTTACTTTTTTTGCTTAACAGCTTTTTACTATCTTCCTTGTTGCTCATCCAGCATACTAATTCCAGACAGCGGGCGGTAAGTATAGTTGGTGTGACGTGGCGTTTTTTGGATATCTTCTTTGATTCCTTCTAAATCAATGTAGCGATCCGCAACATTGATCAAACTGTCGCTCGTCATTGAGCGCAGGCTCACCACTTCCACACGGACACCGCGATAGCTCACAGCGTCCACTGCATAAGCGAGATCCCCATCTCCACTGACTAAAACAGCAGTGTCATAAGCGCCCACCAAAGCCATCATATCAACCGCGATTTCGACATCCAAATTGGCTTTTTTAGAACCATCTGGGAGTTGCACCAGCTCTTTCGAGATCACGCGGTAGCCATTGCGGCGCATCCACAGCAAAAATCCCTGTTGTTTTTCATTGGTGGGATCAACGCCGGTGTAGAAAAAAGACCGCAGTAACCGAGATCCTGCTGTTAACCGGCAGAGCAACTTGGTGTAATCAATTTCAATTCCCAACTGCAGAGCGGCGTAAAACAAATTCGAGCCATCAATAAAAATGGCGACTCGGCCTCTATTTTCTAAAACTTGTTCTGGTGTGAATAAATCGCTGTTTTCTGGTGTACTCAACATGATTGTTATACCTCGGTTTGTTATGAAAAAATTGATACAGCCATTCCTAACGTTTTAGCTCTAAGTTTCCTTGCCATCAGGATAGAAACCTGATGGCTCAGGCACCGGCACTGTGTCGCCTGTGTTGGCGAGCGTTAGGAAGAAATGGATTCGACCGGCTCCAAGCGCTGAAACACCGGCTTAGGTTCGCCCAGCGGCTGGTTAGCCGGCAAGGTTCCCCAGCAAGCGTGGGTGCGATAAGGCGCTGCAACTGCCGTTTCTTGGGCGTCTGGAGCTGGTTGAGAACTTTGAGTTGTGAGCGCTAATGGTTGGGAGTCGCTTGCCGGTGAGAGAGAACTCGCACCCACAAATTGTTCCTTAAGCGCTTTAAACTCCTGATAAAAGGCTTGGCGACCGGCTGTAGAGGTTCCGTAGCGGTAAATAAACCAACTCGTGTATCCTATACCGATCAGTTCCAAAGCAGGAGCTATTAAAGGGATATCATTAATGCCTTCAATCAGTTCAACAATTACATTGCCCATAACAAGTGCGACTAGCACGCCCGCACCTGTCACCACAGGTCCTTTATACTCGTTGAAAAACTCACCCAAATAAGTAGGCGCTTTTAAAAATGGCTGGAGCACTTTTATCCAAACTGTCTCCTCGTCAAAGGAGGGGGGTTTTGGTTGAGATGGCTCCAATCCGCGAGACGCGAATGCTAGATTGACGGTTGTTGGGGGTGTTTGGGCTTTAACTGCCACTTCGCTGCTGTCGGCTCCCATTAGTGCGGGTTGCACCCCAGGAGATGACACTTTGATTGGCTGCTGAACTTTCAAATCCAGCTCAAAACCCAACTGCCGGTAAATATCATTGCTGATATTGGGAATAACCGGCGACAGGAGATATGCAGCAAGTCGCACAGACTCTAAAACGCTGTAGAGTACTTGCCCAACAGCCTCGTGCTGTCCCTGTTTATATAGCGTCCAAGGTGCCTGCTCATCAATATACTTGTTGCAGGCCCTAACGAGGGTTAAGATTGCTTCGCAGCCTTGACTAAAGGACAAGGATTCGTAAGCACTCGTTACTTTATCCCCCAAAGTTAACCCAATCGCTTTGAGGGGGTTATCGTTGGAAACGCTCTCACCGGCAACGTTTGGCACACAGGCGTTGCAGTATTTACGAGCCATCCCTATTGTCCGGTTGAGCAAATTGCCCAAGTCATTGGCCAAGTCCGCATTGAGATTATTAATAAACCGAGTTTCGTTAAAATCGCCATCTTGGCCAAATTCAATCTCCTTTAAGAAGTAGTAGCGGACTGCGTCGGAACCATAGCGGTTGACGAGGGCAATGGGATCAATGGTATTGCCCTGACTTTTCCCCATCTTACGGCCATCTTTTGTTAAAAAGCCGTGGCCAAAGACACAACCGGGCACAGGCAGTTGTGCTGACATTAACATGGCCGGCCAGTAAACCGCATGGAATCGCAGAATGTCTTTACCAATGAGGTGCAGGTTAATGGGCCACCAAGAGGAGAGGGCGTTCTCCAAAGTCGGTTCCTCATCTGGCTCTAGCAGCGCTGTCACATACCCCAGCAAGGCGTCAAACCACACATAAAGGGTGTGGCTGGGATCAACCGGCACCGGGAACCCCCAGTCCAGATTGACGCGAGAGATGGAAAAGTCTTGCAGTCCCCGCTCTACAAAGCTCAGCACTTCATTGCGCCGGCTATCTGGCTGAATAAAATCTGGGCGCTCTTGATAGAGGGTTTCGAGTTGAGTTTGATATTTAGAGAGGCGGAAGAAGTAGTTCTGCTCATCGCGCCACTCGGCTTCCTTGTTGGTGTGAATCGCACAGCGGTGTCCTTCTAGCAGATCCCGCTCTTCTTTAAATTCTTCGCAGGGAACGCAGTACCAGCCTTTTTGCTGGCCCAGGTAGATGTCTCCTTTGTCCCAGACGCGCCCAAAAAATTCCTTGACGATGGCTTCGTGGCGCTTGGCTGTAGTGCGGGTGAAGCGATCATAGTAAATGTCAAGTTTTTGCCAAAGCGCTTCAAATCCTGCTGCGATCTCATCGCAGTATTCTTGGGGAGGACGTCCTGCTGCTTCTGCTGTGCGCTCAATTTTTTGCCCGTGTTCGTCTGTGCCGGTAATCAACAGCACCGGCTTGCCCCGCAAACGTTGAAACCGCGCTAACGCATCCGCTGCGATCGTTGTGTAGGCGCTGCCAATGTGTGGCAAATCGTTGACATAGTACAGAGGGGTTGTCAGAGCAAATGTGGTTTTACTTGTATCGGTATCGTTCATAGTAATTGCCTAAAACAACCCTCATTCCTTGATGAGTATTCATCTATGAGGGGCTTGGAGCCTTTATTGGGTTGTGATTTTCCTGAGGAGGTTGACTCAGCCGTAGATTGGCAGAAAGCCGCAGTACAAGGCTGTGACAAATGTATCAGTATTTCCTTCCTCAATTGTAGACTTAACCCATAATAGGTCAATAAATCTTAAATAGATTAAAAGTCAGCACTCACAAGAATTGAAGATTGCCTAGTAATAAGCTCAAGGGTTCAATGTTTAGCTTTTGCATTAAGTTTGCATTCGCCAGAGGCGAGTTGGTAGGCAAAGGTCGCGGCAGACGGGTGAAACGATATATTTTTTCATCCTGTTAAATATTCAGGTTTTACCGACAGGCTGCTATAAGTATTCCCACAAGCATTCAAAAGTTATCTAACACTAAAGCGGTTGCCGGCTCTGTACTAAACCGTGCATAAGCTGAATTTTTAGGGGATATGTGTCTTTTCCCATTGCTCTATCGCTCACAAGCAACCCCAATTTCTGTCTGCTTCTACTGCCTCGGTTCCTTCCTCGCACTCTCGCTCTTTCACCGCATTGCTTATCAATTTATGAATGGGGTGTGTGAAAAAGATGCCAATCTGGTACAGAGGGAGCTTGGCCTGTAAGGGGTTGGGATGCCTACCTTAAGGTGGAGATTAAGGCCCGTAAAGGAATGTTAAGTTAAATTAGAGCAGATGTTAAATCCTTGGCTTGTATTCCGGGTTCTCAGGTATGTCTTTAGATAGCCCATTGCGTATATCTCAATCGCTGCTGACAGCAACCGGCACGCGAATGTTTGTTTACCATGAGGATCGCATTCCCAGTGGCAGTCCTGCGCTTGTGGTGAGCAATCATCGCAGCTTTATGGATGCGCCGGTGCTGATGGCAGGGGTAGGGCAATCAATTCGGTTTGCGTGTCATCACTATATGGCTCAAGTGCCGGTGTTGCGCGACCTAGTGAATCAGTTCGGGGCGTTTGCCCTAGAGGCACCGGCACACCGGCAGCAAGCATTTTTCCAACAAGCAACGGGACTATTGCAAGCGCGGCAAATGGTTGGGTTGTTTCCCGAAGGTGCCCAAACGATGGTACGAAGCACCCAGCCTGGAGGCATGGCGGAGTTTCATCGCGGCTTTGCCCATTTGGCTTTGCGAGCAAAGGTGCAGGATTTAGTCGTGCTGCCGGTGGCAATCGCTTCCTGCGAAGAAATCATTGTTCCCTGGGTGCCGGTGAAGCTCTTGAGTTTATTTGATCCAACTGAGCCGGCATTCCAGCAAGAGGGCTGGCACCCTATGGTAATTTATAAGCGGGTCAACGTTTTAATCGGGCGTCCGTTTTGGATTACTGCAAGTCAGCGAGAAAGCTACCAAGGCAAAAAGGCAAAAACAGTGGTTGATGACTTGCTCGGTCACACACACAGAGAGATTGCGGATTTACTTCACCAAGGGTGCTACTAAGTTTTTGTTAAACGTCCTGTGTCATTTGTCAGGGAGGCAAATGACCGGCGACCGATGACCCTATTAGATTTGAACGATTATCATGTCTGTAGTTAATAGCCGTCCTTGTTTCCTGACGCCAAAACCACCGAAACCCGACCATCCACTGTTCGTTTTCCTGCCGGGAATGGATGGCACCGGCCAGCTGTTACGCACACAGTTGGGTTATTTAGAGGTGGCTTTTGATATCCGATCTCTGGCAATTTCGCCGGCTGATCTAACGAATTGGGACGAATTGGCCGATCAAGTGGTGGAGTTGATTGCGGCAGAACCCAAATCAGGACAACGGCAGCCTGTTTATTTATGTGGGGAGTCCTTTGGCGGCTGTTTAGCGCTAAAGGTGATGCAGCGAGCTCCCCATCTGGTTGATCGGCTGATTTTGATCAATCCGGCTTCTTCGTTTCGGCGGCAAGCTTGGCTGAATTATGGATCGCATTTGGTTAACTGGTTGCCTGCCGGCATCTATCCGGTTTCGTCAATAGGGCTGGTGCCTTTTTTAACCGCCTATGATCGCATTGAACCCGATGTGCTGGAAGAAATGGTGACGACGCTGCACTTAGTGCCACAAAAAACCAGTGTCTGGCGGTTGTCGTTATTAAGAGAGTTTCAGATTACCGAAGAAGAACTGGCTGGGATCTCTGTGCCGGTGTTGGTGATTGCCGGTGCTGCTGATCGGCTGCTGCCTTCTGTTTCGGAAGCAAAACGTCTGGTGAACTGCTTTCCCAATGCTAAGATGGTTGTGCTTTCTGACAGCGGACACGCTTGCCTGCTGGAAACCGAGGTTGACCTCTACAAAATTTTGCGAAGTCAAAAATTTATAGAAGTCCCAGAGGTTGAACCGGCAGCAGAATCTGCTATCATAAGTAACTCGGTGGGTCACTAGCTCAATGGTAGAGCAGCGGACTCTTAATCCGGTGGTTGAAGGTTCGAGCCCTTCGTGACCCATTTCTCACCATTCTTTCCGTAGCCGGTTTTCATCTCTAACTGAGTAGGGTATGTCAGTCACGCACCCTATAATTGATGATTGGTAAATTTTAATCAAGAATTATTTGAGAAAAGATTTTGTCTAAAACTGTGTGTTTAAAATGACTAATCTTTCTCATGGTTCCACATCTATTTTATGAAAATAGCGGATAGGCAATAAATAGCGCCCAGCCGGCAATAAAGAAAGCAACGAACAAGCCGAGCATCAATGGCAGAGACCAGTCAAAGTCAAAAAGTCCTAAAAGCGGGGTTGCAGAAATCACCAACAGGACAGTAAAAACGAAGAACAGTAAAAACATAGCGCTGTCACCTTAACAATGTGATCTAATCTGTTTTGACGCTCAAACCTTCACTCCGAGAAAACTATCATCTCGTTTACTAAAGTGCTAGGTGCCGGTGAGCGCTTCTACCCTTCTATTTTACCAACGCATCCTTAACTCCAGCTAGCTTTTTAGAAAAACAATCACAGGAATTAAAGATCAGCTCAATTAAGTCCTGATTTTTGTTAAAAATACCCTAGCATTTTACTAAAATTTATGATGACTAGATATTCACAAATATCTGATGTCGGCATGAATTACGTTGATCCCTCATAATAATATTTCCCGAGCAGATTACGCAGCTCATCCAGAGAAAGGATCATTTCATAAGAGCGAGCAGACGGAAGGTACAGTTTCATTGTCAAAACCTTGCTACACAAATCCTAAAACTTCTGACAACAGATAAATTTGAGATTCCCAGTAAATTATCAAGAAAATGAACAATTAAATTAAATTTCAAACGTAATATAAATTATTAAAAATAATTATTAACTTTTTGCAAGAAACCAGAAGGGATCGTCGCGGAGACAACAGCTTCCCACGAGAACCAGAAAAGTCAAACTTTGCCTGAACGTAACTCAATGCTAGAATATAAAACAATAAATTGTGCTGGGTAAAACTGAGGTCGATCTCTGCTCAGCCAAACAGATTCGATAAAAATTTGTAATAAATTAGCGTATATTGTCAGCCATAAGAAGGGTGGACATGACCGAATCCACTGAACAAGGTAAGCACGAAGCAGCACTCCGCCAAATGCAAGCGGAGATGGCACAAGCCGGCAAGCAAGAAATCCTAGAAATTTTCAGTGAGCTTCTAGACCGGCTGTGGGAACGCATCAACTCGCTCATTGGCGAAACTGCCTGTGTTGCTGTGTTCCGTAGTGCCCTCTTAGAAGCCAGTCGCGATCACGCGCTGTTGCAACCCATCGAGATCCATAGCAGTGGGATTAGCCTGGATGGGTTGAACACAACCTTAGATGCCTTAGAGCGCACCGCAGTCCGGACGGGACTTATGGCGTTTACAGATAACGTGATGGCTCTACTAATCGACCTAACCGGAGAAATCCTCTTAGGCAAGGTGGAACCCCTGGTGCAGCAGTTCAAACAAAAACTTGATAAGAGCTAGACCATGAGCAACATCAAACTGGTGCCCACAGGTGTGCCCAATTTAGACACAGTCATGGGTGGAGGCATCCCTGTTTATTCGCTGAATATTGTAGCCGGCCAACCAGGAACGGGAAAAACCATCCTGGTTCAGCAAATGCTCTTTAACCACATCCGCACGAATAGTGCCGACAAAGCACTTTATCTCACCACGCTTTCGGAACCGACGTTAAAAGTGGTGCGCTATATGCAGTGCTTCAGCTTTTTTGACGCAGAAGTGTTCGGTGAGCGAGTAATCTATCAAGATATTGGGCCGTTTATCCGTCAACATTCCCTCGCTGAATTAGCCGATCATATTCTCAACTTAGTTGAAAAGCACCAGCCACAAGTTCTCGCAATTGATTCTTTTAAAGCAATTCGCGATTTATCAACAGATGTTAGCGAGTTTCGCCGCTTTTGCTATGATCTTTCGGTGCGGCTAGCAAGTGCGCGATGTACTGCTTTTCTATTAGGAGAATATGACCGCTCTGACATTGCGGAAGGGGCTGAATTTGCCGTTGCCGATGGAATTCTCTATTTAAACATTGCGCTTCAGGAAGGGGAACAGAGCCGGTTCTTACAGGTATATAAATTGCGGGGTCGGGCGAGTGAAATGGTGCCGTGTCCCTTTCTCATCACAGAGGATGGGGTGCGCGTTCTGAGTTCGATGCTCTCACTCAAGCGCCGAGAAACAGGGCTAGAAGCGGAAAAGCAGGAAATTTCCACCGGCATTGCGGGATTAGACGCTATTTTGCGAGGCGGTATCCCCGGCGGGCGCTCTATCCTGCTCTCTGGCGTTTCTGGAACCGGCAAGACAACTCTAGCTTTGCAGTTCTTGATTCATGGCGCTCAACAGGGAGAAAAGGGGCTGATCATTTCTTTTGAAGAAACTGCCGCTCGTCTGCACCAAATTGCCCAAGGTTTCGGCTGGAATTCGCAAGAGTTGGAAGCCAAGGGTTTATTACGCATTGTATTTATTGCTCAGACTGATATTCGGGTAGAAGAACATTTAGAGTTGATGGTGCAGGAAGTTGAGAATTTTCAACCGGCTCGCATCGTGATGGATTCTTTTTCGGTGTTCCTGCATAAAGTCAAAGACTTGGGAGTGCAGCGAGAGAAAACCTTCCAAGTGGCAACTCTGGTACAACGTGCTGGTGCAGTAGGTTTGCTAATTTCTAATATTCCTGCCGGCGACGCTCACCGGCTATCGCGTTTTGGTGTAGAAGAAACGGTTCTCGATGGCACAATTATCCTCTCAACAGAAATCATTGGTTTGCAGCGCAAACGCTATCTCGAAGTTTACAAGATGCGTGCCAGCGATCACGTTGCCGGTCGTCACCGCATGGAAATTAGAAAACAAGGTTTAGAAGTTTTTTTCCTCTCAACAATGGAGGCGACGGCAAGCGAGACAAAAGCACCCCAGGCACTGACATTTTCTCCCTTAAAAGCAATTGTGCCGGCAGGCATCCTGTACGGTTCTGCTTGGTTGGTGCGTGGGGATCAGGGCGTGGGCAAAACCACTCTCACCCAGCAATTTGCGATGGAAGGGCTGAAATTGGGGGAAAGCGTGCTTTATCTCACCACCGATGCACCGGCTTATCTGCTGCGCCCACAAATGGAAGTTTTCGGCAGCAATATCGATTCCTACCTAGAGTCAGGACATTTGCGGATTTTAGACACCCATGCAACTGCCGGTGAAGACTTTATTGATCTTACAGATATGGATCGCTTTCTTTACGATATCGAGCAGCATCTGCGTTTGATCCCTAAACCGTGCCGGTTGATCATCGACTCTCTTACCCCCCTAGCCATTCAGTACAAAATTAACGATTTCATTAGCTTTATCGAACGTAAAAACCGCCTGTTGCGCCGGCTGGATGTAGCGTTGCTCGATACAATCCTCATCAAAACTCTGGATGAGAACGTCCTCTATAGCCTGCTCAACAGTTACGATACCGTCTTGGATGTTTATATCCCGAACTGGGGCGAAATGGGTCAGGCAGGACAGGGCTTTCGGGCGCTGCAAGTGCGTAAAGCGAGAGGCACGATCGCCGATACCCGTCCCTTTCCTTACAATATCCGCGCCGGCAAGGGAGTGGTGGTGCAGGAAAACTTTTATGGTGACAAATAGAAAACTCAAGAGGGGGCGACACGAACGAGATAACCCTTTGCCCTCTCACGGAGCCGACGCCACAGACTCTAGCGCTCTCCCACTCTTTAGCTCAGGGTATACACGCTTGTTTTATTTTACTGTGTCGAGCAATACTAAAAATATTTAGAGACGTTGACACGGTTCAGCTCGTCAAGCAGAATCCACCTATAACAAACATTTAATTAAATATTAAAATTTAATTAAAATCACAAAATGCTAGCGGGGGCTATGAGATGAAAGATCCGCCTCTCAACGTCTTAGTCATTATAGATAACTTGGAAAATGCCAGTTTCATAAAAAATACTTTAGCCAATTTTGCTGCGGTTTACGTCGAGCTGCTGGACATTCATCAGGTAGAAATAGGGATACAGCGTTTAGCGAAAGGCGGCATTGACGTAATTTTGCTGGATCTCTGTTTGCCAACTATGTGGGAATTGAGCTACCGGCTCACAACTCACGCTCACACTTTAAAAATACCGATTATTATGCTTACAGAAAAAAATGAGGGACAAAACTTCCTCAACTCAAGTGAAATTGATACTCAAGCTTGTATTCTCCCGTACCCCTTCAATGGAGCTGAGCTGATTCATTCCATCGATTGCGCCATCACCCGGCAGCAGTTGCTCACAGAAATAGAAGAGCAAGCTCTACAGATAGAAATAGCCGAAAAGCGAGCACGGAAGTTCGAGGTGCTCTACGAGCTTTCCCGGCAACTGGCTTACACCCTTAACTACGAAGAATTGGTTCGTCGAATGCTAGCGCACCTTTACCGCGCGGTGCCACATGACATTTCAGCGAGCATCTTGAGCGCCGACGACTCGTGCCATTTTTTCATGCAACCAACTTGCCAGATCGAGCCGGCGATTCATGAGCAGATTCAAAAGCGTTTGTTCAAAACCTTTACCCGCATGAGGGGGAACAAAACCCAAGGAGAAGAACAATCATGCGCCATCATCACGCTGCACTCAGACACATTTGATGCCACACGAAAACCCCTGAGTGCTTTGGGTTCGTCTTTCCAAGTCCCGATCATCGATGCCGATAATAACGAAGTCGTGGGGTTGCTCTTTGTTGGCGCACAAGCCGAAGGCGCATTCACCGAAGATCAAGTCAGATTGCTGTACACGGTTGCCACTCAAGCTTCCCTCTCGATTCAGCGCTTGCGAACACTCTTGGCGGTTGAGCAACAACATTTAGAAAGTTTAGTAGAAAATTTACCTGAAGGCGTGTTGCTGTTGGATGCCGGCAGACGTATCGTTTTGGCTAACCCAACTGCTCGCAAATACCTGGCGCTGCTGACAACCCAGAGCGTTGGGGACGCACTGACTCACTTAGGAACACAATCGCTGGAGGTACTGCTACAGCCAAATCCCAAAGAAATTAGCTGTCATGAAGTGGTGCTAGAGGGTGTAACGCGCTCAGTGTTTGAAATCGTGGCGCAACCCCTGAGCGTGAAAGCCGGTTCTCAAGCGAGTAACTGGGTACTCGTGATTCGCGATGTCACAGAGCGTCAACAAGCCGAGGAAATTTCACGACTGCGTGATCGTGCCATCGCCGCTAGCAGTAATGGCATTGTCATCGTTGATGCTAGATTGCCTGATTTACCCGTTATCTATGTTAATCCTGCCTTCGAGCGGATCACGGGTTACAGTGGCGCAGAAGTGATTGGACGCAACTGCCGGTTTTTGCAAGGAAATGACAACAATCAGCCGGCTTTAGAGGAAATGCGTGCTGCTTTAAAAGAAGGAAAAAGCACTAGCGTCGTCTTACGCAACTACCGCAAGGATGGCTGCCGGTTCTGGAATGAGTTGCATATTTCACCGATTTATGACGCTGGCGGCACTTTAACTCATTTCGTCGGGATTCAAACAGATATTACTGAGCGCAAGCAAGTTGAAGAACAACTGCTGCACAACGCATTTTACGATGCGCTTACGAATTTGCCTAACCGCGCCTTGTTTATGGAACGCCTAGAGCGCGCCTTTGAGCGTGCCAAACGATCTGAAAATTATTTATTTGCCGTTCTTTTCTTGGATCTGGATCGCTTTAAAAATGTTAACGACAGTTTAGGACATCTTGCCGGCGACAAGATGCTCATAGAGAGCGCTAAAAGATTAGAGGCAAGTCTGCGAAGTGGCGATACGGTTGCACGTTTGGGGGGGGATGAATTTGCTATTTTGCTGGAAGATATTAAAGGGGTTGGTGAGGCTATCCATGTTGCTGAGCGCATCCATAAGGAATTAACCCTGCCGCTGAAGTTAGATACAGATGAAGTCTTTACCACAGTCAGCATTGGCATTGCCTTGAGTTCAACAGGTTATAACCAGCCTGAAGATATCCTGCGCGATGCTGATATTGCGATGTATCGGGCGAAAGCACTGGGGAAAGCACGTCATGAAGTTTTTGATAAAAATATGCACGCGCGTGCGGTGGCTTTGTTGCAATTAGAAACCGATTTGCGACGAGCGATTGAGCGTCAGGAATTTGAAGTTTACTATCAGCCTATCGTATCTTTAGCAACTGAGCAAATTACTGGTTTTGAAGCCCTAGTGCGTTGGCAACATCCAGATCGGGGCGTCATTTCTCCAGGTGAATTTATCCCCTTAGCTGAAGAAACCGGACTGATTAATTTGATTGGCTGGGGGGTACTCCGCAAAGCTTGCTACCAACTTCGCGCTTGGCAGTTACAATTTCCAAATCATCGACCTTTGAGTGTCAGCGTGAATCTTTCGGGGAAACAGTTTTCTCAACCAAATTTAGTGGAACAAATCGCTAATATTCTTAAGGAAGCGGATTTGGATGCCAGCAATTTGAAGTTAGAAATTACTGAAAGCGCGATTATGGAAAATGTTGAATCTGCATCCGCGATGCTCTGGAAATTAAGAAAGTTGGGTGTTCAACTATATATGGACGACTTCGGCACCGGCTATTCATCTTTGAGTTATTTACGCCGCTTTCCGATTGATACTTTGAAAATTGACCGCTCTTTTGTGAAGCAGATGATGGTGGATGATGAAAGCTTGGAGATTGTACGGACGATTGTAGTCCTAGCAAAAAATCTAGGAATGAATGCGATCGCAGAAGGCGTGGAAACACTGGAGCAATTAACTCAGTTAAAAGCACTGCAATGCGAGTTTGGGCAAGGATATTTTTTCTCTAAGCCGCTAGAGGCTAAGCGCGTGTCTCTTACTTTGTCAATCTAGGGCTTTATCCAGTAAGGGAAGGTGCTTTTCGTCTCTACCTTCCTGGCTAAAGGTTTATTTCTAAGCACAGATAAATACAGATAAATTAACTTAGTTTTAGGCTTCCGCCTCAGCTTCAAATCCCGCCAATCACTGAATTTCCTTGCGGGTCATGTGATCGACACTATTTGTTTATCTGTGGTTTTATCCGTTTAAGATTAAAAGCTGTCCCGGAATAATTTAAGGGTTCAATAACTCGCTGTTGGCACAAAATTATTATAAAGTATCAAGCATTATTTAAATCAACTTCAAAAGTTTCGCCCCCAACGGTAACGCGATCACCTGATACTAATTGCCTGCCACGTCTGGTTTCAAGGATGCCGTTGACTAAAACTTCTCCGCCTTGAATCATTAGCTTTGCTTGCCCGCCTGTATCCACGATTCCTTGCCATTTTAAAAACTGATTGAGCCTAATTATATTCTCATTTTTCGGCATAATTTGTGTTGAGCTAAGCCATAATTGTATTCTTTCTAATTTTAATAGAAAGTGAGGCGCTCTAACCTACCGTTAGTCTTTTCTACAACAACTGGTACAAGCAGTCGAATACTATCAAAATCAGCCGCCTATGCTGAGGGGTGACCCACCCAAGAGAAATACCGCCGGCTCTTTTGTGATGCCGGCGGCTAGGAAACATCTATATTGTCTGGCTTATAATGTACAGCTTGCTTGCTGTGGTTAAATTTAGCCGACTCAGCTGTAGCACCAGAATGATTAATAATGGATTGCCGGCCTCACTTGGGAGGCGTGACAACCACCCAGCGACCCGTTTTGGGGTCGCGATAAGTGGTAAAAGGGTTTTGGCGCAATATTGGGGTTGTGGTTGTAGTTTTGGTTGTTGTTGTAGTCATTTCGATGCACTCCTAAAAGACCTTAAAACTTTCACCCATACAGGGTATTCTATACCAAAAAAAAATGCTGTCTAGTGACTAAAGGAGTATAGGAGTGTGACCGGCTTCATAGTATTATTGTGATTTTAATCGCACTCAAATCTTGCCGGTGATCGCATTAATGCACGCTGACTTCTGCTAAGTCACACGAAACCGTTTGTTCGAGAGTCCAGCTCCCTCTTTATAAGGATAAAATTTCCTATGCACTTACAACAAATACTGCTTTCGATAGTTGCCTTGAGCAGTGTTATCGGCTTAGGGGGAGCTGCACATACTCAACAACTAAAAGTTGCGGCTGAACAGTTTCAAGTTCAGAATGCCGCACCCGTTATTCAACCTCAAGAAAAGCTCTCTGATGTGCCTTATGTGCCAACCCCTTCTAAGGTTGTAGAAGAAATGCTTAACGTTGCGGGGGTCACAGGCAATGATATCCTCTACGATCTTGGTAGTGGCGATGGGCGGATCGTGATTACAGCAGCCCAAAAATTGGGCACCCAAGGCGTTGGAATTGATATTAATCCGAAACTAATTCAAGAAGCTTTTAATAACGCCCAAAAAGCTGGCGTAACAGATCGGGTTCAGTTTTTACAACAAGACTTGTTTACGGCTGACTTAAGTAAGGCAACCGTTGTGACGCTTTACCTGCTTCGCAGTGTAAATTTGAAGCTTCGCCCTAAGTTGCTTAAAGAACTCAAACCAGGCACTCGCATTGTGTCTCACAGCTTTGATATGGGTGACTGGAAACCGGATCGGGTCGTAATTGTTGAAAATAGGGAGCGCAAGCACGTTCTTTACTACTGGGTTGTGCCTGAAACTATCCCAGATCACTTAAGATAAACGGTTCTATAGCGCAGTTGCGGTGAACGGTTTATTTAAAAATCAGAAATCGTAACACGATTAAAATTTGGTGCAAAGTTAAGCAATCAATGCCGGCCTTACAAACTCTACAAAAAAGTGGGGCGTGATGAATTCATCTCTCAGCCGGCGCTGCGATTGATAATATTAATCTGACGATCAACAACGTTTGGATTGTCGGCGGTTCCTGAACCTTCAGGAACCGGAACATCTACATTTTCATCATCGTGACTAGAATCATTCCGGTCAAGATTTAGCGCATCGGAGTAGCTAGCGCGAGAAGTATCGGGTCCCGCATCCGGCGTGAGAAAGCCGGAATCGTTCTGTGGGTTAAAAACCATTTTTGCCACCTGCTCAAGTTCTCTCACAAGTATTAGGTTTATTGGTGAACCGGACATCAGTCTTAGGTAAGAATCTATTTTTGATGACTTTAAGCCGGCTAACCAGAAGACTATTCATTGTCACCGAAGGGTTCAACTAGCAGAGTGATGCGATCAATGCCAACAACCTTAACAACTTCTCCAGGATTTAAAACGGCTTCCAGTGTACACACAGCCGGCCACCAAGTTCCTTGAAAATACACTCGTCCTTTTTTCTTACCGGGGCCTTCGATTACTTCATCAACGGTGGCTTCCGCGCCGGCTGAACCCAAGAAATTGCTGATATCAGAATTGGAAGAATCTACTGTATCTAGCCCGGAGTTGGAGTCTGTATCTTGGGGATTTGGAGCGAATAACTTAGAAAGGTTAAACATTTTCTGTGCCCTGATTGAAGGTTGGTAGTTTTACGGAGAAAGTGAGTGAATTTTTCCTGTCAAATCGGTTTCCTGGAAATTCCTAGCTCATTCAAGTTAAAAGACTTTTTCAAAGGCTGTAGAGTTTTATTGATTTTATTCAATTCTACGGCTTTTGAATTACTCCTTTTAACTCTATTCAAGAAGGCTAGAAATTGGATTCGGCGGTGCTTTAACTCGACCCTTTTAATATATAAAACTTTGAAGAACTGAAGGATCGTTACTGTGCCACAAGCCAAGTCGGTGAAAAACGTTCAGGCGGCAGTCAATTTTACCCAGAGACACATCCAGACAGGCTATATCTTCTAAGGTTGCCGATGGAAGTTAGCGCTACAAAAAGAATGGACAGTTTGCCAACTGGCACCCCCTAATTGTTGAGGCTGAAGGTCTAGCATTTCTAGTGCTTTCATGCTCGACGCCGGCAGTTCAGTTTCTACAGCTTTAGGTACTTAAAATCGCTTGCAACCCACACACCAAGCGTGTAATGCCTTCGGATGCAGTTTCCTGTTGCAAGGCACCGTAGGCAACCCGTAAATAGCACCCATCCTTTATGCCAAACGTTGTACCTGGAATCACCGCCACACCATGTTCGCGAATTAAACGTTCGACTAACTCAATATCATTCTGCTGAGTGTGAATTTTGAGCAGAAAATAGAAAGCACCATCAGCAGGTGGCACGCTGCATACATCAGAGATAATGCTGAGTTTTGCCAGAACAGTTTCTCGAACTTCAGTAATAGTACGGAGCTTTTCATAACAGTAGTCGGCTCCGATTTGCAACACTCCCACAGCCGCGTACTGGGAAACAACCGGCGGACAGATCAAGATCGTATCTTGAATTTTTTTAACTGCAATCAGTAAATGTTCTGGGATTACCATATAACCAATGCGCCACGAAGCAAACCCATAAGCTTTAGAGAGTGAGTAAAGCGAAATCGTATGGGCATTGCTTTTGGGAATAGAGCCGGGAGAAAAATGCTTGACGCCATTATATGTGAAATATTCATACGCTTCATCACTGATGTGATAAATACCATGCCGGCAGCAAATTTCATTCACAGCACGCAGCGCTTCTGGAGGATACACCGCTCCTGTGGGATTGTTAGGTGAAATGGTAACAATAGCACGGGTTTTCTCTGTAATCGCTTGCTCAATCGCATCTAAACGCAATTGATAATTGTTATCCGTTGCAACCGGCACCGGCACGCAGCTTGCCATTGTAATCGCCATTTCATGGTTAAAATAATAGGGCGTTTGAATAATAATTTCATCGCCGGGAGATGTAATAGCGAGAATTGCATTCATAAATCCCATATTGCTGCCGGCAGTAACAACAATGCAGCATTGAGCATTAATGTCAATGTCATTTTCACCCTTGAGTTTGGCGGCAATCGCATCAACTAACTGGGGAATTCCTGCGACAGGTTTGTATTTATGGTTGTCTGGATCGGCCAGAAATTGAGGAATTTGCTCGAAAGCGGCAGCCGGCGGCCCGTAATAGACCACACCCTGTCCCAAAGAAATCGTTCCGGGATAAGCGCGAATGAGTTCTCCCACAACGGGAATAATGGGTGACTGCACAGCCTGCATTCGAGGATTTTCAAAGTACATCAACGTTTAAAGGGATAAATAGAGAAAGCGCACACAGCGCTAGCCAATCGTGGCAGAAAGTGGGTGCCGGTTCAAGGGCATTTTTCCCCTACAATTGGGATAACTTTCTCGTCTGGGTATTCATTTTTGGGCTAATCAAGAAAGTTTTCTTTAGAGAATTGAACTCACCGGCACTCTTTTGGGCTGCTTAAAAATGAGGTGACGATGTCAGATTTAAGCGATTCCTTTAAAAAGGCATGAACAATGGTTGGAATTGTGATTGTGTCTCACAGTGCAAAGCTGGCAGAGGGAGTGCGGGAACTGGCGCTACAAATGGTTCAAGGGGATGTGAAAAGTGCCATAGCCGCCGGCATGGATGATGCGGAAAATCCCTTTGGCACGGATGTGATGCAAGTTTATCAGGCAATAGAGTCTGTTTATAGTGACAGTGGCGTTGTGGTTTTGATGGATCTGGGCAGTGCGGTGATGAGTGCAGAAATGGCTTTGGAATTTCTGCCAGAAGAGCGCAGATCTAAAGTTAAACTGTGCGAAGCGCCGTTGGTTGAGGGAACGATTGCGGCAATGATTCAGGCATCTGCCGGCGCGGATATTGAAGAAGTCATGGCTGAAGCGCGGGGGGCGCTAGGAGCAAAGGCGGCGCAGTTATCAATTGAAATCAGTCACTCAGAGATTGCGACAGATGAGGTAAAGCATCAACAGAGTGAAGTGCAGCTTACGGTTAAAAATCAGATGGGTTTGCACGCCCGCCCTGCTGCGAAATTCGTTGCCACAGCTTGCCGGTTCGAGTCTGAGATCACGGTGCGAAATGTGACTGCATCGAGGATGCCGGTGAATGCCAAGAGTATCAATCAGGTGATCACGTTAAGCGTGCGCCAAGGACAAATGATTGCAATCTCGGCAGATGGATCGGATGCAACAGATGCGTTGGCAGCCCTGCAAGCCCTGGTTGAAGCGAATTTTGGTGAGGAAGTTCATCAGCCAAAACAAGTTTCAACGCCCAACATTGTGCGATCGGGCGCACTTTCGGGCATACCGGCATCAAAAGGCATTGCCATCGGGCCGGTTATTTTATACCACGCTACGGTTCCGGAAATACAGACGCAGTACGCAGAAAATCCTGAAAGCGAATGGCAGCAGTTACAAACAGCCATTCAAACCGCTCGTACTCAAATTCAAATTCTCCGCCAAAAGGCAGCCGCGCAAGCGGGGGAAGCGAAGGCAGCAATTTTTGACGCGCATCTACTGTGCTTGGAAGATCCAGCAATTTTAGCAGCGACGCGAAAGGGCATTTTTGAGGGAAATTTGAGTGCTGCGGCTGCGTGGAAAGCTGCAATTGATGAGATAGTGGCGGCTTACGAAACCCTGGAAGACAATTATTTACAGGCAAGAGCGGCGGATGTGACAGATGTGAGCCGGCGCGTTTTGAGATTGCTTGCCGGCGAGGTATCTACAGCCATTGATTTGAAAGCGCCGGCAATTCTAATCGCAACTGATTTAAGTCCTTCGGAAACCGCACAGTTAGATTTAACTCAAGTGTTAGGTATTTGTACTGTTTATGGCAGTACAACTTCTCACAGTGCGATTTTGGCACGATCTCTAGGCATTCCGGCTGTGATGGGTGTAGATGCACAGTTGTTGCGCTTGGAAAATGGCACGGTGATTGCTTTGGATGGGGAAACGGGACAGATTTGGGTGGAACCTGACGCGGATCTGTTGGGGGAATTGCAAGGAAAACGGGAGAGTCTGGAGGCGCTAGGGCGGGAATTGGCAGCGGTGGCACAGCAGCCGGCAGTTACCCGCGACGGGCATCAGATCCGGGTGATGGCAAATGTTTGTGGGCTTCCTGATGCCAAAAGCGCTATTGCTGCCGGTGCTGAGGGAGTGGGATTATTGCGAAGCGAGTTTCTTTATTTGGATAAAGCGAGCGCTCCGACTGAGGAGGAGCAAGTGCGGGTATATGAGGCAATTGCAGAGAGTTTAGCGCCCCATCCTCTGATTATTCGCACGCTGGATATTGGCGGGGATAAGCCGGTGTCTTATTTAGATTTAGGGCAAGAAGCCAATCCTTTTTTGGGATGGCGGGGAATTCGTTTGCTGTTAGATTATCCGGATTTGCTGATAACTCAGTTACGAGCAATTTTGCGGGTGAGTCACCGGCATCCCATCAAGGTGATGTTTCCCATGATTAGCTGTGTGCGGGAAATCCAAGCGGCTAAGGAGATTTTAGCCACCGCTGCGGCACAGTTGCGATCTGCCGGCATTCCGTTTAATCAAGCGATGGAAGTAGGAATAATGGTGGAAGTGCCGGCGGCAGTGGTGATGGCGGATCAACTGGCTGTAGAGGTGGATTTTTTCAGTATTGGCACCAATGATTTGAGCCAGTATGTTATGGCAGCGGATCGCACAAATCCCAAGGTGGCAAGGCTTGCAGATGCTTTTGAGCCGGCAGTGTTGCGGATGATCGCACAAACAATTGCAGCGGCGCGTCATGCCGGCATTTGGGTGGGGGTATGCGGTGAGTTGGCGTCATCTTCCTTGGCGGTGCCAATTTTGTTGGGATTGGGGGTAGATGAGTTGAGTGTGAGTGTGCCGGTAATCTCTGCCGTTAAGGCAGCGATTTCACGTTTAACGATGGGGGAGGCACAAGCGATCGCCGGTGAGGTGTTGCGGTTGAATTCTGCGCCGGCAGTTAGAGATTATGTTGCCGGTCAGTTGGCAGGGCTAATTCATTGTGATGAGAGGAAATTAGCTAGTAGTCCGCCACAGCAACTTTGACGAGTAGCTCCTCTCAGGAGTAAACTGCTTTCATCCCAGCTATTGCGGTCAAAGCGAAGAAATATATTGTGAATTTGAGTTAAAAAGAAACAAGCTGGGTTTCTAAAGTAAATCTCACTCGTTAAATGCTGTTTCCAACTTCCAACTCAATCATTGGCTGTTTACTGGGAACCGCAGTCGGTGATGCCATTGGGCTTCCCTACGAAGGCTTATCTAAACATCGGCAACGTCGTCTTTATCCGACTGTAACCGGACACCAGTTCCTCTTTGGCAGAGGCATGGTTTCTGATGATACAGAACACATCTGCATGGTAGCTCAAGCCTTAATTATTTCATCTGGGGATGTCCAGACATTCAAGAAAGATTTAGCAAAGCGATTACGTTTTTGGTTACTCGGTTTGCCAGCCGGCATTGGATACGCCACTCTCAAAGCTATCTTAAGATTGTGGTTAGGATTTAAACCTGAACACTCTGGTATTTTCTCTGCTGGCAATGGCCCAGCCATGAGAAGCGCTATTATCGGTGTTTGTTATGGCGATGACTTCCAAAAGTTACGCGAATTAGTCAGAGCATCTACAAGACTTACACATACTGATCCTAAAGCGGAATTTGGAGCTTTAGCTGTGGCGATTGCTGCCCACCTATCCAGCCAACAATCAAATATTTCTCCTCAAAACTACTATCAGACTCTCCAAGAAATTATAGGAGCAGAAGCCAGTGAATTTTTGCAACTAATCAAGAAAGCTTGCAACAGCGTAAACGCTCAACAAACTACAGAATCATTTGCCGTTGAGTTAGGACTTGCGCGAGGTGTTAGCGGCTATATTTATCACACAGTTCCAGTTGTCATTCACGCTTGGTTGAGACATCAGCAAGATTACCCAGGAGCCATCCTGGAAATTGTTCGTTGTGGCGGTGATACAGATACCACTGCGGCAATTTTAGGAGGTATTATTGGGGCATCTGTAGGTCAAGAAGGTATTCCCATTCCTTGGCTTGAGGATTTGTGGGAATGGCCCAGAACTGTCAAGTGGATACAATTGCTGGGAAAGAGATTGGCTAATGTTTCTCATCAAGATGCCGTTTGCACCCCTTTAGAACTTCCGCTCTATAAACTTTTCTGGCGAAATCTTTTGTTTATGATTGTGGTCATTGTTCATGGCTTCCGTAGAATGTTGCCGCCATATTGAGCAACTTCGTGCCGCTCGCCTGCGAAGAGTCTACGCCTAATAACTGCAATGGGTACATCTGATTCCTTCAAAACTTGAACTATTAGGAATTTCTTCAAATAGCAAAGTTTTAATAGACTCAAAAGCTTGCGTACTTTTAAGAGCTTTGATATTTTTCAAAAAGCTCGGTTGATTGAGTGTATTCACTCTTTTTCAAGCTCTGCCAGTGCTGCATCCAAAGTTAGTGGACTTTCCTCTTTGACTTCTATCATGGCACCGATTAGCCCCTCATCCTCAATGGCTTCGAGAAGACGCTGATAATCATTGAAATCGATAATGACCTTCTGGATATGACCTTCGGTGTCAACAATTAATTCTTTGGCAAATGGATAGTTTTCAGCTTTCATTAAGTTTCTAATAATAAGAGGAATGTAACGTGAAGGTTTTTTTGCCTTTGTCTTATTTTTAGGCTATTTTAACAAAAAAAGCCCGCATTGGCGGGCTTAATTGCTATAACCCCAGATTTTTTTAAACCGAGGGGCATAGATTTATGCTTATCGCGTAGCCGCCGGCATCCCCAAAATATCCTCAATTCGGGGCATATCTTCCAGCGCAATCACACGTCCTTCATCCTCAAATCCCGTAATTTGATCGAAATTCAAATAGCGATACAAATCGCCGGCAAAAGGATGAATTTTTTTCGCCACAATATCCATGTATTCCTGGACAGTGGGAACCCGCCCTAACAGCGAACAAACTGCCGCTAATTCAGCAGAACCGAGATAAACTCGCGCATCTTTTCCCATGCGATTGTTAAAGTTGCGAGTCGAAGTAGAAAACACCGTTGTTGCATCCGCAACACGCGCCTGATTCCCCATACATAAACTGCATCCCGGCATCTCAGTTCGCGCGCCGGCAGCTCCAAATGTGCCATAAACGCCTTCTTCTTTCAACTGATACTCATCCATGCGAGTTGGAGGGCAAATCCACAAGCGTGTCTTCACGGCTCCTTCCCCTTCCAAAACTTTCGCACTTGCCCGATAATGACCAATATTAGTCATGCAAGAACCGATAAACACTTCTTGCACAGGATCATTCGCAACTTCAGACAGTAACTTCACATTATCCGGGTCATTGGGTGCGGCAACAATTGGCTCTTTGATTTCATTCAAATCAATCTCGATAATGGCTGCATACTCCGCATCCGGATCGGCTTCCATCAAGACTGGATTTGCTAACCATTCCTCCATTTTTGCTACGCGGCGCATAATCGTGCGAGCATCTTGATAACCTCGCGCCGCCATATTTTTCAACAGCGCCACATTAGATCGCAAATACTCAGAAACCGTTTCCACACTCAACTTAATCGTAGAACCGGCACAGGAACGCTCAGCCGTGGCATCTGTCAATTCAAAGGCTTGCTCAACCTTTAAATCTGGCAAGCCTTCAATCTCCATAATCCGCCCAGAAAAGATATTTTTCTTATTCTGTTTATCGGCAGTCAGCAAACCTTTTTGAATCGCCACATAAGGAATTGCATTCACAATATCCCGTAAGGTAATACCAGGTTGCAATTCACCTTTGAATCGCACTAAAACTGATTCTGGCATATCCAAAGGCATCAACCCTAAAGCCGCAGCAAATGCCACCAAACCTGAACCGGCCGGGAAGGAAATTCCTAGGGGAAAACGCGTATGAGAATCACCGCCGGTGCCTACCGTATCCGGCAATAACATCCGGTTCAACCAAGAGTGAATAATGCCATCACCGGGACGTAAAGCAACACCGGCACGCTGGGCAAAGAAATCAGGCAATTCATGGTGAGTCTTTACATCCACCGGCTTGGGATACGCCGCAGTATGACAGAAACTTTGCATTACCAAATCAGCCGAGAAACCCAAACAAGCAAGTTCTTTCAACTCATCCCGTGTCATCGGCCCTGTGGTATCTTGAGAACCAACGGTTGTCATCATTGGCTCACAAGAAGTGCCGGGACGCACACCGGATAAACCGCAGGCTTTGCCCACCATTTTCTGTGCCAGGGTGTAACCTTTGCCGGTATCAACCGGGGGGCGAGGGCGAACAAAAATTGGGCTAGGATCTAAGCCGAGAGCAATTCGCGTTTTATCGGTGAGTGCTCGCCCAATTAACAGCGGAATTCGCCCACCGGCACGCACTTCATCTAAAATCGTGTCAGGCTTGAGCGTAAATGTTGAAATCACTTCCCCCGTTTCATTGGTGATTTCACCTTTGTAAGGATGAATGGTAATCACCATGCCGGTTTCCATCTGGGTAACATCGCACTCGATGGGCAAGGCACCCGAATCTTCAGCGGTGTTGAAGAAAATGGGGGCGATCGCAGTGCCTAAAATGTATCCCCCAGAGCGTTTATTCGGCACGAAGGGAATATCATTGCCAATGTGCCACAGCACTGAGTTAATAGCAGATTTACGCGAGGAACCTGTTCCGACGACATCCCCGACATACGCCACAGGATGCCCTTTCTGCTTCAACTCTGCAATGGTTTGCACCGCTCCTGGCAGCCGCGATTCCAGCATGACTGCGGCGTGTAAGGGAATATCCGGGCGCGTGGTAGCGTGGGGTGCCGGTGAAAGATCGTCTGTATTTGTTTCTCCCGGCACCTTAAACACGGTGAGGGTGATGGCTTCTGGCAGCTTTGGACGCCCGATGAACCAATCTGCTGTTGCCCAAGAGTCGATGACTTGCTTGGCATAGGGATTGACATCAGACAAAGTTAAAACGTCGTGAAACGCATCAAATATCAGCAATGTTTTGCTTAAGGCTGCGGCGGCGGAGGCAGCGATCGCCGGCTCACTTGACTCTAGTAAACTCACCAACGATTGCACGTTGTATCCACCCATCATGGTGCCGAGAAGTTTCACTGCACCTTGGGGCACAATCAGGGGGCATTCAATCTCGCCTTTCGCAATCGCTGTTAAAAAGCCGGCTTTGACATAAGCGGCTTGATCAACACCGGGCGGGACGCGATCGCGCAATAACTCCAGCAGCGTCTCTTCTTCCCCTGCCGGCGGGTTTTTTAGTAACTCGCACAACTCAGATGTTTGTGGGGCATCCAACGGCAGTGGCGGAATTCCCAAAGCCGCCCGCTCAGCAACGTGTTTCCGATAAGATTCCAGCATTTTGGCACTCTCCACAGATGGCATCAGCACAAGGATTGCAGTGATCGTCGGTGCGTATTCTAATACGCCCTTGTTCTTGAGGTTACTGCCACCTCAAAGCTCGTTACAGTTGGCAGTGAACGAAATTATCAATTCTCGTAAAGTTTTTCACTGTCTTCTTCTCTCCTGCCGTTACGGTTAATTAATATAGGAGAAAATTTAGGCGGGCTATTGTTCTGTAAGCTTTTTAGGTTACTTCGCATTTTTATATAAATTAAGTAATCAAACAGACTTAATCAAAAAATACCCTCTCTCGCCCTACTTTCTTCCCACTCTCAGATTACCGATATCGGTTATTCTTTTTCTCGCTCTCCCCCTAGCCCCTAATCCCTAGCCCCTATTTTGCGGAATCGTTGCATTTTTTTGCCGGCAAAACTTTTTTTCTGGATAAAATTTAAAAAGGCAAGACCGAGACTTTTCTAGCTGTTTTCCGGGATGTTGAATTCAATCTCACGAACTGATCGGCTGACTTAGCGCTTACCACCATCATATCATTGCCCGGACTATTTAATTTCTAGATGAATATATAGATTTTAAATCAGACATAAAAATTTAATTTATGTTTAAGATTAATTAAATATCTTTTCAGATTCATACTCAACGTGTTGAAATTGTCAGCAAAATCTTAATAGATAGCATTTATCATAGATAAGCACTTTGTTCAGCTCCAAAGAACCGTTTGAAATCAAACCTAGCAGTTGGTTGCCGCAATCCAGGCAGGTAGAACAAGTAAACCCAAAACTGGCAAAACTCATGAGCGATAGCCGTGAAGGGGGTATTTCGCCTGTTGTAGCGCAGGCATCCTTGCCGCCCGCCCAGGAAACTAGGCAGGAATGTTGTGGCAAACAGTCTGAATTACCCGGTGATTTTCAGGCATTTGTCAAGTTGATGCCGGTGCCGGTGGCGATCAGCCATGTTGCCACCGGCACGATTTTGGATAGTAATGAACTTTTCTGCCAAATTATAGGAATTTCGCGTCAGCAATTAATTGGACGCAGCAAAACAGACTTTTATTACGATCCGAGTGATCGTCAAATTCTGTTAGAGGCACTGAAGCGAGACGGATCGGTTCATAATTATGAAGTCCGCTTCAAAAAAGCAGACGGCACCCCCTTTTGGGTTGCTGTGTCATTGCAGTCGATAACCTTCAACGACGAACCGGCAATTCTAAGTACCTTCTGCGACATTACCGAACATAAGCGTTCACAAGAGTTGCAGCGTGAAAGTGAAGAACGCTATCACCGACTCTGCGAACTTTCTGCCGATGCGATCATTATCCACGCTCACGGCAAATTGGTTAACATCAATGCTGCCGCGATGAAATTAATGGGGGCGGCGGAACCCCAAGAACTCATCGGAAAACCGATTTTAGATTTTATTCATCCCAACTCACAAAACAATTTTAAATCTTCACTTTTGGATTCTGAACTACAATCTTCAACTCAAAAGATAAAATGCCAAATTCAAAAAATATCGGATAGACAAATTATTGACGTTGAAGTAGTGGGTGCGGCGGTCACTTATGAAACTCAACCGGCAACCCAGCTCATTCTGAAAGACCTCACAGAACAATGTCAGACTCAACAGGCACTCGCGCACGCGAATGAGCAACTCCAAACTATCCTAGAAGCTGTGCCGGGAATTGTTTCTTCGATTAGCTCAGATTTGCGTTATTTGGGAGTTAACCGGCATTTAGCTAAACTTTACAACTTGAACCCAGAAGCTTTTGCCGGTCGAGACATCGGCTTTCTCGGTTCTAGCCCAGAGTTTAACGAATTTGTGCGTCAGTTTTTTGCAAGTTCCGCAACGGAATCTATCCAAGAACTGCCAGCAGAAATTAATGGGGAATTGCGAAATTATCTGATTGTGACTCAAAAATACAATCAGGGCAAAGCCGCATTTTTAGTAGGCATTGATATCACGAACCGCAAACAAGCACAGGCATCACTGCAACAAAGCGAAGCGCGGTTAAAGTTTGCCCTGAAAGCAGCCCGCATGGGGGTTTGGGATTGGGATATCCAAACCGATACCATTAGATGGTCAGATGAAGTTGCAGCCATTTTTGGAATTCAGGATAATTCATTTGCCGGCACTTATAAAGACTACTTGCAATTTATTCATCCTGAAGATTTTGATCGGGTGAGAAATGCCATCGCCCAAACCCTACATGAGGGGGAAGACTATGCGATTGAGCATCGCATTATTTGGTCAGATGGGACTATCCGCTGGGTGGGTTGTCAGGGTGAAGTTTGGCGGGACGATGCCGGCGAAGCGATCCGCCAGATCGGGACAGTTATCGACATTACCGAACGTGCCTCCACAGAAGCCGCTTTAAAAGAATCGGAAGCCAACTTAAAAGCCGTTTTTAACAGTAGCTTGCAGTCGAGCATCCTGATTGACCGCAATTATAAAATTCTGGCCTTTAACAAAACCGCTAATCAAGGAGCCAAAGCAATTTGGCGGCGAGAAATTCAAGTCGGTGATTCTATTTATGACTACGTTTCCCCTGAAGATTTAGACAACTTTAATCGCCATTTTCAAGAAGCTATGCAGGGACGCTCGGTAAAGGTAGAGCGTAATGTCAAAGGAATGACAGACACCGATAATTGGTTTGAAGCCAATTATAATCCTGTGTTTAATGAGCAAGCAGAAGTTAACAGCGTTTGTTTTAGTGCAGTTAATATTAATGATCGGAAACAAGCGGTAGAAGCTCTCGCGAAAAGCGAAGAAGGTTTTCGTTCACTGGTTCAAAATTCTTCGGATTTAATTACTATTTTGGAAGCTGACGGAACCATCCGTTATGAAAGCCCTTCAATAGAAAGAATTTTAGGTTACCAACCTGAACAATTAATTGGCCAAAAAGCCTTTGATTACATTCACCCCGAAGATACGCTAACGGTTCAAAATGGATTTGCTACGGCTATTCAACAAACCGATATTAGTGTAAAAATTGAGTTTCGCTTTCGCCATGCAGACGGTTCTTGGGTGTATTTAGAAGCGATTGGCAGTAACCGGCAGGACAACTGCGTGATCGGCGGTTTTGTTGTCAACTCTCGCGACATCACAGAGCGCAAACAACAGGAAGAACGGCTATGCTTGCTAGAACGCGCCATACATAGTAGCAGCAACGGCATTGTCATCACCGACGCGCAACAACCAGACAATCCAGCGGTTTATGTCAATGCCAGCTTTGAAACCATGACGGGTTACACGGCAGCAGAAGTGATCGGGCGTAACTTGCGGTTTTTGCAAAGTGATGACATCACTCAGCCGGCCTTAAATAAATTACGAACGGCAATTCGAGAGGGAAAAGATTGCAGGGTAACTTTACGAAACTATCACAAAAATGGCGAGCTGATGTGGTTGGAACTGCACGTTGCGCCCGTGTATAACGCTCAAGGTCAGCTAACTCACTTTATCGGTGTACAAACCGACATCACCGAGCGTAAAATGGCTGAGGAACAATTAATTTATAATGCGTTCCACGATGCGCTGACAGGGCTGCCCAACCGAGCATTGTTGATGGATCGGCTAGGACAAGCAATGGCACGAGCCAAACGATCTCCCGATTATTTGTGTGCCGTCCTTTTCCTCGATCTTGATCGGTTTAAAGTCGTCAATGACAGTCTCGGACATACCGTTGGAGATCGGTTGCTCAGAGCAATTGCCAGTAGACTGGAAAGCTGTCTCAATGACTTTAATCCTTCCATTTTTAATTCAGTATTCACTCCAACTTCAAACTCTGAAATTCAAAATTCTCAAAATTCTCTCATAGCACGTTTGGCGGGAGATCATTTCGTCATCTTGTTAGAAGGTATCCAGCAAGTCGATGATGCGATCACTTTGGCTGAGCAAATTCATAAGGAAATGCTCGCTCCTTTCAGCCTCAACCGGCATGAAGTCTTTATCACAACCAGCATTGGCATTGCTCTCAGTTCAAGCGATTATGGCTGGCAGGGCGATGTGCTGCGCGATGCCGACATTGCCATGTACCATGCTAAGGCGCGAGGCAAAGCACGCTATGCAGTGTTTGACAAAGCCATGCACGATCGGGCTGTGGCGTTATTGCATTTAGAAAATGACCTGCGACGGGCGTTAGATCGGCACGAGTTTGTGCTTTACTACCAGCCAATTATCTGCTTAAGCACCGGCAGGATTGCCGGCTTTGAGGCGCTGGTGCGCTGGCTGCACCCAACTCGCGGCATGGTTCCCCCAAGCGAGTTTATCCCAGTGGCAGAAGAAACAGGTCTTATCCTCCCCTTGGGTGTCTGGGTGCTGCGGGAAGCTTGCCGGCAGATGGCTTGCTGGATCGAGCAATTTTCTCAGAAAGCCGGTGAACATGGAACCGCAAATGGGGGGGAAATGAATAATCTCAATCCCTTACCCCTAACTATTAGCGTGAATCTTTCTGGAAAACAGTTCTTGCAACCCAATTTGGTAGAACAAATTGACCAAATTTTGACAGAAACAAATTTAAATGCCGGCTGTTTAAAGCTAGAAATTACTGAAAGTGCGATTGTCGATAATACTGAATCTGCAACCGACACCTTGTTGCAACTCAGAAGCCGGAATATTCAATTGTGCCTTGATGATTTTGGCACCGGCTATTCATCCTTGAGTTATTTGCATCACTTTCCCATCAATACCTTAAAAATTGACCGCTCTTTTGTCAGTCGAATCGGCCTTGAGGGCGAACATACAGAGATTGTTCGGGCGATTGTGATGCTGGCTCATAGTATGGGAATGGATGTCATCGCTGAAGGGGCAGAAACTCTAGAGCATATGTTACAAATTAGGGCTTTGGGCTGCGAATACGGTCAGGGATTCTTTATTTCCAAACCCCTAACTTCTGAAGCGGCAGAGGCGTTGCTGGTTGCTGAGTTGCAATGGTGATATGGATGCGTACAGGCGAAGCATTGGGAGAGAAATTGATCATTGCCCCTCGCCTTTCGCTTTAACCGGCAATTCCACAATAAACTCTGCACCTTCACCAGATGAACTAATGCAGCATAGCCGGCCTCCATGACCTTTTACAATCACCTGATAGCACATCGACAGCCCCAAACCCGTACCTTGTCCTATCGGCTTTGTGGTGAAGAAAGGGTCAAAAATCCGCTCTTGAGTATCTGCAGAAATGCCGGCACCATTATCACGAATAGAAATTGCTATCCAGTCGGGTGCGCTTTGCCAAGTGCGAATTGTTAATTCACCCAACTGATCGGTTGCTTCAACCGCATCTAAGGCGTTGTTGAGTAGGTTGAAAAACACTTGATTAATCTGGCCGGCGCAACATTCCACCTGCGGCAGATTCCCATATTCTTTATGAATAGTCACACGATCTTTGAGCCGGTGTTGCAGCATTGCCAAACTGCTTTCCACCCCCTCATTTAAATTCACCGCTTTAGATTCGGCTTCATCTAAGCGAGAAAAATTCCGCAACGTCAACACAATTCCGCGAATTCGCTCACTTCCTTGCTGCATAGACTTGAGCAGTTGGGGAAAGTCTTGTTGAATGTAATCTAACTCTAATTCCGCATTCAGCCGATCAACGGTTGCGGAGGAATCAGGACACAAATCTGCAACAACATTGATCGCCTGACTCAACACACCTGCATACTCTTGAGCATGGTGCAAATTGGCAAGAATAACGTTGTTTGCATTGTTCATTTCGTGGGCAATGCCGGCTACCATTTGCCCTAAACTGGATAACTTAACACTCTGAATTAACTGCATCTGAGCTGATCGCAATTCCTCTAAGGCTGCCTGCAACTGTTGAGCTTGAGCTTGAGATTTGGCAGCCGTGTCTTGAACTTTCGCGTAGAGTTCAGCTTGCTGAATTGAAATTGCTATTTGATCAGCCAGATCGGACAGCAACTCTATTTCTGAGGGTTGCCAGTTCCGGGGACTGCTGCATTCATGAGCGATCAACAGCCCCCACAAACGATTGGGGAGGGGCGGTTTTTCTGGGTTGTTCAAGTCTTGTGCCGGCTGGGAAGTTGCAGATTTCTCGCAAGTCTGCCCACCCCGACCCATAACAATCGGCACAATTAAATTCGCTTGAACTTGCAAGCTCTCTAAATATTTAACATGACACGGATTTAAACCGGCCTTGTGAATATCCGGAATGCTTCGCACACGCCCTTGCTGATACAGATGCGCGTACTCTTGGGAAAAGCAATTATCCGCTACCATGTCCCTAAAAATCGACGGCCAAGGGATAATTAAATCCTCAACCACTATCTCCCCGTGCCAGTTTTCTTTGAACTGGTAAATGACCACCCGATCTGAGTTGAGGATCTGACGCACGCCTCGCACCGCTGTTTGCAAAATCGTGTTTAAATCCAGGGTGCTGCGAATTTGATTTGTGACTAACCGCAACAAAGACTCTCGCTCAGCTTGACGCCGGCTTTCACTGTAAAGCTGCGCTTGATTAATCGCAATCGCCAGTTGACTGGCAACGCCTTCTAAAAGTTGCTGTTCCCACTCTGTCCACGCACGTTCGCGATCGCATTGCTGCACACCAATTGCCCCATTAACTCGTCCTTGGCAGCGAGTTGCAATCGCCAACATCGACCGAATGCCTAGGGTTCTTCCCAGTCCTCGCGCCCGCCGGCCCAACCCCGGAAACTCCTGAAAGTTTTTTACTGCCAGCGGCTCCGGTTGTGACACTAAAATCTTTAGGTGAGGGTTATCTGCAATAGGCACCTTTACCCCCAACTGCACGGGATAGCCACCTTGGTTATACTCCCCTCGTGTGATAAATGTATCTGCCTCTTCTAACTCATTGACCAGAATGCTCACGCGACTGCACTTGAGGGCTTGACCCAACAATCGGCACGCAGACGTCAGGATTTCTTCAAGATCCAGGGTGCTGCGAACAGAGTTGTTAATTTCATTGAGTAAAGCAGACATCTGAACTTGTTGTTTTAGTTGCAAGGTTTGAATGTCTTGTCTCTCACTATTTTTTGTCAGTGAAGGTGAGTCTTGGGATACTGACTTGTTTCCCTCTGGTAGGTATGAAGTTGAAAGAGGCCAGGGACATGAAGGTGCGTATATTTTGAAAGACATAGGACTTTCCACGAGGAAGTTGGCAATTTGAACCCGTGAAGTAGCTGCAACTTTATTTAAAACCTGAATCTTAAATCTTTATTAAAATTATATAATAGTATTTATAGTTTTGGTAAAGAAACTTCATTTTTAAAAGTAGGGAACCCGATAAAATACTGAGCGTCAAATAATCACAAACAATTAAGATAACGGTTCGTACTTGCATTCATCCGGAAAGTAAAGGGCATAATGCTTAGATGCCTTACTTTGCGCCTCAAAAGAGAACTCGCTCATAATAGAAGATTGCTATATAAAATTGAATATAATATAAATCTAAATTATAAAAATGCTAACGTCAAATGTTTCCTCTCCTCATGGGGTTGCCCCTCCAGCCGGGCAGATCCGGGTATCTGACAAAATATTCCTTCCATGAATCAAGCAAAGCGAGATGGCAAAAGCTGGTTAGCATTGGCAATCGGCAATTCTCGGCTGCACTGGGCGCGGTTCACCGGCAGCACCCTTGAGGGATTTTGGGATACACCTCACCTGCCGGCATCTATAGTTCAGCAGTTGATAGAAAGCAATTTTGAGGCGAATGTCTGGTTGCAAGAAATCCCTGATCTTGTAGAGACAAAGATATTGCTATCAGACAGCAAACCTCCGGCACTTTGGATCGCTTCTGTTGTCCCAGATCAGCTCAAACTTTGGCAAACTTATTCAAACGCGCAGATCATTACGTTGGATAATTTACCGTTATTGGGTATGTATCCCACCTTGGGAATTGACCGCGCTTTGGCTTTGTGGGGTGCCGGCAACCAGTTAGATTGGCCGGTTTTAGTCATTGATGCCGGTACTGCTTTAACCTTTACCGGCGCAGATCAATACCGGCAGCTTGTCGGTGGTGCAATCTTGCCGGGTTTGGGCTTACAGTTGCAGTCTCTTTCACAAAAAACTGCTGCGTTGCCACTTGTCAATACGTCCTCTGAAGCATCTCTTCCCTCACGCTGGGCATTGAATACTCCAGATGCCATTCAAAGCGGAATTATTTACAGTCTTTTAGCCGGCATCTGTAATTTTATTGAGGATTGGTGCCGGCGATTTCCTGATAGTTGTGTCGCACTTACCGGCGGTGATAGTCAGGTTTTATTTATCTATCTTCAAGTCTTTTCTAGGGAAATTGCAGCTAAAATAGTTGTTGATCCTCACCTAATTTTTTGGGGAATTCGTGAGCGAGTTTTTGCTGAGAATTCATCACAGTAAAGTTAAGTCAAGATGAGGGATTAAAAAGGAAAAAAATAAACAACTTTTATTTCTCGCGCAAATCGATAATTTAGGGGCTAACTAGCTAAGTCAGAGTTTTGTTTAGGTGATATAAAATTAGTTGGGATAAGGTTGAGAGTCCCAAATTTTGGTTAAGCTAAGGTAGTGACACCGTTTAAATAGTCTTGTAATTGTTGGGTGTGATCGTGAGCAAGTTTACCTTCTGGCAAGTCTGCCGGCAAAAATGCCCGAACTTCTCCAATTTCTAGACTATCCTCAATTTGCATATTTCCTTGCACTTCTGCTTCTATGAGAATGCAAATAGAATGAATTCTCGGATCGCGATCAGGTGCAGAATAAACGCCAACTAATCGGCGAACTTTTACTAATTCCAGCCCCGTTTCTTCTGCGAGTTCGCGTTTAGCAGCAGTGGCAATATCTTCTCCCCAATTCACAATGCCTCCCGGCAAACCCCACTCACCTGTATCTTGCCGGCGAACTAAGGCAATCTTGCCATCAGGTAATATGGGGATGATGGTAGTGCCGGTGATTGGATGACGGAAAATAATCCCCAGCACGGTTTGCACGAACTGCCATAAACGACGCATAAGTTAGGAAGCTTTCGCTCTACAAGAAGACATTGTTCAGGACGTTTGGCTAGGGTGGGTTGTGCCACACCGGCATCTTTGAAGGTTTTATCAGGATAACTCAAATAGATTCGCTTTAAACAACGTCCCCTCACCCCTTCTCTTGTCCCAAGTCAGCGAGGATTTGGGCGGCGTGGGATTCCGGTTTCACTTTGCGGTAGATTTTTTCAATCCTACCATCTGCACCGATCACAAACGTCGTGCGGTGAACGCCCATAAATTCTTTCCCCATAAATTTTTTAAGTCCATAGCTTTCATAAGCAGTCGCCACTTTGGCATCGAGATCGCACAGGAGGGGAAAGGGCAGTTGAAATTTCTGAGCAAATTTTGTGTGGGATTTGGCATCATCTGGGCTGATACCCAATACCACCACATCTTGAGCCTGATAATTGGAGTGGGCATCTTTAAAACCGCAAGCTTCTTTCGTGCAGCCTGGAGTGTTATCGCGGGGGTAAAAGTAGAGTACAACTTGCTTTCCCCGAAAATCTGCTAAACGAACTGCGTTGCCACCGGCGTCGGGCAGGCTAAAGTCGGGAGCGATATCACCAGGTTGAAGGGTCATCTGTGAATTTTGTCAATGAGTATAAGATTAAATTTTGAGTCGGCAAATTAAGAAAAGAGAAACGAATCTCTGAAGGCTCCGTCACCAAACTGTTATCATATACCTTGCAGATGCGAGTTTGGTAACGTCAGTCGTTGAGCGATCCGGTTGGAGAAAAGTTCAACATTGAGCGGTTGAGAAGTTCACAGAAAGCTTTAGCTGTCAGCCGGCCAAAGTAGTTGAACCTCTCTCACGAGAAAGGAGAACACTCCTAAGTTGGAAAGACCGATTTCTGAGCAAGAAATAGATAACTCTCCACTCAGAACGCTCGTCAAACGCCTGAGTAAGGCACACAGGCAACTCGCACAGCAAAAGTTTAGAAAAGTTCTTGTTTTTTATTTATTGAGGTAAACATGGCAAAACGCCGCAATCCAAAGAAAGAAAAAGCACTGCGTAATCGAGAATATGCACGGCAGTTTCGGAAACAAACAACGACGGGTCGCTTTTCTAGAAGAGAGCGCTCACCCATGAATGCGACAGATCAAGAAGAGTCAACGGGTGGTGAAGAGTAAAGGGTGAAGCATGGCACCGTCATGCTTGTAAAAGCCTAAAGTAGGTTTTTTGTTAGTCCCGTTTCCTTTGTTTCCTTAAAGAGAAAAAGCTGCCAGTATCAACCGGCAGCTTTTTTTACGAGTCGTAAGAAACAGGTCTACAGTTTAGTAAAGTTGTCTGGAATTGAAAAATTTATTTCTGCTAAATAATTAATACTTGCCTTGTTCAACCTCACCGGCAGCGATGATTGCACTCAAAGCATTGAGGACGTGGTTGCTTTCTCGCATGGCGCGATCAGCCTCTTCTCTATACACACTGTGAACTTGTTCAAATTGGCTCAGCAAGGCATCCCGATCTTTTTCTGTGACTAAATTTGCCAGCCGGCTGATGGTGGTTGCCAGTCTCGCAATCGCTTCACAGCGTTCTTCTGTTGCCAGCATGATGTCTACATACAGCGAGGCATCCTGAGCGAAAAGCCGGCTCACTAAATTAATTCCTAGGCGATAAATCGGGCTTGAAAATTCTAAACTGCGAGTAATGTCAACGCCTTCTTCTGCTAAGAAAACACCTAAGCTAAACGTAGAAAAATGCCGAATCGCCTGAACCGCAATCATCATTTGATCATGTTCTTCTGCTGGACAGACAATTAAGTTACTGCCCAGGCTTTTAATTAACTCTAAAAGCCATTGAAACGCTGCTTCGCCCCGCCCCGGACAAGCGACAACTGTTTGAGATAAAAATGATTTAACACCAGGGCCAAACATCGGATGCAAGCCCACAACCGGCCCGCTATGGTACTTCAGCATCGCCTCCACAAAGGGAGTTTTAATGCTAGTAATATCAGCTAGCACAGCAGTCGGTGAAAGATATTTAGCAGTTTGCTCAATTATTTCTATTGTCCGTTCAATCGGAACGCAAACCAAAACAAATTCTGCATCACCTAGCAGGTTCTCAGCTTGGTTCCAGTCATTGCGCCCTAAACTTTTAACTTGATGTCCTGCTGCGGTTAGCTGCTGCGTGAAAAATTGCCCCATCATGCCCCGCCCACCAACCACAACCACGCGTCGCGGAGTGACGTTTGTTGCAGATAAGGGGGCAGTGGCAAGCGCAGCCGCGCAACTGGTAATGACGTTTTCCCAGACAAATTCAGGAACGCCCTCTTGGACAAGTAGGGGTTTCGATTGAGACAGTTGTTCTTCTAGAGAAGGACGTTCAGATTCAGCTAATAGCGAAATTCTTTCCTTTAATAGCTTAATTAGATTTTGGTCGATTTGTTCGAGTTTGTTATTCGTCATTATATATTCCAAGAAAAATAGGTTGGCGGCTCTTCAACACTATTTATATCATTCTCTTTGCCGATTTTACAGCTCTGCACCGGCTCTAATCAGCAGGCAAACGCCAATTTGTTTCAATGCAACAGAGAAAACTGTCAAGCACATCTGTATTCGCTCGTCTTTCCGAGTATGACCCTATTTATAAGTTTTGTTTCATCGGTCGCGCTTCTATAGCCTTCACTGCCAAATTGTGAGTTAAGCTAATGTCTTAAAAGATGGCAGCAATATCGCCAGTATTTTACTGAGTGTTATAGGCAAAAATCATGAGGGAGGCAATCTCTATTTCTAAATGTCAACAAATGTGGAAAGTTACAAAAACTCTTAAAAGAGATTTGGCATGAGCCGGCTTGCTTATGAATATAAATCCCGATTTACGCATTTTAGGAGTTCCCCCTAACGCTTGGGCAGTTGATGAAGCGATTGCAGATATCACCCGCCCTCCCTTGGAACCGCACCCAGTTAATTTAGTAACAGAAACTAAAAAATTACGCCTAGACTTGGCAAAAGCAGCCATTCTTGTGATTGATATGCAGAATGACTTTTGCCACCCAGATGGTTGGTTGGCGCATATTGGCGTGGATGTGACACCGGCACGATCTCCTATTGAGCCTTTACAAGCATTGCTGCCGGCGCTGCGAAAAACCGGCATTCCTGTAATTTGGATTAATTGGGGTAATCGACCGGATTTGTTAAATATTAGCGCTGCCTCACGTCATGTTTACAACCCTGCTGGGAACGGCGTTGGACTCGGTGATCCGTTGCCGAATAACGGTGCGAAGGTATTAGAAGCCGGCAGTTGGGCCGCCGCCGTTGTTGATGAACTTGAACCGTTACCCCAAGATATCCGAGTGGATAAATATCGAATGAGTGGGTTTTGGGACACGCCTTTAGATAGCATCTTACGGAACTTGGGAAAAACCACTTTATTCTTTGCCGGCGTAAATGTCGATCAGTGTGTGATGGCAACCCTGCAAGATGCAAATTTCCTCGGTTATGACTGTATTTTAGTTAAAGATTGCGCCGGCACCACGTCCCCAGACTTTTGCCTGCAAGCAACCCTTTATAATGTTAAGCAGTGCTTCGGATTTGTGACAGATTCTCAAGGGATTTTCGATGCCCTTGAAAATTGAAAATTAAGGATTGAGAATCGAGAAAGAAAGTAAATCAGTTATTCATTCTTTATTCTTCACAGGAGAAACCCCAGATGGATGCCTCTCGTTGCGTGATTCCGGTGGTCAAGTCTCCCAAGGACTATCAAGCATTTCGCATTAGTCCTAATGATACGAATCGTTTAGCCATTGTATTTGAGCCAACAACTGCAAATTTTTCTGTGACGTTATGTGTGGAAATCTTTGATGTTGGCGGAAAAACGCCTCCTAACCGGCATCAATACGCCACTGAAATGTTTTTCATTCTCAAAGGAGAAGGACAAGCAAGCTGTGATGGAAAAACCGTTCCAATTCGTGCCGGCGATAGTATTTTAGTGCCACCCACGGGTATCCATCTGATTGAAAATACAGGTTCTAGCCGGCTGTATGCCTTGTGTATTATGGTGCCGAATGAAAACTTTGCTGAACTGATTCATAGTGGAGTGCCGGTGGAACTGGATGAAGAGGATTTAAGCGTTTTGCGTAGAACAGCAGTGCCGGCTTTTCGCTAATGGCTACGTTAACTATCTGATGGACTAAACTCAAAATCCTGGATAAATTCTTAAAACTGCCGGGATTGCGGTTACAATTACCAAATCTCTTTATTCAGAAGGGTGGGCTTTTAAGGAAAAGATTAAGCGATATCTATCTTGAGGACGTTTAAGTGAGTGTTATTTTACACATTACAAAGCGCGAACAGTGGGAACACGCAAAACCGGCAGGAGTTTATTACAGCCCAACATTAGAGACAGAAGGCTTTATTCACTGCTCAACCCCTCAGCAAATTATCCAAACTGCTAACCTTTTTTTTAAGAATCAAAAAGGCTTAGTTATTTTTTGTATTCAAGAAGAACAAGTTCAATCAGAAATTCGATATGAAGCGGTAGAAAGTAAGCATTTTCCTCACATCTATGGGCCGTTAAATCTTGATGCCGTTATCCAAGTGATAGATTTTGAACCTCAAGAAGATGGTAAATTTGAGTTGCCAGATGCCGTTGCTAATATTTAGCAAGAAACTTCGCTGCTTCTCTCTTGACTATTGGTAATTTTAATTTTTTTTAAATATGGAGTTTCAGCTTATCAAAAAAGCTGAAGTTGAGAGCTAAAGAGGCTTTTCATGGCTAATCTATAACCTTACCAAGCGTTTGGGGTTTATTTCAAGTGACACAAATCATGCCATGCCATTTAGGGCAGTTACTCCTAGCCAACCTAGATGCCGCAGTTAGCAACAGTCAGGAAAATGTTGCTGAATTAGTTATTACTCTAATCATTTTGCTCTTGGGTGCTACCGGCGTTGCCCTTCTAACACGCCGGTTTCGTCTTCCCTACGTTACGGGTTTAGTATTAGCCGGCTTAGCTGTTACTGATTTGCTACCCCGCCGTACTGGACTAGATCCGTCCCTAGTGTTGAATCTTTTCCTGCCTATTCTCATCTTTGAAGCCGGCATCAATACAGATATTAGCCGTCTCCGCAGCACCTTTAAACCAATTGCTCTCCTAGCTGTGCCAGGATCTGCGATCTCATCAGGTATTATTGCTATTCTATTGAAATTTGGCCTCGGACTCGCTTGGATACCCGCGATACTTCTAGGAGTCATTTTGGCAAACACTGATACAGTTTCAATGATTGCCATTTTTAAAGAAATGCCTGTCCCCTCAAGACTTTCGACAATTGTTGAAGGAGAAACCTTATTCAATGATGCCACAGCCCTAGTTTTGTTTAACCTAGTTTTACAAGTTTATTCAACCGGCTCACTGACATTTCTAGAAGGAGTCCAAGGGTTTTTATTTATCGCTATCGGAGGCATCATTATAGGGTTAATCTTAGGTTATTTGAGTATCCCTATATTTGCTCGCTTAGATGACCCCCTAAGCAGTCTTTTACTAACAGTTGCCGTTGCCTTAGGAACTTTTCAGGTCGGCCAATCTCTCGGTGTTTCCGGTGCTGTCGCAGTCGTTGTGGCTGGATTAATTTTTGGGAATCTGGGGCTTTCTCGTACCACTTCTGCTTCAACTCGCATTACCTTATTAAGCTTTTGGGAATATGCAAGTTTTAGCGTCAACACCTTTATTTTTCTGCTGATTGGTGTAGAAATAGATTTAATCACGCTCTGGAACGCGTTACCAGCTGTTTTACTTGCTGTTTTGGCTTTTCAAGCTGGTCGTATTCTCTCAGTTTATCCGCTGCTGGCAGGGATTCGTTGGATAGATCGCCCAATTCCCCTACCCTGGCAACATTTACTCTTTCTAGGTAATATTAAAGGTTCGCTTTCAATGGCTTTGGCATTAAGCTTACCCACCACACTACCAGGGCGTGAAGGTTTTATCGCTATAATTTACGGCTGTGTGTTACTGTCCTTAGTCGGACAGGGTTCAAGCTTGCCTTGGGTAGTAAAACGCTTAAATTTATCTAAGTTTTCAGAAGCAAAGCAGCAGATTGAAGAATTGCAAGCTCAGTTAATCACGTCTAAGGCAGCACAAGATGAATTAGACACCTTGTTGAAGTCAGGAGTATTGCCAAAATCTGTTTATGAAGAGATGCGCTCAGCTTATCAAGTGCGGGTAGCCGGCGCGGAAAAATCGCTACGGGAAATTTACAATCGCCGCCCAGATGAGTTTGATAACAAAAGTGGTGAAATTGGGAAACTTGATGCTATTCGTCGGCGTTTATTGCTAGCAGAGAAAGCAGCACTCAACGAAGCAATCCGCACGCGAATTCTTTCAGAAGAAATTGTGCGAGGCCGGCTAACAAAACTAGATGAGCAGTTACTTATATTAGAAGATGATTGATAATTTTTAGGAATTATCTTTTGGTGGGTAAAGCTTAGAATTTTTTTGAGTTTTAATCACCCGGCCAGAACTCACAAAAGAAATTCCTTGAGTTGATTCAGCTCCTATCATCACGGCTTCAATTACAGGCCCAGATACTTCTTTTTCAGCTATCCACTCCACGATAAAGTTAGCTCCTACACCTCCAGTGGTGTCAGTTCTACGAACAACAAAATCTGTAGATGCCATCGCATTGAGTTGAATGGGTTTCTCTAAATATTGCTTAACTAATTTACCGTTTGAATCATAATATTGGACGGAAGTGATAATGATAGGATTGATAAAATCTGTGTTACGAAGACTGAGAGTTGCAGCTAAATTAAGAACTTTATGCTGATCTTCATAATAAATATGCGAATACACAGGAACATATAAAGTTTCACCGGCAGCTATTTTTATATTTTCATCCAAAGTAACTATCTGGAGTTGAGATTGAGTTGAATTATCAGGATTGGTTGCTTGCTTGGTTGAAATATTAAGCGAGTTGCAAGAAGAAAGCAAAACAACAAAAATCAATACCAAAAAAGTTAGGAATCGCTTCATTAAAGTTATTTACATCCTTCAAAGAAATCAATAACTTGATGTAATGACCCTGGCTTAGTTACAATCAGCACAGTTGAACCTGGTTCTAGTACGGTACTGCCGTTAGGAATCATCAAATTTTCTTGGGGATGGGGTTGATAGCCAATAATCAGGGAGCCGGTAGGGAATCGAGAATCTTGAGCAATTTCAGCAACGCTACGACCAACAACATAGCAATTGTTGGGGATAGGAAGTTTTAAAACCTCAATTTGTCCCTGCTCAAAATGCATCATTGATTCAACTTGAGGGTATTCAATAGCATTAACCATTGTTGAAACCCCTAGCTCAACGGTACTGATAATATGGGTAGCTCCAGCTAGACGAAGCGGGGGAGCAAAATCAGGATGACGCAATCGAGTCAAAATGTGGGAAACTCCGTAATGTTTGGCAAGCGTCACCATTGCTAGATTTAAGGCATCGTTTCGCAGAACTGCTGCTAAGGAGTCGGCTTTACGAATTCCAGCTTCTAGCAGCACTTCCGTACTAACAGCACTACCTTCAAAAGCCATTGCTCCCACTTGTTCGCGGACATACCGGCAAGCGTTAGGATCGATGTCAATGACGGCAACAGTATGCCCAAGTTCTACCAATTTTTGCGCCAAAGTTAACCCCACTAAGCCGGCTCCGCCAATTAGCACGTACATGGTTGTTTTCTCATACGCTTAAACTTCCAACTTTACTTTACAAGCTAGCAAGGCTGTCTGCCGAGGGTAGCGAAAAATTAAAATTTTGCTTTAAAAAGTCTGTCGGCTTCCAGCCAGTTAAACCATTTCTAACTCAACACGATAAGTTTCCAGTAAATTACAAGTGTCGTGATCGTTAATATTCGTGTCACTGAGTTCCAAATTGTAAAAATCGACAAATTCATGGTCGAAATAAGGGCCGGCGTGCCAAGTCCCCAAGTGTAATTTAATAAAACAATTACCGGGAATCCGAAAAGCCGCAATTTCTTCTAACACGGGCTTGTCACGAGCTGCCGGCGGTGCAACTGCCATCAACCACTCTTTCCCTTCCAAAGCACCCAAACATTGAGTGCAGTTAAGATGGCGAGTAATTTTGTGAAATTTCCGGCCTTTTTCACCCAGTCGCATGATATAAAATCGGGGAATTCCACGATCAAGTATCAATTGAGCGTCTTCTGAATTATAGGTTTCACCGTCTTTACTAGCGTAGATTACTTGGCCGTAAGGCTGAAAGTTTGCCGGTGTAATCCAATTTGCTTTTAACTGTTGAACGAGCATTTGTTAATTGGGGAATGGGGCAGGGCTGCGCCAACCTAAAGGTATGGGCATTGGGCATTGGGTATTGGGCATGGGGAATGGGGCAATATAAATTGATATTTCTTGCCCCTCGCCCCTTCGTGACAAGGGTGTAAAGTTAATGCCTAAATGCCTTATGCCTCACTCAATTTTTTCACCTTTCACTTCTACTAATTGAATAGAGGCAGGTGAATCATCAACAAATGCCGGCCCCACCGACTTAGGAAGCGGTTCAGCAACCGGCTTAGAAACTGGTTCAGCAGCAATCGGCTCAACAACTGGCTTAGCAACTGGCTCAACAACTGGCTCTGAAGTCGGCTCAGTAACCGGCTCATCACTCCCCGGCATTTTATGAGTAAAAGTTAAAGTTCGATCCACACAATTAATCACAATTGTGTCGCCGGCAACAAAGGTATTTTCCAACAGCTTTGTCGCAATTGGATTTTCCACCTCTCGCTGAATTGCTCGCTTCAGAGGACGTGCACCATACACCGGATCGTAGCCGGCATCTGCTAGATAATCTTGGGCGGCGCTCATCAAGTGGAAGCTAATTTTTTGATCCGCCAAAAGTTGCTCAATGCGTTTAATTTGAATGCCGACAATTTGACGCAATTCTGCGCGGTTAAGGGGATGGAACAGGATAATATCATCAACCCGATTCAAAAATTCTGGGCGAAAATGACCGCGCAATGACTGCATTACGCCTTTCCGCATCTCCTCCTCTGGATCTTGATTTTTAGATTTGGACTTTTTGGGATTTTGGATCGATAACTTTTCCTGACGCCCGTTTTCTGCCTGTTGCTTTTCTCCCAGCGCCTCGAAAATGCGATCGCTGCCGATGTTACTCGTCATCACAATCACTGTATTGCGAAAATCTACGAGCCGGCCTTGAGAATCCGTAATTCGCCCATCATCCAACACCTGCAACAAAATATTAAACACATCGGGGTGAGCCTTCTCCACCTCATCCAGCAGCAGTACCGAATAAGGATGCCGGCGAATTGCTTCCGAAAGTTGACCCCCTTCTTCATAACCTACATATCCCGGAGGCGCACCCACCAAGCGTGAAACCGCGTGCTTCTCCATGTACTCCGACATATCAATCCGCACAAGGGATTCTTCGCTATCAAAAAGAGACTGGGCTAATGCCCTTGCTAGCTCGGTTTTACCCACCCCCGTTGGCCCCATAAACAAGAAGGAACCAATCGGACGACCGGGATCTTTCATGCCGGAACGAGCGCGACGAATTGCCGCTGAAACAGCTTCTACGGCTTCCTGCTGCCCGATTACCCGCTGGTGCAATTGAGATTCTAATTGCAGCAATTTCCGCCGTTCCGACTCTAGCAGCCGATTAACGGGAATGCCGGTCCATTTTGCGACAATTTCCGCAATATCGGCTTCTGTGACTTGTTCCCGTAGCAGCGTCGAGCCTTGAGATTGCAGTTTCAACAGTTCCGCTTCCTTGGCTTCACGATCTCGCTGCAAAACCTCTAAGCGCCCATATTTTAGCTGCGCGGCTGTATTGAGATCATAATTACGCTCTGCCCGTTCTATTTTCACCCGGAGCTGATCTTCTTCTTCCTTCAGAGTGTTGATTGCTTGCAAAATCTGCTTCTCGCCTTGCCACTGGGAATTCAGGTGCTGCTGTTTTGCTTTTAAATTGGTAATTTCTCGTTCGATACGCTCCAACCGCTCACCGGCACTTCGACTTCTCTGCTCACCGGCTGCTCGGCTTGCCTGCTCTGCTTCTAGGGAAAGTTTTTCCATCTGTAGTTGCATGAGCCGGCGATCTACACCTTCGAGTTCTTCTGGTTTCGAGGTGATTTCCATCTTCAACTTCGCCGCCGCCTCATCCACCAAGTCAATCGCTTTATCGGGCAAAAATCGGTCAGCAATATAGCGTGCAGACAGGGTGGCAGCCGCAACCAGAGCGGAGTCGAGGATTTTTACTTGATGGTGAATTTCATAACGCTCTTTCAGTCCCCGCAGGATAGAAATCGTATCTTCGACGGTGGGTTGATCGACTAATACCTGTTGAAACCGGCGCTCTAGGGCGGCATCTTTTTCGATATATTTGCGGTATTCATCCAGGGTTGTTGCCCCAATGCAGCGCAATTCTCCGCGTGCCAGCATCGGTTTGAGCAAGTTGCCGGCATCCATCGAACCTTGACTATTTGCGCCGGCACCGACAACCGTGTGCAACTCATCAATAAACAGCACAATTAGCCCGTCAGATCCCATGACTTCCCGCAGCACCGCTCGCAGGCGCTCCTCAAATTCCCCCCGGTATTTTGCGCCGGCAATCAAGCTGCCCATATCCAGAGCGATCAGCCGCCGATTTTTCAAAGATTCCGGTACATCGCCGTTAATAATTCGTTGGGCTAACGCTTCTGCAATGGCCGTTTTTCCTACCCCAGGCTCTCCAATTAGCACCGGGTTATTCTTCATGCGGCGAGAAAGAACTTGGATAACGCGGCGAATTTCTTCATCCCGCCCAATAACGGGGTCAAGCTTGCCACCTTTTGCCTGTTCTGTCAAGTCTCGCCCGTATTTTTCCAGAGCTTCGTAACTGTTTTCCGGGGTTTGATCTTGAACCTTAGCGGTGCCTCGGGTTGCTTTAATCGCCGTTTCCAGCGATGCGCGGTCGCAATTGAAAGTTTTCAGCAGCCGCCGGCCTACACGCTCGTCATCGGCTAAGCTCAGCAGTATATGTTCAATCGAGATATACTCATCCTGCAAAGCTTGGCGAGCCTCTTCAGCTTTGTCTAATAAGATGTCTAAGCCGCGTCCCAAGTACAGTTGCTCAACTTTAGCGACCTTTGGCTGGCGCTGAGCAAAAGCTTTTAATTGCTGTACCAGTTGCTCAGTATTGACGCCGGCGCGACTCAAAATCCGAGGTGCAAGTCCTTCGGGTTGTTCCAGTAGTGCAGTGACGACGTGCTCTACCTCCAGCTGCTGATTCTGGAAGCGACGGGCAACTTCTTGGGATTTAACAACGGCTTCCCAGGCTTTATCGGTAAATTTTGTCGAATCAGTTGGCTGCATTATTTGTCAGGCTCAGAGGTCAGAGGTCAATTGTCAGGTTCTATTGAGATCGCTCAGCATTCGGTTACAAAGGGACAACGGACTGTAGACAACTAAAACGAAATCACGGTGCGAAGTGCGAATTGCCAAGTTAATCCGTTATCGCTGTCATTGTCAGCATTCCACGCCGCTAGCAAAGCTGGGGTCACACTAATATTGTCACTCAGCAAGAGATTGTAAAACGCCTCAAAATTAGTTTGTGTTGCATCACCGACACTGCCGGTAATAAATGGCTGGCCGATCGCTACACCGGCAAGCGTTCCCGGAAGCGGCGCATTCCGCAGCGTCACCCCCACCGCCCAAGTCCAGGGATGTGCATCCAAGTCTCTGTCGAGTTCGGTATTAAAGCCGGTGTAGCTGCTAAAACCGAGGCGACCAAACACAGCAAGTTGAGAGTTGTAAGCCCATTCTCCATTAACGCCAAACGCATTAATATCGGTGTTATTAATTGCAGCACTGGTGTATTGCAACCGCACAGCTAAACTTGGGTTAGGGGAGTATTGTAGCTCGAGGCTGCCTTGGTTGCGATCTTCAAAAAACCCCCCATCTGCCGCGTCTGGATCGCCGGCATCTGTGGCAATGTAGAGGGCATTCACACGAAAAGGAGTGCCTTTAAGGTTCCAATTAATCGCCGCACCGGCACCCCCAGGCCGGTCAATCTGATTCTGTACAATTAAAGGATTATTCAGAAAAAAGCTGGAATTAAAATCAACGGCTTCATTATTGGCAAATCGGTTGCGATCAATAAAATCTCTGGGCGACATTTTTGCGCCAACCGTCAGAGAAACATTTGACAAAGGCTCAAATGTGAAGTAAAGCTTGCGTAAGCGGACAGATTCATCTACCCCGACATAATCAAGTCCGCCGGCACCCGCAAACGAGCCGGTGCTGCCCAGCAAATTTAGCCCCTCATTTTGAGCACGGCTGATGGCATCTCCTCCCCCGGAACCCATTTCTAACTGAGTGGTTAAAAAACCGCCGGTTTCTCGCCAGTCGGTGAGCAGGTTCAGCCGCAACCGAGAGACTACTGTTGCGGCAGCATCCCTGCCAAACGTTGGCGTTGAAATAAATTCACCCGCCATCTTAGTCGTAGCGGAAACCCGGCGTTCCTCAAGTTCTGTTGTCCGCGCGGTAATATTATCCAAGCGGTTTCGCAGTTGGGCTAAAGCCTGGGCAAAGTCTCTTTGCAGTCTTTCCAGCGTCACGATGTCTTCTTGCAGCACCTCTTGCTCAGAGACAAGCAGGGGTTTAATCTTCTCCAGCACAGCCTCTAAAGCCGCCGCAAATTCATATCGCGTCATCGATTGATTGCCACGAAACGTCGCGTCAGGATAACCCAAGCTGATGCCGTAGCGCTCAATCAAGGATTTCAAAGCCTGATAAGCCCAATCTGTCGGTTGAACGTCAGCTAGCTGCTCTACAGAAGTGACTTGGGCCATCGATTCCTGATCTGCACTCTCAATGAGAGCCGGCATTTGGGAATTTGGAAATTCAGAGGTGGGAATTTCTTCATTTACCGGCCCGCTTTCTTTAATTTCAAAAGAAATAGACTCAGCAACAGTTGGGATAGATTGTAAACCGGCTTTTTTCACCGGCACAGCAGATTCTGCAAATGCCGGCAGCATCTGACTCAGCATGACGACTACTCCCAGAGAGGGGAGCTGCCAATCAGCGTGTTTCACATTGTACTCCTCACACTAAAGCGGTCTTTTGCCTGTCGCTCTTATTTAACCTAGGGGGCATGGGGCAAGGCTTCGCCAACCTAAAGGTATGGGGATTGGGGATTGGGCATTTTCACTCCCTACCCTAGTCCCTTTAGCTCCTAGCCCAGGCTTGCCGGCTGTGGTGTGGCTTCTTCTTGCTTGCCGGCTGAGCTATGGCTGCTTAGCTGGATGAGTTCGACTTTGTAACCATCTGGATCTTCAATAAAGGCAATGACTGTAGAACCATGCTTCATTGGCCCAGGTTCGCGGGTGACTTTCCCTCCGCCGGCTTTGATTTGCTCGCAGGTGGCGTAAATGTCATCCACGCCCAGTGCAATATGACCGTAGGCGTCGCCTAAGTTATACTGCTCAACGCCCCAGTTATGAGTCAATTCCAAGACGGCTGTGTCAGACTCATCGCCGTAGCCGACAAAGGCGAGGGTAAATTTGCCGCCCGGATAGTCTTTTTGGCGCAGTAACTTCATGCCTAAGACGTTGCAGTAGAAGTCGAGGGATTTTTCTAGGTTGCCGACTCTCAGCATTGTGTGTAGCAATCGCATGGCCAACTCCAAATTTGTTAACTATGTCCCATTCTACCGGCACGCCACCGGCTCTATGGCAGATCGCCAATTCAGGCCGGTTGGTAAAAATAAAGACCGGCAAAATTCATAGACTTCTTTAATATCAACCAACAGAAGTCTATTTAGTCGGTATTCTAACGATTGGGCAAAAAGATTGTTGAAGCTTGCTAAAGACACGGATTTCGCCCAAAAAGACTCCACCAGCGCTCATTCGGGTGCAAATTGGAGTTTCAATGATTACCAGGTTATGGAGTGAGAGTGCTGAACATGGAAGATACCGCGATTATCAAAATTGAGGCCCGCGAAATTCTCGACTCGCGCGGACGCCCCACGATTGAAGCCGAAGTTTACCTGGCTGGCGGCTATGCAGGATTAGCCCAAGTGCCCAGCGGTGCCTCCACCGGCACGTTTGAAGCCCATGAACTGCGGGATGGAGATGCCCGACGTTACGGCGGCAAAGGTGTAATGAAAGCCGTTGATAATGTGAAGCACAAAATTGAAGCCAGCCTCTTGGAACTTGATGTGCTTGACCAAGTGGCCCTCGACTATGCGATGATTCAGCTCGATGGATCTCCCAATAAATCGAACCTGGGAGCGAACGCAATTTTAGCGGTTTCTCTGGCGGCAGCCAAAGCCGGCGCGAATGCTTTGGGATTGCCGCTTTACCGCTATCTGGGCAGTCCCCTGTCTAATGTGCTGCCGGTGCCGCTGATGAATGTGATCAACGGCGGAGCACACGCAGACAATAATGTGGATTTTCAGGAATTCATGATCGTGCCGGTGGGTGCGCCATCTTTTCGGGAAGCCCTACGCTGGGGAGCTGAGGTGTTTGAGGCTTTAGCGAAGGTTTTGAAAGATAAAGGGTTACTCACCGGGGTGGGGGATGAAGGCGGCTTTGCGCCGAATTTAGAGTCCAATCAGGCGGCTTTAGAGTTGCTGATGGCGGCGATTGAAAAGGCCGGCTACAAACCGGGTGAGCAAGTGGCCTTAGCGATGGACGTGGCGGCCAGCGAGTTTTACAAAGATGGCCAGTACACTTACGATGGTGCGGCTCATTCGCCGGCAGAATTTATCGATTATCTCGGTAAATTGGTAGACCAATACCCGATTGTTTCCATTGAGGATGGACTGCACGAGGAAGACTGGGAAAACTGGACGCTTCTGACGCAAAAGTTAGGCAGTCGCATTCAACTCATCGGTGATGACTTGTTTGTTACCAACCGCGAACGGTTACAAAAAGGCATTGATACGGGTGCCGGCAACTCGATTTTGATTAAGCTCAATCAAATCGGCTCATTAACGGAAACCTTGGAAACCATCGAACTTGCCACGCGCAAAGGCTTTCGTTCGATCATCAGTCACCGTTCTGGGGAAACTGAAGATACAACCATTGCCGATTTAGCCGTCGCCACTCGTGCCGGCCAAATTAAAACCGGCTCTTTGTGTCGCAGTGAACGGGTTGCCAAATACAACCGCTTGTTGCGAATCGAAGATGAATTAGGCGAACGCGCCCTTTATGCCGGCGTTGCCGGTTTAGGGCCAAGCGGCTCCAAGTAGCATCATAGGACTTAGGCATTTGTCTCCCCAGTTTAAGAGGGGGAGATGGGGCGAGGGGGAGATGGGGTGAAATAAATGCCCCATGCCCCATGCCCCATGCCCCATGCCCCATGCCCCTAATCCCTTAAATCAAGCGCGGCTTGTTTAATCGGTTCCAACAAATCCAGCGGCAAATTGAGCATATTCAGGCGGATGGCCTCTTTTCCTTTCAAATCACAAGGGCCATGATAATCACTGCCGCCGGTCATCAGTAAATTATGCTCAGCACAGAGTTTCTTTAAATTATCAACTTGTGAGGGAGAGTGGGTAGGATGGTAAACTTCAACCCCCATCAAACCGGCTGCCACCATCTCCTCTAACACCGGCTCAACTGTACCGCCTCGGAATAAATAGGGATGTGCCCACACCGGCACCCCTCCGCTGCGGCGTAACAAAGCAATGCCTTCAACGATTGAAAACTTTTCATACTCAACGCAAGCCGGTTTACCATCAGCCAGCCAACGATCAAACGCCTCACGACTCGAGTGCACGTAGCCGGCATTTACCATTGCTGTTGCAATATGAGGGCGTCCTGGTGCCATTCCCTCTCCCATATCCGGCAACTCGATGTGATAGCCTAATTCAGCTAACTTCTCCACCATTTGGGCGGCGCGGCGTTTCCGTCCTTCCACACGATCCTGCAGATCACCCCGTAACTTTTTGGCATCTGGATAAAAGCCCAAAATGTGCAGAGAACGGTCATTGTGAACCGTGCTTAATTCTACTCCGGGTACAATTTCTAAAGAATGCGGCTGGGCAGCAGCCAACGCTTCATCCCAACCCGATACCGTATCGTGATCGGTAATTGCTAGCGCAACCACTCCAGCTTTCACCGCAGCAGCAACAAGTTCTCCAGGTGTGAGTGTGCCGTCAGAATAGGTTGTGTGACAATGCAGTTCAATCATTTCTTAATTATTGCAAAATATCGCCCGCTTCGGATATCCTCACCCCAGTTTTAGCAAACACAACAACTCCCACACCGGCAAGATTTTCTCATAACTGCTGAAACCGTCTTTAATTTCCTCATCTCTTAAGGGCGGTAAACCCGGCTAAATCAGCAACGATACAGATAGCACCCCTAATCCTTGACATTTATAGACGACCAGTCTACTATATTAAACATGGGCAAAGAAACAACCAAAACAACGCTTCTTGAGATCGGCACACGGATCATTCTAGAAAAAGGCTTTAACCACACCGGCATTCAGGAGATTTTGCAAACAGCCGGCGTGCCGAAAGGCTCGTTCTACTATTACTTCAAAAGCAAAGAAGATTTTGGTCTTCAAGTGCTTGAGAACTACGCGCAAGCTTATCAGGCCACTTTAGAACGCTGTTTGGAAGATCAAACCCTGACACCACTTTCGCGCCTGCGCCGGCACTTCGAGGAAAGCTGTAAGCGCTTCGAGTCTCGGCAGTGCCGTAACGGTTGTCTAATTGGTAATTTAAGCCAAGAACTTGCCGATCAAAGCGAAATTTTTCGCTCACGACTGGAAGAAATTCTCAGTCATTGGCGAGAGCGCTTTGCCAAATGCTTGTACGAAGCTCAAGAAGCCGGTGAAATCCCTTCTGATCTTAACCCTCACGACTTAGCAGAATTCCTGTTAAACAGTTGGGAAGGAGCGATTCTCCGAGCCAAAGTTACCAAAACTATCGCTCCCTTAGAAGCTTTCATCCAGATTGTGTTTGAATCAACTCTCAAAGGTTGACTGATTAATTATGAAATCAGTCAAAACTTTACTTGAAAAATTTGTAGTAGACTGGTCTAATTTTATGCAAACTTGATTGATCTTGTAAATCTTGAACCTGGCTGTTTTAATTTTCCAAATTTCATTACTATGAACGGAGTAAAAATCATGGCAGGCAATAGCAAATCGATTAAACTCACAGACGAAAACTTCCAAAGTGAAGTGATCGAAAGCCAAGAACTCACTTTAGTAGATTTCTGGGCACCTTGGTGCGGCCCATGCCGGCTCATAGGACCCACCATTGAAACAATGGCTACCCGATTTGCCGGCCAAGCCAAAGTGGGAAAATTGAATGTTGACGAGTCCGAGAAGATTGCCAATGATTATGAAATCCGCTCAATTCCAACACTTGTTTTTTTCAAAAATGGCTTAGTTGCTGATCGGATGGTTGGTGTAGTAACAGAACAAGCCCTGGCTGCAAAACTAAATGCGTTGATCGAGAAAAACTAGACAACCGATGAAGAAGTCGCCTAAACTTATTCTGTTTAAAAAAAAGCAGCCAGAAAGCAGCCAGACTTAGAAGATTAGGCGATTTAGAAACAAGCCTGAATACTGTTAATTAATGGAGACTGAACCCATGAGTACAAACGTTAATCTACTCTCACCTATTCAAGTTGGCGCATACACACTACCGAACCGGCTCGTGATGGCACCCCTGACGCGCAACCGTGCCGGTGATGGCAATGTGCCAGGGCCAATGAATGTAACCTATTATGTACAAAGAGCATCAGCCGGCCTGATCATCTCCGAGGCAACCCAAGTTTCGCCACAAGGACAGGGGTATCCACTCACGCCAGGAATTCACTCATCCGAACAGGTAGAAGGATGGCGGCTGGTGACAGATGAAGTTCATAAACATGGCGGGCGAATCTTTTTGCAACTGTGGCACGTTGGGCGCATTTCTCACCCATTGCTGCAACCTGATGCAGCGCTGCCGGTTGCCCCTTCCGCCGTCAAACCAGCCGGTGAGGCAATGACTTTTTCAGGATCGCAGCCGTTTGTCACACCTCGCGCTTTAGAAATAGACGAGATACCAGGAATTATTGAGCAGTATCGCCAAGGCGCTGAAAATGCTCTCGCTGCCGGCTTTGATGGCGTTGAGATCCACGGTGCAAATGGCTATTTGCTGGATCAATTCCTTCGCGATGGCACAAACAAGCGCACAGATGAATATGGCGGTTCTATTGAAAATCGCGCCCGTCTACAGTTGGAAGTCACAGAAGCCGTTGTGAAGGTGTGGGGGGCGAATCGTGTCGGAATTCGACTTTCACCCAGCAGTACCTTCAACGATATGCACGACTCGAATCCAGAGGCAACCTTTGGCTATTTAGTAGAGGCATTGAATCGTTTTAATTTGGCTTATCTCCACTTAATCGAGGGCACTGAATCCGATACCCGGCATGGAGGAAAGGTTGTCCCCACAAGCTATTTCCGCTCGATTTACAAAGGCATTTTGATGACAAATGGCGGCTTCGATCAGCAAGCAGCAGATGAACTGATTGCTGCCGGCGGCGCTGACTTGATTTCATTCGGCAGACTCTTCATTGCAAATCCCGATTTGCCTGAACGCTTCCGGTTAAACGCATCTTTAAACGAGCCAGATCCGTCAACTTTCTATGGCGGCACAGAAAAAGGGTATATCGATTATCCGGCACTCGCATTACAAGCCGGTTAATTAACCTGGTGCAAAAACCCCAAAATCTCAAAATAGTTGGCGATAGTCTACATCTGCGGATGCCCTACAGTAGACTATTGCCAACTTCTGTTTATACTTGCCGGCACTAATAAAGCAAAAAAACTCCTTCGCATAAAATCAACAAAATCCACTTAAGGAGTGCCGGCATTTAACATCATCGGCACTCCCAAAATTAACGCTGAGACAGCCAAGCCGGCAAAGTAGACCAAAACGGCGTATCTAAGCCTTTGCGCCGCGTATTTGTCGCACAGTGCGTATTGCCCCTGAGTTCTTGATAATACAAATCTTCCAAAAAATAAACTTTAAGCGCAGAACGCGCTACGCGTTGGCGAAATGCCTCCTGAGTGTAATCTCTGCCATTAACAATCGCCCCGCGTGGATTTGACGCCATAATCTGACCATTCACCGCCACCGAATTCACCATATTAGGCCACCAAGAATAGCCACCATAACCATACATTGCAGGAATGCGAACAATCTGGTCGTCTGAGAGATTAAATTCCTGTTTCAGCTTGGCGATAATTGGGTTAAGATGCTGACTTTGTAGCTTGAGATTGTGTTCGATTAAATTCTTGTTATTGAGCGCTCCACTCACCGTTGTTTGCGTACTCAAACCGCGATTCATGAGTTCATTTCCATAGCCTTTACTGTTGAGTTCTTTGAGCAAATTTACACCTTCCTCTGGGCTAACAATCATCATCAGAGGTTTTCCAGACGGTGTAGGAATAAAACTAATAATTTCGTCAACATGGCGGATCATTAACCAAGACGTATCGATATCCACCGGCGGCCCTTGAATTTCCTGGGCAGTTAAGAAATCCACCACCTCTGGATGAAAGGCGACAGTGCCGGCATTGCCATAATAAATTCGCCCGTGGGGATAGCCAGGAATGGGAGGTGTTACCTCCAAGTTGCCGAACCAATCTGTCCACTGATTAAGAGCGTCCAAGCGTCGGGGTTTTCCCATTTCAAACCAACCGAAATCACGACTGAGCAAGGATCGCGGATAATAGTCCATGCTCCCGCCTCGATTTCCGTTAAGCACAACGTTAAAATTTTGTAGGGACGACTGTTTGGGGAATTGAACATAGCCAATTTCCATTGTGTCTTGCTTCCAAGCCGTACCACCGGCAATAACATTAACCTTAGCGCCGGTCGCTTCAACGCCGGTTTTAAGCTGAGAAATAAATTCACGATTGCCGATGCCGCGATCACTGACATATAATTCAGTAACTTTTGCGGTATTTGGCAACATAATCCACGGTGCTACGCGCATTTGGATGGAATCTTCAGCAACGACTTTGCCTTTGTTTGTAGCTACCGTTTTTAAGTTGACTAAACCGTTCCAGTTGCGGTTGGCAAATTGTTTTGCCTCAACCCCAAGTAAAATATCACTGCTGTAGGTGATAGGCTTTGATCCGTTTAAATCTACCGGCTGCCATCCTTTATCAGTTTTTTGAAAAATATTGATATAGGGACGGGCTTTTTCGTCGGCAACCAGTAACAATTGACTGTCGGCAAAGTCTTCGCCTAACTTTAAGTGGATTTTGGCCAGATCCTCTACATCGTTGTCGCCGTTAACGATATTATCTTGCCAATCAGGGATTGCGTTGCGGTCATCATCGTCGTTGTTAAATAACATGAGCGCACCGGCATCCCAAGACCAAGGTTGCCGAATCCTGAAGTCATTGTCGTCCACCTTTCCATCACGGTTAGTGTCGCCGTAAACACTAAAGCTGTTTCGCTCAATGCGAGTTTCTGTCGTTTGCAGCGCTTGTGAAAGCGTTTGATAGGGCTGCAACAGACTCTTCGGTTGGGGCGATTTCGAGTATAAAGCGTAATCTAACCCGTAAGCGCATCGATTGGTCTGGGGGCGGGCACTGCCTTGGCTGTTTTGAGGAACAGACTTAGTAGATGACGACACTACGCTCGATGAACAAGATTCGGGGGGGGCAATGGATAGGGGAGTGTACATTAACTCCATGCTGCCTACCATGCCTAATGCACTCGTTATGGCGATTACCCAAGACCGCAGCCGGTGCATAGTTTATCCTCACACACAGAACACATAGATACTCAGAAAAGAGATTGTACTAAATCTCTTGTTGACTGTAGATGCAATTAACCCTTTTTGAACCTTAATTGTCAAAAATCTGCCTGAAAATGAGTCGATGCCGGCCTTTTTTTCTTTGATGGGAGTTTTTAACAAAAATTTAACAGAGTGTGATATAGAAAGACGCATTGTCTTGCCGGCAGCAGCCTTTAGTCAAAAGCGCTGTGCAGCAGGTACAGATTGCCAGCTATATTGGCTAAGGGTCTGAAAGTTGAGTCAGTGAAGGTACAACATGGCATCCATCCGCGAGTTGCACAAACAACTTGTCCGCAAAGAACGCTCTGCTGTGGAAATTACCAAGGAAGCCTTGGATCGCATTACGCAGCTGGAGCCGAAACTCCATAGCTTCCTGTGCGTGACGGAGGAAAAAGCTTTGGAGCAGGCTCGCCAGGTGGATGCAAAAATAGCCGCCGGCGAGCAAATTGGGCTGTTAGCCGGCATCCCAATTGCGATTAAAGACAATATGTGTACGCAGGGGATTCCCACCACCTGCGGTTCGCGAATTCTAGAAAACTTTGTGCCGCCCTACGAGTCTACCGTGACGCAAAAACTGGCAGACGCCGGCGCGGTGATGGTGGGCAAAACTAACATGGATGAGTTTGCGATGGGCAGTTCTACGGAGACTTCTGCCTATCAGCAAACATCTAACCCGTGGGATTTAGAACGCGTTCCCGGTGGATCATCTGGAGGTTCAGCCGCAGCGGTAGCCGCAGACGAGTGCGTGGTGGCCACCGGCTCAGATACCGGCGGTTCAATCCGGCAACCGGCTGCTTTTTGCGGGGTGGTGGGAATGAAACCGACTTACGGGTTGGTTTCTCGTTATGGCTTGGTGGCTTATGCGTCTTCCCTGGATCAAATTGGGCCATTTGGCCGAAGCGTGGAAGATGCGGCGATTTTGCTGAATGGGATGGCCGGCTACGATCCGAAAGATTCCACCAGTCTAAACGTCCCGATCCCCAACTACGTGAAAGCCCTGCAACCCAACTTAAGGCCCAGAGGTCAGCGCCGAATTGGGGTGATTAAAGAAACCTTTGGGGAAGGTTTAGACCCGGTGGTGGAAAGGGCTGTGACGAAAGCCATTGAGCAACTGCAACATTTAGGCGCGGAAATTCAAGTGATTTCCTGCCCGCGATTCCGCTATGGGTTGCCCACTTATTACATCATCGCGCCTTCGGAAGCATCGGCCAATCTCGCCCGTTACGATGGCGTTAAATATGGCTTGCGGGTGCCAGATGCGGATAATCTACTCTCGATGTATGCTCAAACTCGCGCCCAAGGCTTTGGGACAGAAGTGAAGCGCCGAATTATGATTGGCACCTATGCGCTGTCTGCCGGCTATTACGATGCCTACTATCTCAAAGCTCAAAAAGTCCGCACGCTGATTAAACAAGACTTTGATCGCGCGTTTGCTCAAGTGGATGTGCTGGTAACGCCAACCGCACCTTCAACGGCATTTAAGGCGGGTGAAAAAACTGACGATCCCATCAGTATGTACCTGTCGGATTTGATGACGATCCCAGTGAATTTGGCGGGGTTGCCGGCATTAAGTTTACCGTGCGGTTTTGATGATGATGGTATGCCCATTGGCTTGCAACTGATTGGTAATGCCTTGCAAGAACCGACGCTGTTTGAAGTAGCCTACGCCTACGAACAAAGCACGGAATGGCATCTACGGAAGCCGGTGTTGGACTAGGAACAAAGGGCGAGGGGCGCAATGTATTGCGCCCATAATTTTCTGTTTTCGATGTTTTGCGTCCGATGTCATTTCGTTTCTGATGCCCACTTCTGTGCGATTGTTTATCAAGTTTCTCCAAACTCTTATGGCGGTGTTGATCATCGCATACGCAGGGGCTTGCCTGTACCTGTGGCTGCGGCAAACGCGATTTATCTTTTTTCCTTCAGCGGTGATAGAAAAGACGCCGGCAGCTTTGCAAATGGCCTATGAAGATGTCTGGCTGCCGGTGAAATCTGGTGCCGGCACAGTTGAACGCATACATGGGTGGTGGATACCGGCTGCCGGTGATGCTGCCGGCGTTGTGCTATATCTGCATGGCAATGGTATTAATGTTGGCGCGAATGTCAATCATGCCAATCGCTTTCACCAGATGGGTTTCAGTGTGCTGCTGATTGATTATCGGGGATATGGTCTCAGTAAAGGTAGTTTTCCCTCGGAAGCCCAGGTTTATCAAGATGTGGAAACGGCTTGGAATTACTTGGTGAATGAAAGGAGGGTGAATCCTAGGGAAATTTTCCTCTATGGACATTCTCTCGGAGGTGCCATAGGAATTGAGCTAGCGACGCGGCATCCAGATGCCGGTGCGTTAATTGTGGAAGGCTCGTTTACTTCGATGCGGGCGATGGTAGATTATCGCTACGGGGTGTTTCGGGTGTTTCCGGTGGATTTGTTACTGCATCAGCAGTTTAATTCGATTGCTAAGGTGGGAAAATTGCAGATGCCGGTGCTGTTTATTCACGGCACATCGGATGAGGTGACCCCATACACAATGAGCCAACAGCTATTTGCGGCTGCAAATGAACCGAAACAGCTATTTTTGGTGCCGGCAGGCGATCACAACAATGTGGCCACAATTAGCGGCGATCCCTATATTCAAACGGTTCGCCGGTTTATTGAACAGGCGAAAGCCCGACAGCAGCAAGAGCCGGTGAAACCTTAAGCTACATAATTTAACAGCATTAAGTAAGCGCTTTATCTACAATTAAAACCATGTATTGTCCGACCAGCACGCTGCCAGCTCATCTGGTAACGCTTTGCCATTCAATCTGCCTAAATCTGATTAAAATATAAAATTTAAAATCGGGAGTATTTATGTCTTTTGTCGGTTTGCATATTCACAGTGATTATAGCTTGCTCGATGGTGCTAGCCAGTTGCCCCAGTTAATAGATAGAGCACTTGAATTAGGAATGCCGGCGATTGCCCTCACCGATCACGGCGTGATGTATGGCGCGATTGAGTTAATCAAAGTCTGTCGCGGCAAAAATATTAAGCCAATTATTGGCAATGAAATGTATGTGATCAACGAACCGCTAGACACACCGAAGCGATGCCGGAAATATCACCAAGTTGTTTTAGCAAAAAATACTCAAGGTTATAAAAATTTAGTTAAAATTACAACAATTTCTCACCTTCAAGGATTTCAAGGAAAAGGAATTTTTGCCCGTCCTTGTATTAATAAAGACTTATTGGAAAAATACCATGAAGGTTTAATTGTCACCAGTGCTTGTTTAGGTGGCGAAGTGCCGCAAGCAATTCTCCAAGGCCGGCTTGATATCGCTCGGAGTGTTGCCAAGTGGTATAAAGAGGTATTTGGGGAAGATTACTATCTAGAAATTCAAGATCACGGTTCTCCAGAAGACCGAATTGTTAATGTTGAAATTGTCAAAATTTCGCGAGAGTTAGATATAAAAATTGTTGCGACCAATGACTCGCACTTTATTTCTTGCTACGACGTTGAAGCTCACGATGCGCTGCTTTGTATTCAAACCGGCAGGAAAATTATCGAAGACAAACGCCTGCGCTACAGTGGCACAGAATATCTAAAATCCGCTGAAGAAATGGCAATGCTATTTCGCGATCATCTGCCCGATGAGGTGATTAAAGAAGCGATTGCCAACACCTTAGAAGTTGCCGAAAAAGTTGACCCATATAACATTATGGGTGAGCCTCGCCTTCCTAACTATCCTATTCCTCCAGAACACACCGCTGATACTTATGTGGAGGAGAAAACTTGGGAAGGACTGCGAGAACGCATGGGCGCTAAATCCAACGCTGAAATTAAGCCGGTTTATAAAGAACGGCTAGAGTATGAGTTGAAAATGCTCCAAAAAATGGGATTTTCAACTTATTTTTTAGTGGTTTGGGATTATATTAAATTTGCCAGAGATCGGGGAATTCCGGTTGGCCCTGGAAGAGGAAGTGCGGCAGGTTCTCTGGTAGCCTATGCCTTAAGAATTACAAACATTGATCCGGTGCATCACGGATTGCTATTCGAGCGATTTTTGAACCCGGAACGTAAATCTATGCCAGATATTGATACAGATTTCTGCATCGAAAGACGAGATGAAGTGATTCAATACGTCACAGAGAAATATGGCGCAGATCGGGTGGCGCAAATTATTACATTTAACCGCATGACATCTAAAGCTGTCTTGAAAGATGTCGGGAGAGTATTAGGAATTCCCTACGGAGATACAGACAGAATGGCTAAGTTAATTCCGGTGGCGCGGGGTAAGCCAGAAAAGCTTAAGGTGATGATTTCAGATCGCACCCCGGCACCAGAATTTAAAGAAGCTTATGAAAATGCTGTTTATGAAATTCAAGAAACCGGAAATCAAGTAACGGCGCGTCAGTGGCTTGATATGGCGATCCGCATTGAAGGAACGAATAAAACCTTTGGAGTTCATGCTGCCGGTGTGGTGATTTCCTCTGAACCCTTAGATGAAATTGTCCCGCTACAAAAGAATAATGATGGATCGGTGATTACTCAGTATTTCATGGAAGATTTGGATTCACTCGGACTGTTGAAAATGGACTTTCTCGGTCTGAAAAATTTAACGATGATCCAAAAAGCTGTCGATTTGATTAAGAAAACACAGAATATTGATCTTGATCCCGATCAGTTACCCCGTGAAGAAAGAAAATTTCAGCAAATATTCTCTAAAGGAGAAACTCGAAAAATTCCCCAAGATATTCTGAAGACTTATAAAACTTTAGAACAAGGAGAACTGGAAGGAATTTTTCAATTAGAATCATCGGGAATGCGACAGGTTGTGAGAGACTTAAAGCCATCTAGTATTGAAGATATTTCTTCAATTTTAGCGCTTTACCGGCCAGGGCCACTCGATGCCGGTTTGATTCCTAAATTTATTGATCGCAAGCATGGGCGAGAAGAGATTCAATATGAGCATCATTTATTAGAACCCATCCTGCAAGAAACTTATGCAGTGCTGGTTTATCAAGAGCAAATTATGAAAGTTGCTCAAGATTTAGCCGGCTATTCTTTGGGGCAAGCTGACTTATTGCGCCGCGCGATGGGGAAAAAGAAGGCAGAGGAAATGCAGAAGCAGCGAGAAACTTTTATTGATGGGGCAACCAAGAAGGGAATTAAAGCTAGAATTGCCGAACAATTGTTCGATCAAATGCTTAAGTTCGCTGAATATTGCTTTAATAAATCCCATTCAACTGCCTATGCTTATGTTACCTATCAAACGGCTTATTTAAAAGCTAATTTTAAAGTTGAATACATGGCAGCGCTGCTGACGGCAAACAGCGGAGATCAAGATAAAGTGAAAAAATACTTGGCAAATTGTGCAAGTATGAATATTGCTGTGGAACCGCCCGATGTTAATCGCTCTGAGATGGAATTTACGCCGGCACAAGGAAAGATTTTGTTCGGACTCTCGGCAGTGAAAAGCGTAGGAGAGGGGGCGATTAAGTATATATTAGAAGCGCGGGAACGGGGAGGGGCGTTTAAATCCTTAGCTGATCTGTGTGATCGCGTCGATCAGCGCACGGTTAACAGCCGCGCTTTAGAAGCCTTAATTAAATGTGGGGCTTTTGACAATATTAACCCAAACCGGCAGCAATTAGTTGAAGACATGAAGCTGGTGATGGCTTGGGCACAAGATCGCGCCAAAGATCGAGATAGTGGACAGGGCAATTTATTCGATCTTTTGGGAACGGTAGCAACTGATAACGGATTTGAATCCGCGCCCAAAGCGCCGCCGGTTCCTAATTACAGTCAGAAGGAAAAGTTGCAATTTGAAAAAGAATTGCTAGGCTTATATGTATCCGATCATCCCCTTAAAGCTGCTCTAAAAGCTGGCCAAAAACTTGATCCTGCTCCAATTACGCTTGGTCAACTTGAGGAAAAGCGAGGGAAAAAAGTCAGTGTGATTGTGATGCTAACAGAAGTTAAAAAGATTACGACAAAAAAAGACAATCGCATGATGGCATTTCTGCAATTAGAAGATTTGGAAGGTCAAGCAGAAGCCGTGGTTTTTCCAGATACTTATGAACAAATTCATTCATTCTTAAGTGTAGAAAACCCCTTAGTTTTATTCGGAAAAGTCGAGCGCAAGGATAAGGACGAGAAACCCCAGCTAATTGTTGATAAAGCAGAGCCTGTTAAGGAAGACTTAGAGCCTGTTGGAGAGGAGGAAGAATCGATGGTGCCGGATCAAATCGTGATGCTAGAACTAACGTTAGATCAAGTGAAAGAAACTCAAAAATTAGATAACTTAAAAGTAATTTGGGGGGATTACTCAGGGGAAACCAACAAGGAAAATGTGCCGGTGATAGCAATGATAATATCTGGAGAACGGCGTAAATTCGTTCGTTTTGGCCCAGAATTTCGAGTGCAAGATTGCGAATTATTTATCAAGAGGCTTCAGGATGCTGGGTTCACAGCCAGCGTGAATTCTGTGAATTGTAATTGACACCGAGCTGGCTTCATAACTATAGTGACGTATAGCCTCTACTCACACATCTAAATGTAACTCGGTATGAGATAGTTATGTTTAGAACTTTCCAGGCGAACGCGCAGCGCATTAATCAATCCTGAGACTACAGTAGAATTGGCATCTATGAACCCTCAGCCGGCTCAGTTATGGAAATGTGTGAATATCCTTAAAGGGCACAGCGCTACCATCAATTCTGTTGCGATGAGTGCTGATGGTCAAATTCTTGCCAGCGCCAGCGACGATAAAACCGTCAAGTTGTGGGATCTCAAAACAGGACAACCGCTTTATACATTTTTTGGGCATTCCAAAGAGGTTTATTCAGTTGCCATTAGTCCCGATTCACAAATATTGGTTGCGGGTGACTTCAACAAAAAAATTACAAGCTGGAATTTGCCTAAAAGAGGATTACTCAGAAGTTTTTATTATTTAAACACGCCTTATAGCCATTCAAGTTTTGTTTATTCCCTTGCTTTTAGTCCTGATCAAAAAACTTTGGTGAGTGGAAGCGCGGATAAAACAATCAGGCTTTGGAATTTGGAGACCGGCAAACTAATTCGGATTCTCAATGGACATTTAAATACGGTTTCCTGTCTAGCAATCGATCCAAGTGGACAAACCCTAATTAGTGGGAGTGCCGATCAAACAATTAGGCTATGGGACTTAAAAAATTATCAACAAACCCAGGCAATTGTCGAGCATTCAGATTGGGTTTTTTCGGTTGCGATTAGTCCAGATGGAAAGATGTTTGCCAGTGGAAGTGGAGATACCACCATTAAGCTGTGGAATCTGCAAGCCGGCGCGGATGAAAAAGCGCAAGGATTGCCCTTGCAAACCCTAACAGGACACTCGGATGCAGTTTATTCTGTGGCCTTCAGTCCTAACGGTCAAACGCTTGTGAGTGGCAGCAGGGATGGTATAATGAACTTCTGGGATGTAGCCACCGGCAGCCTCACCGGCACGCTTCCCGGTTGCAATCCGGTTGCGATTAGTCCAGATGGGCAAATTTTAGTCAGTGGTGGGGACACCGGCACGCTGAAAATTTGGCGTACAAACGTTAAGAGAAGTGAACACAACCCAGAAGCGTATTTATGTGGGGAATGGTGGGAAGTTTTAGGCGTTAATCAAGGTGCAGCTTTGGAAGAGGTTAAGGACGCTTACCGGCGCTTAGTGAAGCAGTATCACCCTGATGTGAATAACGCTGCCGGTGCAAAAGCCAATATGCAAGCAATTATTGAGGCTTATCAGGCATTTCAGAAGCAACTCATTTAGCCGTTACTCTAGCCACTGCCGGCAGCACTGCAATCTAACCGCTTAACCTCATATTTGTGAGAATTTCTTAGCCACAAATTCCCCCTTAAATAGCGCTGAATTCTGATGAAAAACTACATTTTTCCTCCGAACACAACGCCGATGGAATCCCCAAGACGGAACACGGAAATTTAGCGCCGAGTTTTCGGATAATCGGATGATCGGCAGAATGACACCCTAAAAACAGTACATCCGCTGCTTCTGATTCCACCACTTTTCTCAGTTCCTCCGCCACGCAGCCAAACCGCAGATGCGCCGTAAAAGAACCCCGCCATTCTTCAGCCAAGCAGCGGGCTTGCCATAAAATTTTATCGGCTTGCTCAAATTGATTGCTTGGTGAGAGCAGTGTTTTGTAGTTGCGCCGATCTACAGATGTCATTCGCGCATTTGCGGCTAATGCTTTAACTTCGGGTTGAGCTAAAACAGCACTGGCACTAAATGCCGGTGCTTTTGAAAGTTCTGAGGGAATTTGCGATTTTGATGAACTGCCGGCCCCCGGTAAGCTAAAAATATCTAAACCCCGAGCGTTTGTCTTTTCATCAACAACGTAAACAACTTGAACAGTCACTTTTTTGCGACTGACTAAACGAGTTTGGTGGGCGATCCACAAGGTGAGGTCTAGAGCTGTTTGACTTCTGGGTGAGCTATTATAACCAACCACCAAATTCATTGGTTTTGCAGAAGATTTTTCTGAATGAGAATGTGAAGAAGCCGGTTCTGCCAGCAAAACCATTTGTTCCACTAAATCATGACGGCCCATTGCGCTTTCTAGACGCGCTAACATTGGCTTGATCTTCACAGCTTAAACCTCTCTCAAATCAATGGATAACGGATGAGAGGTGGGTTAAGAACGGATAGCCACTTCTTCTGTGTATTTGCAGTGACATCCTCAAGGAGATTCCCATGACAACTGCTATAAAAGCCAAAGTCTAGGGTGCTCCTCCCATTGCCGACGGAGTTAGCTGACGGGCTAAGACTGGAAGGTGTCTCTCTCGTAAGATTAGCCCCAAAAATTGGTTCCTCCGTTCCATATCCCAGCCTGACCGGCATAAAATGTCAGTCTGGATTGGATTAGGCTACCCACTCAATAAATGAACCTAACCCTAGTGTAATCTACTCTTCTTGATTAAAGTAGCGATCTAAGAAATCTAAAGCATGATTTCGCAGTTCATAATATTCCTTAGATTCTCGCAATTCATGGCGATCTCGTGGATGCGCGAAAGGAACGTCTAAAATTTCGCCAATTGTCGCAGCCGGCCCATTTGTCATCATCACAATGCGATCAGACATATAGATCGCTTCATCAACATCGTGTGTGATCATCATCACAGCCTGCCGCTGGGTTTCCCAAATATCAAGTACCTGTTTTTGCAATTTGCCCCTCGTCAATGCGTCGAGTGCTCCAAATGGTTCATCCATTAACAGCATTTTGGGGCGAGTTGCCAAAGCTCGTGCAATTCCGACGCGCTGTTTCATCCCCCCAGAAATTTCATCAGGATATTTCTCAGCGGCTGGTGTTAAGTTCACCATAGCTAGATGTTCATTAACAATGCTAATTTTTTCCGCACGATTGGCTTTTTTTAACACTTCATCAACCGCAAGCCGGATATTTTCGCGCACCGTCAACCACGGCAGCAGTCCATAGTGTTGAAAGACCATCATGCGCTCTGCGCCCGGTTTACGGATTTCTTTGCCATCCAGCCGCACCGAGCCGGAAGTCGGTTTTTCCAAGCCGGCAACCATTTTCAGTAGGGTTGATTTACCACAACCCGAATGACCAATAACAGAAATATATTCATCCTCACCAACCGTAAGGTTGACACCATCTAAAACCACCGTCTCCTCGCCATTCGGATTGGTGTAACTTTTGACGATGTTTTCAATTTCTAAAAATCCCGCATTGCGAACACTTTTCTCATTAGCACCCATTGGAAAAGAACTAGATTTCGTCATAACCTTACTCCTGATTTCTCGTTTTCAGCGCTTATCACTGCTCTATCGGCCTGTGAGTTTATCTGCGTGTATCTGCGGTCAAAAATCCAAAAAATTAACTATCTTGTGCAGAAAAGATAATGATTAAAGCTTAGCCATTCCCAACTCCCAGCTAAGACATGAACAAAGATTGGGGGCGATTTGCTCTAATTTCAAAACTGTTGAGATAGCCCACCGGATCGCTAGGGTCGAAGCCTTTCTTATCGATAAACACCTCTGGGGGTTCGACCTTATAATCATCTTTTGGGCAGGGAATTCCCAACTCTGCCGCTACCTCCCGATAAATATCTGATCTCCAGCCTTTGCTGGCTAGTTCTTCCGCATTTTTGGGAACCTGTTTAATTTGTCCCCAGCGAGCGGCTTGAGTCATTAACCAGATACTTCGAGAACGCCACATAAACGTGGAGTGTTCTCCGGGTTGTTGAGGAATGTTAGGGGGAATGTTAAAAAATACTGTGGTGTCCGGTGATTTCACAATCCGCTCTTTGCCATCAAACCCACCATAATTATAGTCCCCTACAATTGCCGGTCGCGTGAATTTATCAACTGGCCCAGTTTTCGGTTTTGCGCCAGTAAAAGAGCGTTCTGTCAGCAGTTTTGCCACTTCGTCGCCATTGTTGGGATCACCGCAATACTGGCAGGCTTCAATCATCGCCTTGAGCAGCGAACGATAAGTTTTAGGGTACTTTTCGATGAAAGATTCCATGACTCCCAGCAGCCTATCTGGATGTCCCAGCCAAATTTCTTTACCTTGAGCAAAGGTAAAACCAATTCCCTGATCCCCATTCGTTGCTTTTTCGTAAATGGCTCGTGTGTTCCAGGGTTCTGCCACCATGTAAGCTTGCATTGCCCCAATTCGCACGTTTGTTACCATTTGCGGCGGGGGAACAATAATCACGCGAAATTCTTTCAGCGGATCGATACCGGCAGCCGCTGATAAATAGCGGATAAAGTATTCGTAAATAGAAGAACTCAGCACAACAGCCCAGACTCTATTTTCTGTTGACTGGCTTTCAAAATAAGCTCTAAATTGTTTGCCGAATGCTTCCAAGTCGCCATTGTATTCGTACCAAGGACGCAACCCAAAATCCCACATTTTCCGGTTCATCGTCATGGCATTGCCGTGCCGGTGAATCGTCATGCCGGCACACAGGGGAGCGTGACGTGCGCCTTCCGCTCCAATTCGGGCGTTCGTAACAGCACCAGACACAACGGGTGCGGCATCCGTTCGGCCAAAAATCACGCCATCACGAGAGGTTGCCCAACTGGCTTCGCGGTTAAGTGTGACGTTTAAACCATACTTGCGGAAAAGCCCTTTTTTCCAGGCGATCGCAAAGGGGGCGCAGTCGTTCACCGGCACATATCCAACGGTGAGATTGGGTTTTTCTAGGGTTTTGGGATCGACGACTGGTTTAATTTCCAAGGCTTCTTCGGTGAGTCCTTTGGCAGAACGATCACCACTAATGGCACAAGAAGAAAGCGCCATTCCCGCTGCCGCTGCACCCATTCCTGTCAAAAACTCGCGCCGACTCCAGTCTTTTGGGGAGATATCACTCATATTTCAGTCTCATCCTCGCTTTCACAGCGATTACTGTTTTGTCAGCTTTCAATTATTTTTTGCCACTGATTGCTGACAGCAATAAGCTAATCGCTACTTGCTGAAAATTATTAACAATGACGGTTTACGTTTAGGTGCTGCGTGAGGGACGGTGCGTGATCAATTCCTCTATTTTGCCAACCGCCCAGTCTAAGAGAAGTCCGGTTAATCCAATAACCAGAATGGCGAGAAATACAGAACTTAAATTCAGCCGGCTCCATTCATCCCACACGAAAAAGCCAATACCAATGCCGCCGGTGAGCATTTCCACCGCAACGATCACCAGCCACGCAATCCCTAAGCTAATTCGCAAGCCGGTGAAAATATAAGGCAAACTTGCCGGCCAGATAATTTTAGTAATCCGTCGCCAGCGCGGCATTTCTAACACCCGCGCCACATCCAAATAATCTTTGGAAACGCTAGAAACACCAAGGGCAGTGTTAATAATTGTTGGCCACAAAGAGGTGATAAATATCACAAAGATTGAGGATGGCTCGGCCAAGTTAAAGATCGCTAAGGCAATCGGCAGCCAAGCAAGCGGTGACACTGGCTTGAAGATTTGAACAAGCGGATTGAGCGCCATCATTGCTTTTTTGGACATCCCAATCAAAAAACCGAGTGGGATGGCAACCAGAGCGCCTAAACCAAAGCCGAGTAAAACCCGGCGGATACTGGCAATTAATAACCAACCAATGCCTAAATCTCCTGGGCCGCGCTTATAAAATGGATGAGTAATGTAATCCCAATTTGCGGCCAGTGCTTGAGGGGGTGTGGGAATTAATTCCTTGTGGAACAAAGCCACAATCCACCACAGCACAATAATTCCTAAAAATCCGGCTGCCGGGAGTAACACCACATCCCGGACAATCATAGGTTTAGCCCGTTTCCAAGTGGCTTGTCCAGCCACCGCAATCATCGACAAATTCAACTGAATTGCCATATAAAAAAACTCCTCAGAGCCAGGGGTAGGTACAACAAGACAGACCCATACCAACCGGAGACACTTCGGAACTATGAATTATGAACTATGTATGATAAATCCCAAATCTGGCGCTTCATCGCTCACTGTTCACTGTTCATTACTTTCCTAAGTCTCCTCTCAGTGCCTGCGAAGTTAGCTGACGGGCTAGGGCTGAGAGATGCCCTTCTCGATGCCTCTTTTTAAGAATAATAAGAGATAGAGATAAGCCCCATGAATTGGTTCCTCCGCTCCGATTTCATCCGTTGATTAGATAAAACTTTGGATTAGGCTGACTTTACTTATTAGATTTTTTTAAGTGTAGCTTTAGAATTCCAATTCGTCAATCCACCTTTTTGTATAGCAGTTTACAGAACACAGACTTTTGAATAATTAATCTCCCTTGAGGAGTAAATCTATTCAATCTTTACTTAAATTAGAAATCGAAACGTCATATACAAAGCAGCAACTAGCAATTGCATCGCCATTACTGGGATGCCGTAACGCAGAAACGTTTTAAATGAAATCCGGCGTCCGTGCAGCTCTGAAACCCCCGCCGCGACGATATTAGAAGAAGCGCCGACTAGGGTTCCATTTCCTCCCAAAGTTGCGCCAAACATCATGGCATAAAACAACGGAAGAACCACAGGGGGAAACTGCCCCTGAAAGTTAGGATCTAGCACTTCTGGGGCTGCTAAACCAATATTGACAACGTATTGTTTAAGTAATGGCACCATTGCCACCACAAGCGGAATATTGGGGATCACACTGGACAGTAAACCCACGAAAAATAGGAGAAACAGTGAACCTAAGGCAATATTTTTTCCCAGTATCACGGCGAGTACCCCAGACAAACCTTTGATGACCCCTGTTTTTTCCAGTCCGCCTATCAGAACAAAGGTACACATAAAAAATATTAAGGTACTCCAGTCTACATCCCGCAATATATTGTTGACAGAATCAATGTTGCTGTGATGAGCGAGAAGCAAAGCTAAAGCCGCTCCTAATAAGGCAACGGTTGCCGGTGAGATGGGTATCGGGAGCGATTCTCCTACAACAAAGAACACTAAAACAAAGGCGACAATTAAAGCCCCTACTGCTAAAATTCGGGGGTGATTAATTTGAGGATGGGGTAATTCCTCCAAATTATCCAATTCTTTGCGCCAAGTTTTGGGAAATAACCACGGTAGCATGATTAAGATCGTTCCGATTGCCAGAATTCCACCAAAACTTAATTGGAGTAGATAATCTACAAAGCTAATATTGACGGCATCACCTACAATAAACGTCGCAGGATCGCCAACAAGTGTCAGCAGTCCCGCGCTGTTAGCCACAAACACCATCAGAATCAGTAAAGGAACAAAATCAACGCCTATTTCTGCTGCCATTGGCGGCAGTAAAGGCGCAAGCAGCATCACGGTTGTGGCATTGGGTAAAACTGCACAAATGGGGGTTGTAATGCCGACAATGGCAAGCAAAAGTCGCTTGCCTTTTCCTTGAGCCAAGATAACTATTTGAGTCCCTAAGTATTCAAAGATTTTAGTCGGCTCAAATGCTCGCACCAGTACCATGACTCCGAAGAATAAACCCAATGTTGCGTGACTGCGGCTGATATAGCCGATCGCTTCGTTTAAAGTCATGATGTGGGTAAACACCAGGATTAATGCCCCCAAAAAAGCTGCAATCACTAGGTGCAACCACTCAGTCATAATTAAGAAAATTACGCTGATAAAGGTTACTGTGGCGACAATAGCTTGCCAGTTTTCCATTGAGCTAAATAGTAAGTTGGGTTTAACAGACTGGAGCGATTTCTCTGCCGTATCAAGTTTCAATCTGGAAAAGAACCCATAAGCGATGTAGCCCTGTGAGCAACGCGAGTATTTTTAGTTGCCGGCTTGCCAGTAGGTATTAAGATTGAAGATTGATGCTAACAAGGATGGTAACGATTAAATTTGTTAGCTGGTCTTACAATCAAATGCCGCGCAAGAGCACAGGGCAAATTTCTATTACACTCCACACAGTTACAGCGGCTACAGCTCTTAAAGACTATGCTATAAAACCTCATAAAGCCTCCCTGGCTCAAAGCCGATAATTATGCAAAACATCCGCTCGCTCTTGAGGGGATGTTAAGTTTATTTGAGCGCACCGGAATGCGCCGGGGAAGCTGATGAGATCAGACCACTTTTGATGGAAAAATGCTGTCTCTTCAGTCCCCTCTCATTGCCTGCGAAGTTAGCTGACGGGCTAGGGCTGAGAGGTGCCCTTCTTCTGTTTTCCCAAGAAGATAAGCCCCAAAGAAGGTTTTTGGTTCCTCCGCTCCATTATTAGGCTTCAAGTAAATTTTGCTTGAAGTTAACTAAAATGGATTAGGCTGACAAGATGTGAATTAACTAAATGAATTTTATCATTTTGGTTAACTTCAGTCAAGGTTGTGATGAAGTGAACCCTGCCGGCAACTCCTGATTCAGGCAATTCGGTTTATTTAAAAATCAATGAATAAGTTTGATCAGTTAAATCCAAGCTAGAATCTGCCGGTTTAAACAATTTAAAATTTGCCTATTTATCATTAAAAATGAATATCCCCGACCTGCTTCGTTGAGGTCGGGGTTTTCATACCGATCTGCTTCGCTAATCAGTGTCGTCCGGCTCTACTTGTGCCGCTGCTTAACAGTCTTAGCTTAAACCTCCTGTTGACTGCTTAGCGCTCTAGTTACGTTTACCAAACCTGATTCAATTCAGTTGGTATAGATTTTTAACAAAATCGGCACAGATTACGATTAGTCGTCTTTACCAACGACCTTTTCTAAAAAGTTCTTCGCTTGCTCCTCAACAGAGGTAGCAGTGGTATTCTCAGGGGTGATCATCTTGTCAAGATCGGCATCTCCCTGAACTTCATTGATACCCTTATTTGCTTCGGTCTGGGTTTTTTCCAGCGAGTAAGGGTCTGAGAGAGTCACTTCTTGCGACTTCCGCTCAATTCCTAACAGTTTATCTTCCCCTTTTGTAGGGCTGCTGGTGTTGGCAAAAGCCGGGAAGGCGGTGGAAACGAACATCAAAGCGCAAATGCAGACGGCCATCAAAGCACTAAACAGACGCCGTACAGGTAGGTTGAAGCGCATAGATTGCATAGAGACTTCTCCAAGTTTGTAAGTTTTTAAGCTTCAGGTTGTTAGAAGATTTAGACTAATCGGCATCCTCCAACCACCTTTGCATCTACTCTACATCTACATTGACATGGTATTGACTCTCAATCTTCCCAAGGATAGATTTCAAGAATATGAACTATGGTAATATGCCTCGCAGTTACAACTTGTGGCATAGGTTCGTGAGATTGTAAAGATTAAATGTGAACGCTCAAATATTAAGGCACTTTCGCCATGAACCGGCAACGCCTATCGATCCAGCCGTGGCAGCAAATTGGACAATTCCTCTGTTTATTCTGCATTTGCTGTTTTCTCATTCTTAGTTGTACTCAAAAACCGGCAGATCGAACACCCAATGCCGGCAATCAGCGCATTAGCATCGGCACAACCTTAAAAATTCGCACAATTGATCCCGCGGATGCCTACGAACAGGCAGCAAGCACTTGGATCAGCAACCTCGGCGAACGCCTCTACACCTACAAACCGGGCACAACCGAGATTCAACCGCAACTCGCCACAGCCTTACCCAAAATTAGCAAAGACGGTTTAACCTATCGCGTGCCGGTGCGTAAAGGCGTTGTTTTCCACGATGGCACACCCTTCGACGCCAAAACAATGGCATTTTCCCTGCAACGGTTCATGGACAATCAGGGCAACCCCTCAGCCTTGCTTGCAGACATTGTAGACTCGGTGCGAGCCACCGGCGAGTATGAATTAACCATTCAACTGAAAAAACCGTTTGCCGCCTTTCCCTCACTCTTGACCTTTAGCGGACTTTGTGCTGTTTCCCCCAAAACTTATGAAATGGGTGCCGGCAAATTCAAGCCAGATACCTTTGCCGGCACCGGCCCTTATAAATTAGTTAATTATGGGACTGATTCCCTTAAATTAGATATTTTTGAGCAATATTGGGGAGAAAAACCGGCCAACCAAGGCGTTGACGTGCAATTTTTCACCAGTCCCGCCAATCTTTATAGTGCATTTACAACCGGCGCAGTCGATATCGCTTATCAAGAACTCGACAGCGAACAAATTCAAAGTTTAGAAAAGCAGTCGCCGGCTCAAGGTTGGCAGACGATCAGCGCCCCAGGAAATTATGTTAGCTACTGGGTACTCAACACCAGCAAACCGCCTTTAAATAACCCAGAAATCAGACAAGCGATCACTGCAATTGTTGACCGGCAATTACTGATTGATCGTGTCCGTTACGGACAGTCAGAACCGCTTTACAGTATGATTCCCACCACGTTTGACGTTCACAAACCAGCCTTTAAAGAACGCTACGGAGACACAGATAGCGCCAAAGCCAAACAACTGCTGCAAAAAGCCGGTTACACCCCAGAAAAACCCCTAAAACTTGAAATTTGGTATCCTTCTCAATCCAATATCAGAGCAAGGGTTGCCGGCACCCTGAAAGCAATTGCCCAACAACAACTTGGTGGACGGTTGCAACTAGAAATCAACAGCGTAGAATCTGCAACCGCTTTCAGTAACTTAGAAAAAGGTATCTACCAAACCTTTTTACTCGACTGGTTTCCAGATTTTTTTGACGCCGATAATTACATTCAGCCCTTTCTTTCCTGTAGCCAAGGCACACCCAAAGCCGGCTGCCGGTTAGGAAGCAGTCAAACCCTCGGTTCATTTTATTACAGCAACCGCATCAACCAGCTGATTGATCAAGAGCGAAAAGAACTTAACCCCCCAAGGCGCAAAGCAATTTTTAGCCAAATTCAGGACATCATCGCCCAAGATGTCCCGTACATCCCTCTCTGGCAGAACAAAGATTACGCCTTTGTCCAGAAAGGCATCACCGGCATCCATCTCGATCCCACTCAGCAGTTACCCCTGTGGACAATTCGCAAATCCTCAGCTAATTAGGAAAACTAAAAGCTGATAAGCTCAGAGATTGCTGAATGTCGTACTATCGACTAGACTTCAGACTCCAAGGCATAGGTTTTAGGGAAATGTCGCACAAATATCTCGCAAAGTTTGCCCAACGCCAGTGGCGGTTCATGGGAAAATTCCTTAGTTTATTCTGTATTTGCTGTTTTCTCGCCGTCAGTTGCGGACAAAAACAGTCAACAACCCCAGCAAACACCGGCACCAATACAGGTCGCATTAGCATTGGCACAACCGCCAAGATCCGCACGTTAGACCCCGCTGATGCCTATGAAGTTGCTGCCGCCACCTTGCTTCACAACCTTGGTGATCGCCTCTATACCTACGAGTCGGGAACCACCGATCTCAAACCTCAACTCGCCACAGAGTTGCCCAAAATTAGTAAAGATGGTTTAACCTACACCATTCCCCTGCGTCAGGGTGTCGTTTTCCACGATGGCGAACCCTTCAATGCCGCAGCGATGGAGTTTTCACTCAAGCGGTTTATTGAAAACCAAGGTAGCCCCTCCGTATTGCTATCAGATACGGTGGATTCTGTCGCGGCAACCGGCGAGTATGAATTAACCATCAAGTTGAAAAAACCCTTTGCCGCCTTTCCCGATTTATTAACATTTTTTGGAGCTTGTGCAGTATCGCCAAAAGCCTATGAAATTGGAGCGGGGAAATTTAGCGATAAATTTGTTGGCACCGGCCCTTACCAATTAGCCCTTAACTATAGTAATGAGACAATCAAATTAGACGCTTTTGATCGGTATTGGGGCGAGAAGCCGGCGAATAAAGGAATTGATATTCAACGCTATACAAGTCCATCAAATTTGTACAATGGATTTCGCACCCGCGCAGTGGATGTTGCCTTCCAATCGCTCGATCTCGATCAAATTGCCGATTTACAAAAGCAAGCCGGTTCTGGCGGTTGGCAGGTGCTAGAGGGACGCAGTAATGGGATTTATTACTTAACCCTTAACATCAAAGAAAAGCCATTAGACAATGTGGCAGTGCGGCAAGCACTCGCTGCAATTATTGACCGAACTCAGTTGCAAGAGCGAGTCTTTCGGGGTCAAGTCGAACCGCTTCACAGTTTAGTGCCTCTCACCTTACCAGATGCCTATAAGCCGGTTTTTAAAGACCAATATGGCGATGGCAATGCGGTTAAAGCTCACGAAGCTCTTACAAAAGCCGGTTACTCTAGAAGCAACCCACTAAGATTAGAGCTTTGGTATCGCTCTAACTTAACCACGGATGGATTAGCCGCCAGTACGATCAAAGCGGCAGTTCAGCAAAAATTAGGCGGCGTGATGGAAATTGATCTGAAAAGTGTTGAATCCACCACTGCCTACCAAAATCTAGATAAAGGCATCTATCCCATGTTTTTGCTAGATTGGAGTCCCGACTTTTTAGATCCTGATAACTACATTCAACCGTTCATGGATTGTGTGAAAGGGTCAGCAGCAACAGGTTGTGAGGACGGCTCAACGAAAGCTCAAGGCTCGTTCTACTACAACGAACGAGTTAACGAATTAATTGACAAGCAACGTCAGGAACAAAACCCACAAGCTCGTCAAAAAATCTTTAGCGAACTGCAAGATATTCTCGCCAAAGATGTACCTTTTATCCCCTTATGGGAAGGTAAAGAATACTTGTTTGCTCAAAAAGGCATTGAGGGACTTCGCTTAGAACCGACTCAAAGAGTTCCTTTCTGGACAATCAAGAAATAGTTTTTCCCCAGGTAGGGGCGGGTTTTGTCTAGAAAATATCTGCCGGCCTAAAAAGCATTTCTACTAAACCTGCCCCTACTATTGTCTGAATCATTAACCCCAATCTAAAATCAAAAATTCCCAATGTCCCGTTCCAAAGCACTGCAATACTACATCGTTACCCGCATCCTTTTAGCACCCTTGATGCTGTGGACAATTACCTCTCTAGTATTTTTGCTCCTACGTGCAACTCCCGGCGATCCAGTGGATGCTATTTTAGGCCCAAAAGCCCCACAAGCGGTCAAAGAGGCGATGCGAGAACAACTCGGTTTAGCCGGCCCTTTGTGGCAGCAATACCTAAATTACATGGGAAATCTGCTGCGGTTTGATTTGGGAACTTCTCTTACAAGTCGTGGACAAAAAGTGTGGGACATTATTCAATCTTACTTCCCAGCCACAGTAGAATTAGCCATTTTTAGTATGGCGATCGCACTCGTCGTGGGAATTGGAGTTGGGATGATATCAGCTTCGCGTCCCAACACCCCTCTCGATGCCGGTGGCCGACTGTTTGGCATCATTACCTACTCAGTTCCTGCCTTTTGGGTGGGGATGCTATTACAGCTCATTTTCGCCGTGCAATTGGGCTGGTTTCCCTTAGGAACGCGCTTTCCTTTAACAGTGCCGGTGCCGGCCGGTCCCACCGGCATTTACACAATTGACAGTCTCCTAAGTGGCAATCTCATTCAGTTTTTCACAGCCTTGCACTATCTCACCCTACCTTGCCTTACTTTAGGCATTCTCATCAGCGGCATTTTTGAGCGAATTGTGCGCGTCAACCTCAAGCAAACCCTGCGATCAGATTATGTAGAAGCAGCAAGAGCAAGAGGAATTCCAGAATTTCGCATCCTCGTTGCTCACGCCCTAAAAAATGCCCTAATTCCAGTTATTACAGTGTTGGGATTAACGTTAGCATCCCTATTAGGTGGGGCAATTTTGACCGAAGTTACTTTCTCTTGGCCGGGATTAGCAAACCGTCTTTATGAAGCAATTTCTTTGCGAGATTACCCCACTGTTCAAGGCGTTGTCGTGTTTTTTGCCGGCATTGTGGTAATTGCTAGCATTGTAATTGATATTCTCAACGCCTATATCGATCCACGAATTCGGTACTAAAACAATGCAGACAACAGAAACACCTTTAGCACTTCGTCTTTTTACAGTCCATGACTATCATCGCATGGCAGAAGTTGGAATTTTGCAGCCAGATGAACGCGTCGAACTGCTTGAAGGGCAAGTTTTACTGAAATATACAAATGCCGAACCTCGCCTTTGGACTGTTGCAGAATACTATCGCATGGCAGAAGTTGGAATTTTGCAACCCAATGAACGTGTCGAATTAATTGAAGGACAAATAATTACCAAGATGAGTCCACAGGGAACCGCCCACGCTACGGCAGTCACGCTAACAGAAAAGTTGCTGGAGAAGCGCTTAGAAGCGCAGGTTTTAGTAAGAGTGCAACTGCCTATACAGTTAAATGATTTATCCGAACCAGAACCAGATATTGCCGTCGTCGTTGGAGATGCGCTACGTTATGGCGATCATCATCCCACGCCCTCAGAAATTTATTTAATCGTTGAAATAGCAGATACTACTGTCAAATCAGATTGCGAGACGAAAGCCAAAAGCTATGCCAAGTCTGGTATTGCGGATTATTGGGTTTTAGATGTGAATAACCGGCAGCTTCATGTTTTTCGAGAGCCGGCTCAAGATGGTTATCAAAGCGAGGTAGTTTTACCGGAACATTCCACTATTTCATCGCTCGCATTTCCCGCTGATATCTTCACGATTTCTGAAATGTTGCGTCCGCTGTAACAATCGGCTAAATCTTTGTTGCACCTGCATCTGTGTATAAAATCTACTTCTTATGAGGGATGCTGATAAAAATTGATTTTACTAATAAAACCTGTGAAAGTTATCATTTATTTTTAAAGGCAGGCACTATATTTTCTCCATAAAATTAAACAGTCAGCCCCACTCAGCCCTGGGAACCGGAATCTTATAAAAATAGTCTATCATAGCTGAGGTAGCCGATCAGGGTGGATTTTATTGCACTCCTTTCTACACAAAGAATAAGCCGTGAAAAAAGTTAGCCTGATAATTTTATCTTTAAGTATTGGTGTCGTCGGCATCGTTTATTACCAGTGGCAGCAATTTACAAATCTTCCGGAATGGTACACGCAACAAGCCCAAGCTTCCCCGAATCTGATAAACTTCAAAAATCCAGAAGAAGTTAAAGAAGCAAAAACTCAACTGGAAGGAAAAATAGATGCTTATCTAGTTTCCAAAGAAAGTCAGCCGGTTCTTGAAGAACCTAAAAATGACTCGCCTTTTAATACGCAGCCCATTGTTGGAAGTGCAAATGCCGCTGCCGGCAAAACTTTCGATCCAGACAGCGTAGCAATTAATCTTGATGCAACCGAGTTTAATACGCTGGTTGTTTCTAATCTCGTCGAAAACGCTCGATCGAGTCCTTTGTTAGAATCCGCTGAAGGGTTTAAGACTACGATAAAAAATGGAGCAATCGAAGCCGGCGTTGTCCTAAATATTTCACAAATTCCGACTGATCAACTTGCTGCCGGTGAACGAACTGCCTTTAACAAGGCGATTCAAACATTTCCGTTTATGGAAAATCGGCAAGTTTATCTTGCACTTGAAGGAAAACCAAGCCTAGAGCAGGGAACGCTCAAGTTTGATGATAATACAAAAGTCAAAGTCGGAAACTTGAGCATGACGCTCTCAGAACTTTCTCAAAAGTTAGGAATTCCTCAAGAGCAACTCAATCAAAAAATCAACCTGGAACTTTCTCTAGGAAGATTAAAAATAAACGACATAAAATTTGAGGGGGATCGGGCTTTAATTCGAGGCGCAGTTCAAGAAAACCTCTAAAGCAGCCGACTAAAACAGACAGCAAGAAGACTGAAGCGAGGGCGTCCGTTCAGTCTTCTTGCTGTTTTAATGTATCAATGATTCATCCATCGCCGGCAGTAGGTGAGGGTGCCGGCACTCACGCTAGACTGACAAAATTGCAACCACGCATCTGTTGAGTTCTAGCCATTATTTACTATGTCAAATCGCCTCGCCCAAACCCAAAGCCTTTACCTCCGCAAACACGCTGAAAATCCAATCGATTGGTGGCCCTGGAGTGACGAAGCCCTAGAAACTGCCCGCCGCGACAATAAACCCGTTTTCCTATCCATTGGATACTCTAGCTGCCACTGGTGCACGGTCATGGAAGGAGAAGCCTTTTCAGACAATGCGATCGCACAGTACATGAATGCCAATTTCCTTCCGATTAAAGTTGATCGCGAAGAACGCCCAGATATCGACAGTTTGTATATGCAAGCGTTACAGATGATGTCGGGTCAAGGAGGTTGGCCCCTCAATGTCTTTCTCACCCCTGATGAACTCGTACCCTTTTACGGCGGCACCTACTTCCCCGTAGAACCCCGCTACGGACGCCCCGGATTTTTGCAAGTATTACAGGCAATTCGCCGGTTTTATGACGTAGATAAAGCCAAATTACGCTCAGTAAAAGAAGAGATGTTAGAGAACCTGCAACAGTCTGCTGTGTTGCCGGCATCTCAACTGAGTGAGGATTTGTTGCACAAGGGTTTAGAAACCAATACGGCTGTTATTGCTTCCAAACATCCTGGGCCAAGTTTCCCGATGATTCCTTACGCAGAGTTAGTGCTGCGAGGGGTTCGGTTTAATTTTGACTCCAAATCTGACGCCAAACAAGTTTGCACGCAACGCGGGCTAGATTTGGCTTTAGGAGGCATTTACGACCACGTTGCCGGCGGATTTCACCGCTATACCGTTGACCCGACTTGGACGGTGCCTCACTTCGAGAAAATGCTTTACGATAACGGTCAGATTGTGGAATATCTGGCGAATTTGTGGAGTGCGGGCATCCAAGAACCGGCCTTTGAACGTGCGATCGCCGGCACAGTGCAATGGCTGAAGCGAGAAATGACTGCGCCGGCAGGTTATTTCTATGCCGCCCAAGATGCCGACAGCTTTGCAGATCAAAATGCTGTAGAACCGGAGGAGGGCGACTTTTACGTTTGGAGTTTCAACGAACTCGAACAGTTGCTTACCCGCGAAGAACTCGCAGAACTACAACAGCACTTTACCGTAACTGCCGGCGGCAATTTTGAAGGGCGCAACGTCTTGCAAAGACGCGATGCCGGCAAACTGAGTCACACAGTCGAAACTGCCCTCGCAAAACTCTTTGCAGGCCGCTACGGCGGATCACCGGCTTCTCTGGAAACCTTTCCCCCAGCCCGGAATAACCTAGAAGCCAAAACCCTCAACTGGCCGGGTCGCATTCCGGCAGTTACCGATACCAAAATGATTGTCGCCTGGAACAGCCTAATGATTTCAGGTTTAGCCAGAGCCGGTGCCATCCTTCAACAGCCAGAATACCTACAACTCGCCATAAAAGCCACCCAATTCATCCTCGATCATCAATGGGTTGAGGGGCGCTTCTACCGGCTCAATTACGATGGCCAGTCGGCAGTCATGGCACAATCCGAAGATTACGCCCTGTTTATCAAAGCTTTGCTCGATCTGCATCAAGCTGCGCTGGGAATGGGGAATCGTGAAGAAGTCGCACAATTGCCGATTGCCAAGTTCTGGTTAGAAAACGCCCTCAAAGTTCAAGAAGAATTTGACGAATTTTTCTGGAGTATTGAACTGGGAGGTTATTACAATACACCGAACGATTCCAGTCAAGAATTATTGGTTCGTGAACGCAGTTATGCAGATAACGCAACACCGGCAGCCAACGGCATCGCCATTGCCAACTTAGTTCGCCTCTCCCTGCTGAGCGAAAACCTGGAATATCTCGACAAAGCCGAGCAAACGCTGCAGGCGTTTAGCAGCATCATGAACCGCTCACCCCAAGCGTGTCCCAGCTTATTTACGGCTCTCGACTGGTATCAAAATCACACCTTAATTCGCACAGCCGGTGACTCTATTGCGTCTCTAAACGCTCAGTATTTGCCTTGTGCCGTTTATCACCAACAGACTGATTTGCCGGCAGGCATCGCTGGACTTGTTTGCCAGGGCTTAACCTGTAAAGAGCCGGCGCGCAGCCAAGACCAACTGTGGGAACAGCTACAGCAAAGCCAAATTAGGGGCTAGGAGCTAAGGGCTAAGGGCTAGGTGCAAGAAATGCAGCGGTCACCTTCATCCCATGCCCCATGCCCCATGCCCCATTCCCCATGCCCAATGCGCCGGCAACTGGTAGGATAATGAGCATCCTTTCTCCCGCTCCCCACTCTCTCCTCTGACGCGGAAATTTTAATGCTTATTAGCTGATGTTATGGTGCTTGTACACGTTGTTGGAATTGGCTTGGATGGGGTAGCTGGACTGACTCTGTCAGTCCAGCATCTGGTGGAGAAGGCGACGCTGCTGGTGGGGAGTGAGCGGCACTTAGGTTATTTCCCAAACCATCAGGCAGAACGCCTGGTTATTGGAGATTTAAATCTGGTAATTCGTGATATTCGCAAACGGCTGTCTAGCGAACAACCAGAAAGTGTTGAGGAAAATATAACGGCTGACTTCTCTTCTGTAGTTTCCCCGCCTACACAAATCGTGGTGTTGGTTTCTGGCGATCCGCTCTTTTTTGGTTTGGGACGCTTACTGCTAGAAGAATTGCCGGCAGACAAGCTAATATTTCACCCACATTTAAGTTCTGTTCAGTTAGCTTTTAACCGGCTGAAGGTGCCGTGGCAGGATGCGCGTGTAATTAGTGCTCACGGGCGTTCTGTGGATGAATTGCTCGAAGCGCTGCGCCAAGGTGTTGAGAAAATTGCGGTGCTGACGGATGGAACTCACAACCCATCTGCTATTGCACGCCTGCTGCTATCTCTAGATTTGCCCAGCAGCTATGAGTTATGGGTGTGTGAAAATTTAGGGGGTGCAAACGAACGGGTTCAGGGTTGGCCGGCTCTAGATCCGGCAGAACTGGCGCGTTTGCAGCAACAGCATTTTGAACCGCTAAATGTGGTTGTCTTACTGCGCCGGCCTAATTTCGCTCAAGGGAAAGTGGACGTGAAAAGTCTGCCAATATTAGGCTTACCAGACCACACATTTGTCAGCTTTAATGATCGCCCAGGACTGATGACAAAGCGAGAAGTTCGCATTTTGGTACTGGGGGAATTAGCTCTACAATCGGCTCAAACGATTTGGGATGTGGGTGCCGGCACAGGTTCTGTGTCAATTGAAATGGCTCGTTTGTGCCCGAACACTCAAATTTATGCAATTGAAAAAACCGCTGTCGGCACCACTTTAATTGAGCAAAATTGCCGCCGGTTGGGTGTAACAAATGTTGTGTCTATTAACGGCAGCGCCCCAGAAATTCTCTATCGCCTGCCGGCACCTGACCGAATTTTTATCGGCGGCACAGGGGGCCAATTGCGTCAAATTCTAGGCGTTTGCGGGGGTCAGTTAAAGGCTGGTGGGGTGATGGTGCTGGCTTTAGCAACGCTAGAGCATCTTAACGACGCTTTAATTTGGGTGAATGAGCGGATGCGGCGCGAACGCGATTGGAGTCATCGGCTGCTACAAGTACAGCTATCCCGTTCGGTGCCAATTGGCGGCCAACTAACCCGCTTATCACCCCTCAATCCCGTGACGATTGTAACAGTGAGCCGACGTTGAATTTGGGCATGGGGCATGGGGAATTGGGCATGGGGCAAGGCTGTGCCAACCTAAAGGTATGGGCATGGCTGTGCCAACCTAAAGGTATGGGCATTGGGCACTGTCCGACTCTGCACTGAGCACTCACAACTCAGGACTCAGCACTAACCAAAGTAGTGAGCTGGTAGCTAATAACAAGAGGATGCCAACGCCACCGGCTAAGGGTTTTTTCCCTAAGCCGGTTATCCAGGCGGGTACGGTGCCAGTGTAGGTCATTAGCTCGGCTGTATCCAGGCTGGCAATCGCCCAGATCCAGCCGGCATGAAGTCCCCATGCTAAACCCAAGCTGCCGCCATCACAAGCGCGTGCTAGCACCAAAACCATCCCCAGCAGCCACAGTCCGGGCAGTTGGGGTAGAGTCTCTCGAACTTCCCAAACCAGGTGGAGGATGGCAAAAATCACGCTAGAAATTGCTGCCGCCACCCAGATTGAGTAGTCTTGTAGCAGCTGGTTTAGCAGGAATCCGCGAAAGATTAACTCTTCAGTTCCACCCACCCACAGTCCTAACAACAGGGTGGGCAGTAGTGCAGAAGCCAACTTAGAAATGTCTGCCGGTTGCCAAGAAATCCAGCCTAGCGCCCATTGCAAACCAAACAGAATAGCTAAGCTGAAAACTCCCAATCCAAAACCTAGCGCTAAGTGAACTAACACAGAAGGTTCCCAAGCTAGGCCGTAATTGGAAAATGGCACGTTTTCGATGCCGACAGCCCCCCACACAATTAGTGGAGCTATCAGGTAAAGCGAAGCCATTAAAGGCAGCTTTTGAGCGACCGACATTGGCTTTTGGGGGTGCCACTTCAAAACAATTGCCAGAGGAATGGCTATCGGCAACCAGAAGCCCGCCCAGGTGAAGAAAAAAGCCATCACCTTAATTAATGCAGTTGCCTCTTTTATTGGCACAAACATTTTGACAGCGAACCATAAAAGGAACGGGCTGGTTACTGGATCAGAAATTACCAGGAGTCAAGCATAAGCATGAGCTAGAAATGCAGATACTAGCTCATTGACGCTTGTTTTTTAGATCCTTATTCAGTTGTAGGGATCTTTGCCGGCCCGGCTTACTCCTCGTCGTCTTCATCCTCCTCATCGTCTTCATCTTTCAGGGAGCCATTCTTATTAGAATCCACCTGGATCAGATGAATATGTTTGTAGCCGAGCTTGATTTCAAATTCATCCCCAGGCTTTAATCCCATCGCTTCTGTGTAGGTAGAACCGATCACAATTTGTCCATTTTTGTGGACACTCACGCGATACGTCGGTTCGCGACCCCGGCCATCTTTAGCTCCTTCTGGGCTTAAAGGAATTCCCCTTGCGGCCAACACAGCGTCATAGAAATCTGTGAGATTGACGCGGGTTTGGCTATTTTTTGTGACGGTATAGTACCCGCAGCGCTTTGCGGTTTCTCGCCTCGGTAAATGTGAGAGTTCTTTTACCTTTTGAAGCAGTGCCTTTCCGGTAAGTGGAGCTGTTGCAGTTTCTGTCATCGCCTCGTAAATACCCTTTAATTTTTTGGCTAGCAAATCGAGTCTGAGGTTATCTGGACTCTATAAAAAATATATCCTTAAATCTCTCAATTGTAAAAATTATTTTTACCATCAGGTAGAAAGTGAACATCATGAGGGGGGTAGCAGAGATTACCCTGTTAAGGTTTAACCCTTCTATCAGCTAAAATTTAACCGTGTTCACATCCAGGTTCGATAACAAAAAACAGGTGAAAGCCGATCTGTAGAGTCATCTGTCCGAAGAAATAGAGAGTTGTCCTAAACAGATCGCCGACAACAGAGGGACAGATGAGGAGATGAGAAAGAATTCGTTTCACCTCAACCTTGAACCGGCAAGCGCCTCTTATGTAGTGTGCGCCTTCCTACAGCATTCACAGCGGATGATTGCGCTTACCAGTGGGCGAAATTTTCCGCACAAATGCAAGCGTTCTTGCTCAACTGGACGCGTGATTTTAAATACCGACGAACAATCTGCCGCTGGAATGTAGCACCCATAAATAAGCGTACTCAACGCGCCAGCAATTGCCGAAACATTAGAAATTTGCCAGCAGCGCTTAGAGATTGTTGCGGGAGTTTTTAAAGTAGCGCTGAATTTGCTTAATAGATTGATAAATTTCCGGCAGGCGAGCGGAAATAGCGGAAGCCTTCAAAAATAACTTATGAGGAACAGCCGGCGTCCCAGAGTATATCTCGCCGGCAGGAACATCGGTATGAATTCCTGATTGGGCTGATGCAATCGCCCCATCTCCTATTTTTACTTGATTCACTATCCCCACTTGGCCGGCCAAGATGACATTGTTGCCTAGTTTGACACCGCCGGCAAGCCCAACTTGACCGGATATTGCACAATTTGTGCCGACTTTACAGCCATGACCAATTTGTACCAAATTGTCAATTTTTGTGTTGCGACCAATCCGTGTTTCTCCGACAGCCGGTCGGTCAATATTAGAATTACACCCAACCTCTACACCATCTTCTAAGATTGTGCGGCCTGATTGCTCCATTTTGAACCAACCTGATGGTGTTGGCACAAAACCAAACCCCTCACTACCAATCACTGAACCACTGTGAATCACACAATTTGCGCCGATTAGCGTGCGTTCTTGAATGGTGCAGTTCGCGTGTAAAACTGTGCGATCACCGATTTGGACTTCGGGATAAATTACCACATTTGGATGAATGCACACGCCGTTGCCAATCTTCGCGCCGGCTTGAATAACTACATGAGCACCGATGTAGACTTTCGCGCCAATTTCGGCGGAAGGATGAATCACGGCAGTGGGATGAATTTCTGGTGCCGGCTGAAAAGGTTGGTAGAATAATGCGATCGTTTGGGCAAACAACAATCGCGGATTATGGCCGGCAATCCAAGCAATACCCCGTTGGTTTGCTTTGGCTTGTAGGGCATCATCCATCGATAAAATTACAGCACTCGCTGCTGTTTTTTCCAACTGGGAGGCATATTTTGCCCCTTCTATATAACTGATGGTACTGGCGGTTGCCTCCTCAATCTGTGCCACCCCTATAATTTCCAGATCGTCACTTGTAGACGTCAGGCTATTTTTACCGGCAGCTTCACCAAGTTTTTCTACCAGTTCGCTAAATTTCATAGATGGGTATTGAGGCATAGACAAACACCGAGAGGCTTAAGCTTGGAAGTAATACGGGCAATCCCGTCAAATCTCCGGCTAACATACTCTATTAAAATAATGGCAATTTTAAAAGTACCACCAAACTCGCCTCACAATAAGCTTGCACTCCACTAAATTTTTCTGCCCGGATTCAGGGAGAGAGTGGGCGAGGGGGAGAGAATTTTAATTTGTTCCCATAGAATCGCAAATGAGATGGGCTTTAGCCTAGCACCCAACTTTTCTCAGAGTGCTTCACACCCTTTAACAAACTTGGTGAGGGGGCGACTAGCTGAAGACGTGTAATTGCGGAAATTTATTGCAAATTAAATTAATATTTCTTTTATTTGATAACTTTTTGTAGCCAATGAAACAGGACGGCAGCCTAAAAATCTCTTCCTTAAGGGGGTTTTACTGGATATAAGCGCTTTAGAAATATCCCAGTTGCTACTGCTTGGCCTTCTTTTGAGGCAATGGGTGAAAAACTTCTGCCGGCTTGCCCTTATTGCTCCTGTTTAGTCACGGATGGATAATAAAACAATGGCTGCCGAAATAACGCCTTGCATAAATCCTCGTAAGATGGTACTCTTTTTCGTTAAATTTCCCATAAAAGAAACCCATTTCCGAGAAGAAAACGGGTTTCGACAGACTATGGTGATTTGACCCTTGTTAACAAACTTGCCGGCTTTGAAGTTTTGTTGCCAACTATTTAATGGTTGCAGCATCGACATCAATGGTGCCGGCACCGGCAGTTGAAGTTTCGCCGGCTGAAGCCGTTTCAGTCGGATTCTCGCCATTACGAGCTTTGTAGCGATCAATCAACAGTTGGGACACTTCGGAAACGAGCAACGTCACCAGGGCAAGATCGTCAATTTGTCCGACAATGGGCAGAAAATCTGGGGCAATATCAATCGGGCTGAATAAATAAGCGGCTGTGCCGAGAATAAGCCACCAGCGATACTTGGGATTGCGAATCGTGCTGCGATACCAGGTGTAGAGCGATTGAATTGAGAAGTTCATTTAGTTACCCTCCACTTACTCTTTAATAGTGACAAATTTGCCGGCAAACATCCGGTGCAGATAACCCCCCTAAAATTGTCGAGAGAATTCTACTCACTGAGGCATCCTCAGCTGATCCACATAAAAATTGTGAGGTAATGAGGGGAAAGAGGGGGAGAGGGAGAAGGATCAAGAACTTTTGTTGGCCACACAAATCAGCAAATAAGGGTGCTCATTTACTCATCGGGCCGTATTCAGCAATCCCCTAATCCCTTAATCCCGGCTGCCACTAAATCCGATTTGAGCGCAACTCAGTATCAACTGACTCAGCGCACTAAAAAAGCCGCACATTCAACGTGTGAGGTTTGGGGGAAAAAGTCTGCCGGCTGTACGCGGGTTAAACGATAGCCACCGGCATTGCAAAGAAACTTGAGATCACGCGCCAGAGTTGCCGGTTTGCAACTGACATAAACAATGCGTTCCGGTTGAATCTGTACCAGCGTTTCCAGAACAGTGCGATCACATCCCTTGCGCGGCGGGTCAATTAGAACAATATCGGGTTTGACTCCCAATTGGGGCAGTAAAGTCTCAACTTCTCCATCACGAAAACTTACATTTGTCAAGTTATTCAGTTGGGCATTAAGCTGGGCTTGCTCGACTGCCGCCGGCTGCATTTCCAAACCAATTGCTTCCCGCACTCGCTTCGCCAGGGGCAACGTAAAGGTGCCAATTCCGCAGTAAGCATCGACCACCACCTCATCGCCTTGTAAATCCAGCTGATTGACCATTGCCTCTAACAGCGCCTCTGCTGCCTCTGTATTCACCTGGAAGAAGGTATCCGCCCGCAGTTGGAACTGCAAACCAGCAAATTCCTCGTGTATATAAGGAAGGCCGGCGATACAGTGGGTTTCTTTGCCAAAAATAGCGTTGGTTTTGGCTGGGTTGATATTCAGGCAAACTCCCACCAGTTGCGGGTAACGCTTCAGCCACACCTGCGCTTGGGCCTCAATTTCCGCTAATTCGCCGGTTCTTGCCACCAAAGTCAGTAAAATCTCACCTGTCCGGCGACCGATCCGCAGCGAGAGGTGACGCACTTCTCCCCGGTGATACTTTTCGTCATACACCCGCCACCCTTGCCGCTGAATGTCCTGTTTGACTTCTGCGAGCAGTGGATCTAAGCGGTCATCTTGAATGGGACAGCGGTTGAGGTTAACCAGCCGGTGGCTATTTTTTTGGTAGTAGCCGGCCTGTACGTTACCAGTTGATGACATTCCCAAGGGATAGGTGGCTTTGTTGCGATACCCCAAGGCTGCCGGTGGGGCCAACACCGGCTCAACCGGCGGTAGAGAAATTCCCCCAATGCGTTCTAAAGCTTGAATAACCTGATTGCGTTTGGCTTCTAACTGGTACGAGTAATCGATATGCTGCCACTGACAGCCGCCGCATTTATCCGCCACAATGCAGCTAGGGCGAATCCGGTGGGGGGAAGATTCGAGAAGTTCGTGGGTTTTGCCGGTGGCATATTGGGGCTTGACTTGCACCAGTCGGGCGAGGAGGCGATCTCCGGGAACGGTATCGGGCACAAATACCACGCGCCCGTCAAATCGACCGACTCCTTCGCCGGTGTCACTTAAATCTGTGATGGCCACTTCTACCAATTCACCCTGTTGCCATCGTTTGTCAACGGTCTGCTCTAATTTGTCCATTGTCAGTTGCGAGTTGTTAATTGCGATCTGGCCGGTTCACGGTTCCCGCTTATCCTTACCCTATCCATGAACCCCGACAACTGACTACTCATAATTGACAACTGACCTCAAATTGCGGCTTTAACCGTAATTTTCCAATGCCCAATGCCCAATGCCCCATCCCCAATCCCAACCCCCAATGCCCAAACTTACGTTTCTAATTGCAACTTGTTATGAGCACTCTTTATTTGTGTCCCTCAGAATCGATAAACTACTTAATGATCTTCTGAGACTGCAGTAATAACCATGAGCGTAGTTAGCCAAGTTATTCTCCAAGCGGACGACGAGCTTCGTTATCCAAGCACCGGCGAACTTAAGAGCATTACACAATTCTTTCAAACCGGCGAACAGCGGGTTCGCATCGCCAGCACACTGGCAGAAAATGAAAAGAAAATTGTAGAACAAGCAAGTAAACGGCTTTGGCAGAAACGCCCAGACTTTATTTCTCCGGGCGGTAATGCTTACGGACAGCGTCAGCGGGCGCTTTGTTTGCGTGATTATGGCTGGTATCTGCGTCTAATTACCTACGGGATACTTGCCGGTGACCAAGAACCGATTGAAAAAATTGGGATCATTGGCGTGCGGGAAATGTACAACTCTCTGGGTGTTCCTGTGCCTGGTATGGCTGAATCCATCCGCTGCTTGAAAGAAGCAGCCCTAGCACTGCTTAGCCAAGAAGACGCCGCTGAAGCCGCCCCTTACTTCGACTACATCGCTCAGGCTATGTCATAACGGCAACCTGTTCACTGTTACTGAGTGCCCTCTGGCAGCGTTGCTAGAGGCTCTCACTTTGTTCAGCGATCAGTTGTCAGGTGCCGGCTGTGATGCGCGGCTGACGGCTGACGATTGATCGCTGACCATTTTATTTAGTCAACAAATAGCTGTTTTATTTGTTCAGGGGTGAAGGGGTTTTGACCCCGGCGCAGGGAATTGATCCAACTTTGGCGTTGGTATTTGCGACTTTGGTCTTCCGTCGTGTCTACAAATACCTGAAAATCTTCAATAGCACCCTCAATATCGCCGCTAAGCGCCCGTGCAAGACCCCGGCTGTCCCGGAACTCTTCTTGTTTGGGTGCAAGCTCTATAGCCTTGTTACAGGCATCTATCACATCCGCTGCTTGACCCCAGAGGCTGCCAAACCAGCACAGGGTGTTCCAGTCGCCGGCAGAAACCGGGAGTGGGGAGTTAAGTATTTCGGCTTCAGCATAAACGGAGAGTGCGCGTTTGACTTCTCCTCGCCTCACCAAGTTTTCTCCTTCTTTTAGTAGCGCCGAGCTTGTCTGTTGTCGCGCTTGCAGTGTGAGAGAGTGCACCGGCACTGTGGTTGCGCTTTGCCGGCTATTCGCGCCGGCTTTGTCAATAAAGGTGATAGCAGCTAATGTTACGACGGCGGTTGTTAGGCTTAAAAGTTTGAGCCGGCATTTGTTGGTTCTGCGTGCTGTCCAATTTGCTTTTGCTTGAGTCGTCGCCATTCTCTAATTTGCCTCTGTTGCACAAACCTCTTCCTAATCTAAGTTTAAACGGTGTTTTCCGGGTGATATTTAACGATTTTGAGGTTGTCGGTTTAAGGTTATAAGAATAACTCTCCGATTAAGCAAGGAAAGTCCATTTGTAGATTTGGATAGATACAAAAAAAACCGATTTCTTCAAGAAACCGGGCTTCTGGCTCTATGGCAACGATAAATCACCGCAACTTTAACCGATTGCTACCTGCACGCGCTCATCAACAACTCTGGCAGGGAAGGCCGGCACCTTCACCGTTTCATCATCTAAACATTGCCCTGTCGCTAAATTGAAGTTTTGCTTGTAAATCGGTGAAGCAACTTTTTTAACACCCTTACGATCACCTACAATTCCCCGCGATAAAACATGGGCTTTGCTAAACGGATCGTAGTTACCGAGTGCATAAACTTCCGAACCATTTCCTATCCGAAAAACCGCGACTTGTTTACCTTCAACTAGGGCACAAACTCCTGTATTGGGTATAATTGCTGACACTGGACAGACATCAATCCATTGGGTAACTTTCTCACGAACTGGTAAAGCTTGAACCACTTTCTTTTCTCCCTATTGATTTCTGGTTAACGATGTTTTTGTAATGCCGGCATCTTACCGGCACCACACGGGCAACTTATTCAGCAGCACCCACTAAAGTTTTCTCGTGTTCCTTAGCTGGGCGTTTTTGCCCGCGTTCATCTACATATTGCAGACTTGGATCTGGCTCATCCGTATTAACAAAATGCCGGAACCGCTGTACTTTTTCTGGATCTTCAATGGTTGCCTTCCACTCACATTGATAAGTGCTGACAAGGTGTTCCATCTGTTCTTCCAACTCAGCACCAATGCCAAGGGAATCTTCAATAATTACTTGTTTCAGGTATTCAATCCCGCCTTCAAGTTTGTTAAACCAAGTTGCCGTGCGTTCCAGTCGATCAGCAGTACGGATGTAGAAAACTAAGAAGCGATCCAGATACTTAATCAGCGTTTCTTTGTCAATATCCGCTGCTAGTAAAACGGCGTGTTGGGGCTTCATGCCACCATTGCCACACACGTACAAATTCCAACCATTTTCTGTTGCAATAATGCCAAAATCTTTGCTTTGCGCTTCTGCACATTCGCGGGTGCAACCGGAAACGGCAGATTTTAATTTGTGGGGGGCACGTAAACCTCGATAGCGCAATTCGACTTCAATCGCCAAACTTGTAGAATCCTGTACGCCAAACCGGCACCAGGTACTTCCCACGCAAGATTTTACGGTACGGAGTGCTTTTCCATAAGCGTGTCCTGATTCAAAGCCGGCATCTATCAATTGCTTCCAAATTTGGGGCAATTGATCCACACGCGCCCCGAATAAATCAATCCGCTGCCCGCCAGTAATCTTGGTATAAAGCCCAAATTCTTTGGCAACTTTTCCGATAACAATTAGCTGATCGGGTGTAATTTCCCCGCCGGGTACTCGCGGGACAACTGAATACGTTCCATCCCGCTGAATGTTAGCAAGATAGTAATCATTCGTATCTTGCAAACTGACGTGGGGAGTTTTTAAAATATGCTCATTCCAAGTAGAAGCAAGCATAGAAGAGACAGTCGGCTTACAAATCTCACATCCTAAACCGCTGCCGTGCTGTTGAATTAACTCATCAAAGGTTTGAATTTTATGAACTCGCACTAAATGATACAGTTCCTGGCGGGAATAGGCAAAATGTTCGCAGAGATGATTTTTGACAACCAAACCGGCTTTCTTCATCTCAGACTTGAGAATATCCGTTACCAATGGCACGCAACCGCCGCAGCCGGTGCCGGCTTTTGTGCATTTTTTCACAGTCGGCACATCGGTGAGGTTGCCCTCGCGGATGGCGCTACAAATCTGCCCTTTTGTAACATTATTGCAGGAGCAAATTTGCGCCGAATCCGGCAAACTTTCGACTCCCATTGCCGCAGATGCCGGCTTGCCTTCCCGTGGTGGCATTAACAAATCTTCGGGATAGGGAGGCAAGGCAATCCCATTTTGGACAAATTGCAGCAAAGTGCCATAGGCGGAAGCATCTCCAATGAGAATTCCCCCTAAAAGCCGGCTGCCATCCTCATTTAAAACCAGCTTTTTATAAACACCTTGAACCGTATCTGTGATGGCGATTTCTTTAGCACCGGCAGTTTTGGCAAAGGCATCCCCGAAACTTGCTACATCCACTCCCAATAACTTGAGTTTGGTGGACATATCCGCGCCGGTAAAGGTACTCGTCGCTGTATTGCTCAGGATATCCGCTGCGACGCCTGCCATCGTATAGCCGGGGGCGACTAATCCGTAAATTCGATTTTGATAAAGGGCGCATTCTCCTACCGCATAAATGTCTGGATCGGACGTTTGACAGTAATCATTGATAATAATCCCGCCACGTTCGCCCACGGCAATTCCGCAGTTTCTGGCAATGTCATCGCGGGGACGAATGCCGGCAGAAAAAACAATCATGTCGGTTTCTAACTCGCCGCCATCTGCAAACAGCATTTTAGAAACTTTGCCATTTTCATTGAGAATTTCTGTCGTGGCTTTGTTGGGGTGAACCGATACTTCTAACGCTTCGATTTTGCTGCGGAGAATTGCACCACCGGCTTCATCAATTTGCACCGGCATCAAGCGGGGCGCAAACTCAACAACATGGGTTTTTAACCCCATGTTTTTCAGGGCATTTGCACATTCCAATCCTAATAAACCGCCCCCAACGACTACGCCAACGGTGCAGTTTTTGGCGTATTCATACATTGCTTCCAGATCATCAATGGTCCGGTAAACAAATGTACCTTTCGCGTCATTACCTTTAATCGGCGGCACAAAAGGATAAGAGCCGGTGGCGAGAACGATTTTGTCGTAGGGAACTTCTAACCCATTAGCTGAAGAGACGGTTTTTTGTTCCCGATTAATCGCAACTGCTTTATCGCCAATGTGAATTTCAATTCCGTTTTCTTGATAAAACCCAGGTTCAACTAACGTTAAATCACCCGCAGTTTTCCCAGAGAAAAAGCCACTGAGGTTAACGCGATCGTAAGCAACACGAGGTTCTTCGCAGAATGTAATTATATTCCATTGCTGTGTCGCTCCTTTTGCAACCATCAGCTCTAGGAATTTGTGACCGACCATACCATTGCCGATAACAACGAGGTTCTTTTTGGCTGTCATTAAATTTTTCAACGCCTATATCTCAGTTATCCTAATTAGAGATATAAAGAATTCCCATGTTATTTTGTAGCTATTGTTACTAAATATAGATTGTTATGCAGTCTTGGAATGATCCCCATTTTGTTTTTGCATTTTGGGTTCAAAAATACCGCAAATTGACAAAATATCGCCATAGCTGAGGAATGCCAACTGAGTGAGATGTGAAACCCTGGGTGAGTTCTCCCTATCGTTCTAAGCTAGTCTAAACAACCTTTAGCCATCCTATTGAGGAACGCAATATAACGCGTCTATGACTGAGCCGGCAGATATTGGCAGCAAACGTTTAATTAGCCTCGCGCCTGAAAGTTGGGTGCGATGGGTGACACAGTTTCCCGATGTGGAAGTGCGAGATATCATTAGTTCAGACTTTCAGTGGGTTCGCCGCGAGAGTGATGTCTTGGTACGAGCTTACACTCCTGAACATGGGGAATTTCCGCTACTGAACGAATTACAATTGCGTTATAAGCCAGAAATGCCTAAGCGAGTGCGGGCTTATGCAGCACTGGCAGAGGAAAAATATAATCTGCCGGCTTATCCGGTATTAGTTAATATTTTACAAGAGAGGAATGTGGCAATTCCTACTCGTTATGAATCAGAGTTTGCCGGCTTACAGGCGCGTCAAGACTATCGCGTGATCAATCTTTGGGAAGTGGATGTTGAAATCGCCTTTCAACAATCTATTAAAACCCTGCTGCCATTTGTACCAGTGTTGCGCGGGGGTGCTGAGGAATCTACCGTGCGACGCGCTTTGCAAACCCTCCGCGCCGATGAGCAACTGAACCAGTTAGAAACGCTCCTGGCATTTTTTGCTACGTTTGTATTAGACAGCGCTTTAGTTCAACAAATAATGAGGTGGGATATGGCAATATTATCAGAATCTCCCTGGTATCACGAGATACTAGCACAAGGGCGAAAACAGGAAGCGTTAACTATGATTGTGCGCCAACTCACTCGCCGGTTTGGTTCCGTTTCTCGTGAGTTACAAGAGTCTTTGCACCGGCTTTCCTTGGAGCAATTAGAAGAATTGAGTGAGTTACTGTTAGATTTTGCTGCGATCACTGACTTAGAAACCTGGTTAGTTACGCAAGGTGAAAATCAACAAATTGTTGAGCCTTAGTTGGCAAATTTGGGGCAATTTTTTAAGCACCCATTCCCGAATAATGCTTCAAACCTCGACGCCATAACCAGCGGTTGCAGATAAAAAATACAATTGTCCAACCCAGCATCACTAACAACCCACCAACTACATCCACCGGCAACCCTACCAGTATCGCAGCGGGAAAATGCACCAAATAGGGAAAGGGCGTCCACTGCACAACTTGGCGCACCGATTCTGGAAACATTTCTAAAGGAGCAATCATGCCGGAAAAAAACAGGTAAAACAAATACCAGAATTGCTCAATTGCCGTTGCTCTCTCTATCCAAAAAGCAAATAAAGCAAAGGTGTATTGGATCAGAAAGCGCAAGATAAAGGCAAAAACAATAACGAGCCAGAATAGTAAAAATCGTCCAGGATTTGGTATCCAAAACGATTGTGGATAGAGGGCAAAAAACAGTAAGACTAGCCCAAAAATAAATGGCAAACGGGCAAATCGCTCAGAAATATGACCAGCAACGTGGTGCCAAACTGGATCAAGCGGTTGCAAAAGTCGCGGAGAAAGCTTTCCCTGCACGACTTCTTTCTCAAACTCAAAAATGACCCAAACTACATTTGTTTGCCGGACAATAAAAGCTGCTAGAAAGTAGCGAGCGAAATCCACCGGCTGTAACCCAAAGTTCCCACTCTGAGAAGCTTTCATCCAAATTCCCATTAGGATAAATGGCAAAGATCCAGATAGCGCCCATAAAAATAATTCTGCTCGATATTCGAGCATATAGGCGTAGTAGGAAACTAGCAAAGTTTTAGCAGTTCTGATGGCTTTATTCATGAGAAATGGGATGAGGGAAAAATTTGAATTAAAAATTAGGTGACTTTTCCGGTGCGAAAAACTCTGCCAATTACTTCTTCAATAGGTGGATCGGTAACGGTTAAATCTAGCACTTCTAACTCAGCTAAAATTCTGGCAACACTCGTTGTGAGTTCTTCGCGCTTTACTAGGAGACGCACGGACTGCCCTTCAACTGATTCCAATTCACCGTAGGAAGATAGCATAGAGGTTGCTTGCATGGTTTCCACCGGCAGCGGATGAGCAAGTTCTACCTGCACTTCCCGATACGGCGCAAAACGATCTAAAAGTCCATCGAGACTGCCATCATAAACCAGTTGCCCCTCGTGAATCAGCAAGACGCGCCGGCACAAGGCTGTGATATCTGCCATGTAATGACTTGTCAGCAGTATTGTTGCCTGATAACGCTGGTTATATTCGCGCAGGAATTGTCGCACACTGACTTGAGCGTTTACATCTAGTCCCAGCGTCGGTTCGTCTAAGAATAACACTTGAGGCCGGTGAAGCAGTGCCGCCATTAACTCAGCTTTCATCCGTTCCCCAAGAGAAAGTTTTCGCACCGGCTGGTTGAGTTTGCCTTGCAGGGAGAGCATTTCCGTAAGTTCTCCCAGACGCAAGCGGTATTCTTTATCAGAAATGCCATAGACTGCTGCGTTTATTTTCAGCGAGTCAAGTGCCGGCAGATCCCAGATCAACTGCTGCTTTTGCCCCATCACTAAGGTAATTTGTTGCAAAAAGGAGGCATCGCGTTGGAAAGGAACCATGCCGGCAACGTGCACTGTGCCGGCAGATGGATGAATTAAGCCGGTGAGCATTTTCAGCGTCGTGGTTTTACCGGCACCATTTGCCCCTAAAAATCCCACCACTTCGCCGGCTTCAATTTCAAATGAAACTTTCCGAACTGCCTCCACCATTCGGTAAGTGCGGCGCAGAAAGTGGTTCAGAGTTCCTTTTAATCCGGGTTCTTTCACTGCCACGGGGTAGACTTTGCTCAGGTCTTCAGCCACGATAATAGACATACCAATCTGTTACCCTATTTTTCTGTAGACTTGCATGAAATTGCTGATCAAACTTCTTACAAAAATGATTTCTATTCGCAGCTATTAATGATAGCCTGCCGTCAGGCATCCACAGATGAATTAATGGTCTATTGGATAAATAAATTAGTGATTATTGATTTTTACCTCAAATTTTAATATTTGAATAGACGATTGGAAACTCTTATTCTCCAGCAATTTCGATGCGACTATCTCCAATTCGCGGCCTAACATTATTGCCCCACCATTCCCTCCATTGACTTTTATCTATTGTAATTTGTCTTTCCGTTTCGACACTCTGATTATATAAATCTATCAGTTTCATCACCGAACTTGTATATTCCTTAAGTAAGGTTTGGCACTCCGACAGTAAATCCCCTCGAATAATACTAATTTCATGCCATTGCTTCGCTTCTCGAATGGATGAAATAAACCGAATAAAGCCGGCATCTGCCACTTCTTCCATTAAATCAACGATTTCTGAATCCAAGTAATAGGAGTATCTGTCTACGACTTTCCCTAAAGCTAAACTCAGACTGGTACACTCTGTATAAAGGTAATCCAGCCAGTCCATTTCTTCGCCACGCGATGTTAAAATAGGAGCCGGTTTCAGAAGGTCTAAAAATCCCAATTCATAGAAGTAGGTTTCATCAAATAAATTTTCCAATTTTTCGTAAGGTTTAGAAGGTTGCATCTCTATCGAGGCTTTAAACATATTAAAAAACAAAATAACTTGTTTATAAAAAACCCTTTTTAACGGCCTAAAAGCAATTTCTCTAAATTTCTTGCGTTCATTTTCTTTGTTAGCTTTTACCGTTCTATTCACTAAAAATAAAACTAATAATATTCCAATAATTTCAGCATTTATATTTAACAAAAAATCTCTAAGCCAGAGATCGCAAACATTTTTATTTATAAAACCAATTGTACAGCCATAAAACAAAGCGGTGCAAATTAATAAAGAAACAAATAATAATACATAATAACGCTTACCAAACTCTTTAATTGAATTCCACATCAAAATGCGCCCACTGAACTTTTCTAGAATTTAACACTGAACTCAAACCCAACTCCATAATTAAAAACTTAAACAAAATAATAATTGTGACATTCCATCCAAACCATTATGACTCGATCCATTCTCCCCTGCTAGAGGAAGCGCTCACCCTCTCTTCATTAATTCTGGGCAAGTCTAAATTGTACCTACAATTTAATTGAGCCAAAAATAAGCCAAAACCAATGTTAGCAGCGTTAGCGGCAAACCAAACCGCAAGTGATCCCAAAACGACAGCTGATAACCTTGCCGGCTAGCAACCTCAGCAACAATCAGATTCGCTACCGATCCCAACAAAGTTAGATTGCCGGCAAGCGTCGAGCCGGCAGCTAGCAACAACCAAGCAGACGTATCCTGCTGGGGGATAAGCGGTTGCAAAACCAGCACCGCCGGCACATTGGAAATCAGGTTCGACAACAGCACTGTCACGCCTAGCAAACCAGCCGGAGTATCGATAAAACCCGTAAACCAATTTAATAAACCCAGCCGCTGCGTTGCCTCAGTGATGATAAATAAACCGGCAAACATCACCAAGAGGTTCCAGTCTACCGCAGCCAAGAACCGCTGTGTCTTCACCCGGCGAGAGAGCAATAAGAGACTGCCGGCAACCCAGGCAGATTCGGCTAAGGGGAAGCCGGCAAGGAATGCTGTTAACAGTCCAACAGTTACCAAAAGGCTTTTTATCAATAAAGGTTTAAACAGCCGGTGCGTTATCGGCAAAGGGGATTCGTAAGGTTTAAGTGAACGCACTTCCGGGTAAAGCCACCATAACCAACCGATTTGAACAAGCAAACTGAGCAGTGCTACAGGAGTCAGCGCTTTGGCAAAAGCTAAATAACTGATGCCAGAAAAAGAACCGATTACCAAGTTTTGCGGGTTTCCACTGATGGTTGCCACAGAACCCAGGTTTGTTGCGCCGGCTAATGCGAGAAGATAGGGAATTGGGTTAAGTCCGAGCGATCTCGTCAGTGTCAAAGTTCGCGGCGTGAAGAGGATTGCAATCGTGTCATTGAGGAACAACGCAGATAGGAAACCGCTGCTGAAAGTGAGTGCGACTAATAGCGCAAAAGGACTGCCGGTGTGACGCGAGAGGAATACTAAAGCTAATTGAAAAAAACCCGATCCAGCCAGACCGGCATTCACAATCATCATGCTTAATAAGAAGATGATAATGCCGGGATCGATGGCAAGCCACGCTTCTTTAAGGTTCAAAACACCCAAAGCAACGGTAAAGCCGGCTCCGATTAAAGCAATGCCGGTGCGGTTCAGGCGTAGGCTAGGGATGTATCCTAATCCTAACCCCAAGTAAGTCAGCGCCAATACGGTAGATTGGAAGACTTTTAAATACATTGATTCAATAAAATTCTAAAAAACTGTTCAGCTATAGCATCGGCTATAACTTCGCCTCATTTTTCCACATGACCCGTTAGAAATTCGTTTTCGCCGGCACTTCTTGAATCGTCCAAATAACAATTTGCAACAAAACGCGTTTCTGTAGCCGGCAGTCAATATTTCCCTTGAAATTTTCCGCTACACCCACTCTAATAGCAGAGCTTGTTTGCACAAACTTTACATTTAGCCCCAAACTTTGTGAAGTTTTAATGAAACTTCCGTAAATATACAGGCATATATTGAGAGAATTAAGTTAAACTCGCTCGCTAGCGTAAAAACCCTTAGCCGTCAATAGACCTCAAACCCATCACCCTGCACCCTAAAGTAGAAAAAAATGTTTACGAACCTATACCAAAAATTAGCAATTGCCACCGCCGGCACCGCTTTGAGTTTATTTGCCCTCGAAGTTACCCCTGCCGAAGCCGCCATCATCACCTATGATTTCACTGTGGATATAACGAGTGGACACTTAAGCGGCAATCAGTACAATGGCTTTTTCAGCTACGATGACACAGCAACCTCAGCAGCCGGTGAACCACTAGAGCCTTATTTTGACGTGACCGAATTCAATTTTGACTTTGCCAATACAGCATTCCAACAACAAGGGCAGAATAGAACCTATACAAAGAGTGACGTTCGCTATGACGGACGGAGCCTTCCCTATTCGCTTCCTTTAGAATTTGACGGCGGTGAAGTGGTTGAAGATGAGTTTGGAAACATACAACTGACTCCGCGAGGAGGTGAGCTGGTTCGTTTTGCATTTTCTACTTTCGATGCGTTTAACTATGAGAATCAGGATGGTTGGTGGTCAATGTTTGCTAATAGACAAGGATCTTCATCATTTAACTACTATTTCGGTTGGGACGACTTGTTAGGTGATCCCGGGCTGAGCGGAGCGGGAAATGTGAGCTACGCATTGCGTTCCGTACCGGAACCGAATACTGTTTTTGCGCTGGGTCTTTTGGGTGCCGGCTGGCTGTTAAAGAGAAAGAACTTTTCTTCCCGTTCCTCTGGCTTAACCGCGCCGGCAAAGTCGAATTCCTAGAAAGAAGTTGGCGAGGGCAAAATGATCTTTAAAGATCATGAATATCCGATAAAGCCGATTGAAGAGAAAACTTTATAAGTCGGTAATTTCGGGCTACGCAATTTTGTTTGTCTAACAAACGTATAGATCGCAGCGCAAGGAGAATAATAATTGGGTTATTTAAAATCGCGGCTAGGCTGACAAAACCTGTTTCTGCCGGCTTAAGAGGTTGACTTAGTCCGCGCCGGCAGACTGGGTTTGTGTAGCCGCGATAGCGTAGCGCCAGCAATTTTCAATTGCTATTCGATTTCCGCTTAAGTCGTATATTCGGCGTTAATCTTCACATAGTCATAACTTAAATCACATCCCCAAGCAGTCCCAAAACCGGCTCCATTTCCCACATTCACGGAAATTAAAACCGTATCTTCTTTCAAATACGCCCCCGCAGCGGCTTGTTTCATATAATTACTCGCCGCCGCCCGATCAAATGGCAAAGGTTGACCGTTTTCCATTAATAAGAAATCCCCTAACTGAATGCGGAGATCTTCTTGCTCAAAGGGCACGCCGGCACGTCCTGCGGCTGCTGCAATTCGTCCCCAATTTGGATCGCGTCCAAAAATTGCAGACTTGACCAAAGAGGAACCGACAATCGTTTTGGCAATTTGACGTGCCGCCGCTTCATCTTTTGCACCGGAAACTTGCACTTCAACCAAGCAGGTTGCCCCCTCTCCATCCCGTGCAATTGCCTTGGCTAAATACTGACAAATTGCCGTCAGCATCGCCTCTAATTTGTCCGCCTCTGCACCGGGTTCTGTAATCGCCGGCGTCCGAGATTGCCCATTTGCGAAAGCGATTAACGTGTCATTTGTACTCGTATCACCATCAACGGTAATTTGATTAAAACTTTTATCTGCGGCACGGCTTAACATATCGTGCCAAAGATGAGACGAAACAGCGGCATCGCAAGTAATAAACGCCAGCAGCGTCGCCATGTTGGGATGAATCATGCCTGATCCTTTGCACATTCCACCCATTCGGACTGTGCGATCTCCAAACTGTGTCTCGAAGGCGATTGATTTTGGCACTAAATCCGTGGTGCAGATCGCCTTAGCCGCAGCATCGCCTCCATCTGTTGAAGCAGCCGCTACTAAGTTGGGAATTCCCGCCCGCAAGCCGTCCATTTTAATTCGTTGCCCGATCACGCCGGTGGATGCCAGCAAAATCGTGTCGGAGGCAATATTCAGTTCTTGTGCCAACAACATTGCACTTTCTATCGCATCCAGCCAACCTTGTTCGCCGGTGGCAGCGTTGGCTTGACCGGCATTACATAAAATTGCTCTAGCACTGGCTTTGGCTTGCAAACGTTGCCGGCAGTAATCCACACACGCCGCCCGCACTTGAGAAGTGGTAAACACCCCAGCCGCAATCGCATCTCCCTCAGACACAATTAACGCCAAATCCGGCGCACCCGAAGGCTTTAAGCCCGCTGCAATTCCTGCTGCCCGATACCCTCTAGGTGCCGTCACTCCACCGCTAATTTCCTGCCACTCTGCCATAGTTTCTCCCAACCCTCTTTAGCCCGACTGAGAGGCGATTATATCAGGCGAGTGGGAATTGAATGTGTGAGTGGAACTATCTTACCGGCAGCGCGTCCTCAAAAAAAATATCGCCGCATCCACAAAAAACAATTCGCCAGATATAAAATTTCGAGTTTCAATGAATTAAGGTACTAAAAAAATCCTTTTGCCGGCTTAGCAAAACTCTCCCCCATGCCCCATGCCCTATGCCCCATGCCCCATGCCCAAAACAAAAAAAAGGGAGAGCCTTGGGGGACTCTCCCTGCCATCAGGGTGCATCTACTTATCACAAGATAGCATCTTGAGGGTGAGGGGTCAAACCCCTCAAGAAAAGTTGTAAAGAAACTACAAAAAAAGGTGGTCATGAACCACCTTTTCCGATCACAGCGCTCAGTTTTTCAGTTCCTAAGCGTTCAACTTACGCGCCAGCAGTTGGTTGGTGAGCTTAGGATCGGCGCGTCCCCCAGTTTGTTTCATCACCTGTCCGACAAAAAAGCCCAGCAGTTTCGTTTTACCGGCACGATATTGTTCCAGTTCCTTGGGATTCGCCGCCAGCACTTCATCAATCATGGTTTCCAAAGCGCCGGTGTCGGAAATTTGGCTCATTCCCTTGCTTTCCACCAATTCCTTGGCAGATCCGCCGTTTGTTAGCAACTCTGGCAGCAGATCCTTCGCCATCTTGCCGCTAATCGTGCCAGCTTCGATCAGGGAAATCAGTTCGCCTAAACTTGCCGGTGTGAGGGGAATTTCTGCAATGCCGAGTTTTTCCGTTTTCAGGTAAGCGACAATATCCCCCATAATCCAGTTAGCCGCTTGCTTGGCATTCGCGCCGGCATCCACCGCCTGCTCAAAATATTCTGCCACCTGCCGGTCCTCCGTCAGCACCCGCGCATCGTAAGCAGAAAGCCCCAATTCAGTTTCGTAGTGGTGGCGTTTGTGCGCCGGCAACTGGGGCAACTCAGATTTCCACTGCTCTAACTGTTTCGTTGATACTTCAATCGGAGATAAATCCGGTTCTGGGAAATAGCGGTAATCGCTAGAACCTTCCTTCAAGCGCATACTAATTGTGCGCTGAGCGCCTTCTTCCCAAAGCCGCGTTTCTTGATAAATTCGCTCACCGGCTTCGACGGCTGCAATTTGCCGCTCAATTTCATAATCAATCGCCCGCGCAATTGCACTGAAGGAGTTCATATTTTTAATTTCCACCTTCGTGCCAAACTTCTCTTGTCCAACCGGACGAACAGAGATATTCACATCACAGCGCAGGGAACCTTCTTGCATATTGCCATCGCTGACGCCAAGATAGCGCACAATCCGCTGCAATTCTTGCGCGTATTCAGCCGCCTCTTGCCCAGAACGAATATCGGGTTCTGAGACAATTTCAACCAAAGGAATACCGGCTCGATTGTAATCCACCAACGAGTAAGTCGAACCCGACAGACGTTCGCTGCCGGCGTGCACTAACTTGCCGGCATCTTCTTCCATGTGCAGGCGCGTGATACCAATGCGCTTGCGTCTGCCATTGCCTTCCTCATCCACCAGCTCAATCTCTAACCAGCCATGCTCTGCAATCGGCAAGTCGTATTGAGATATCTGATAGTTCTTCGGCAAATCTGGGTAAAAATACTGCTTCCGGTCAAATTTGCTGTACTTAGCAATTTCGCAGTTAAGCGCCAAGCCGGTTTTCACGGCATATTCAAGCACCTTCTGATTCAGTACAGGCAACACCCCGGGCATTCCCATGCAAATTGGATCAATATTTGTGTTGGGAGGTGCTCCAAATTCCGTCGAGGAACTGGAAAAAATCTTAGTTTTGGTACTAAGCTGACAATGGGTTTCCAGCCCGATAATCGCTTCGTACTGAGTTTTAACCGATGCAGCTGTGGTCATGGGCGTTACAGATTGCTTCTCTCGCAACGATTTGCTCCTATTGTAGCCCTGTCTCTGTCCCCTCAGCGCTTAAATCACGATTGCCGGCACCGCCTTACCCACCCAAAAGGCGAGCCAATATTAAATTTCTCGTACTCGTTAACAAAAGTAACCTGCCGATTACCCTATCCTCCTTTCCTCCGGTTTTCTGTGGATCGATTGCCTCCCCAAACCGAGCTTTAACATCCAAACAGAAACGTGACACAATAGAATTAAGTGAGAATTTTTGCAATTAACAGAGGCAAACATGGCTGAAATTACAAAAGAGGAAATGCGTGAAAGGCTGGGGAATATCGATCAGATACGCGATATCATCTTCGGCGCTCAGTTGCGAGATTATAACAATCGCTTTGAAAAAATAGAAACTGAATTATCACTGCTCCAGCAAGAAATGCACGATTATGCTGAGCAGGTTAAAAGTGTTCTTTCCACAGAAGTTCGAGCGGCTGTTGATTCTTTTGAGAAAAAACTTAAGTCTGTTAATTTAAGCACCCAAGAAGAAAGCGCCGATCTTCGTCAGCAAATCGACCGGATTAATCGCAAGTTTTCCAATCACTTGGAAGCACTTGATGAATCGGTTGATAAACAAACAAGTTCCATGCGTGATGATCTTTCACAAACCAGAGACAGGCTTCAAGACGAAGTTCGCAATCTCAGAAATCAAGTTTTTGATGAGCTAGACAAACGTCTATCTTTGCTGCGAGATGTCAAGGTTTCCAGAGATGACATGGCAGAAGTTTTGTTTGAGCTGGGGATGCGGATAAAAGGTACAGAGTTTGTCCCTGAGCTTAAAGAAGCTGCTGATACGAATATGTATACGGATGTGCGGTTGATTGAACCAACCCATAACCAATAGAAAATTCCAAGACTTACTCAGAGTCAGCACTGAAAGTAGCTTGATTTTATGGATTAGCAGATCATGGCTTTATCGGAAGAAAATTTAGGAAGTAGGGAACAGCCGGATGGGTTGGTTTCTGAATCTGTTCAGTTACCAGAAGATTCAGAAGCTCAGCTTGAAGTGTTGCTGGATCTTTTGATGGAACTCAACATCATTGATTCAGATGAAAAACCCGTTGCTGAAACCCTTTCATCCCAAAATGATTCCAACGGTAAAGTTGCGGAGGCTGAGCCTTTGGCAAATGTCACCCCTCAGCCTCCACTGCTAGAAAACTTACCGGAAATGTCAGGTTTGCATCAGCCAGATGTAGCAGATTTAAATGGTAGTATCGAAGACTTAAAAAGTTGGTTGCTGCTGCCGGCATCAAAACCAGAAGCGCCGGCACAGCCAGAGCCAGAGAATTTAGAGAGCAACCACGAGGATAAAAATGTTGCTGAATTTTCAACACCGGCACAGGCAGATATCGCTGATCTAAATGCCACCATAGAAGGATTAAAAAGTTGGTTGCTGCCCTCAGTGGGACAAAAAGAACCAACAAAATCCGCAGCGCCGACAGAACCAGATATTCTAGATTTAGATGCCAACCAAGAAGATGATAATCCTGCCGAATCTTCAGTGCCGGTGTCACCGAATTTTGCCGCTTTAGACGCGACACTTGAAAAATGGCGAAATCGGCTAGATCAGCGTCAGCAGCTTGAACATACTCCTGAAGAATCTCTCCCCGCACAGGAATCAGAGGAGCCGGTTAATCCTGTTGAAAGTTTGCAAAATCTTCTATTCGGCTCCCAACTCACGGAAATAGAAGATTTTAAAAAGCTACTGACTGAATCAGAACTGCCGGGAGTTCACAATCAACTTTCAAAAATTAAAGATAAACTGGAAAATATTGAGCATCAGCTCTACGATCCTGAACAGCTAATGAAACTTTTGCTGCCTTGGATCGCTCACATTCTTAGCCTCAAAATTTCGGACTCTAAAGAGGAAGTTATTCAGGCAATTGTTCCAATTATTGATGAAGTCATTAAAAATAGAACCCAACAAAATAAGCTCGCAATGAGTGCGGCAATTGCCGATTTGTTACCGGGAGCAATTTCTCAACAAATTAAGAACTCTCCCGAAGAAATGGCTAATGCGATCGCTCCGGAAATTGCGATTGCGATTAAACAGCAAATTCGGCTAGATCGAGACGCAATTGCCGAAGCGTTAGCACCCGAAATGGGTAGAGCCATTAAAGAACAGATTAGGCTGGAACGCGATGTCATGGTAGATGCGCTTTATCCTGTTATTGGTAACACCATTACACGATACCTGGGAGAAGCCATTCGCTCTATCAATGAAAAAGTTTCAAACTCTTTTAGTGTGGAAGGAGTTCAGCGCAAAATCCGTGCCAAAGTGCAGGGAGTCTCCGAGGCAGAATTAATCCTCCGGGAAGCTTTGCCGTTTAGTGTGCCAGCCATTTTCTTGATTCACAAAACATCCGGACTGATTATTTCAGATGTTCAGCATTCTGGCAATCAAAGATTAGAATCTGAAATGGTGGCGGGGATGTTAACGGCTATCCGCAGTTTTGTGAATGAATGTATTATTCAGTCGGGAGAGATTTCTGAACTTAATGAAATTGAATATGGTGACTCTAAAATAATTTTAGAAGTAGCAGGATACTGCTATTTAGCCGTAGTTGTTAAAGGAGATCCTTCCAAAAAATATATAGAAAAAATCCGAAAAACCCTGAGCATTATCATTTTAGATTACGGTCAGCCTATCGAATTTTTTAATGGCGATCCGGCAACGATACCAGAACCAGTACCGGCACTATTAGAAACATTAATGAATTCTGCCGCAGAGAAGCTGCCGGCGAAACAACCCCGCGCCCTTCTAGGAATCGGTTTACTTGCTTTAAGCCTGATTTTAGTGCCTTGGGGAATTTCTTTTTACCGCAACAAAATTGAACGGAGCATTGAAGCAAAAGCCGGCTCAGCCTTAGCTTCCGCGCCACAATTAGCGGTTTATCGTTTGAGCGTCGATGCTGAGGGAAAAACTCTGAAATTGACAGGAAAACTGCCTAATCAAGAACTCCGGGAAAAAGCCGGTCAAATTGCCAAAGCAGCAGTTCCTACCTTGAGGTTAGATAATCAAATTATTGCCGTTGATGTACCTCCCGATCCAGTATTAGTCGTTGCCGAAGTGAAACGAGCAACAGATGTTTTAAATCAGATGGAGGGCATTTCTATTTCAACGAAATATGCCGAACGTAAAGTCACAGTAGAGGGAACGGTTAGGGAAAAAACAGACACCCAGAAAATCGTCCAAGCTCTCAAACAAATTCCGGGTGTTCAATCTGTTATCAGCACCATACAGCTCAATCCCCTCCAGATTACCAGCCGAATTTACTTTGAGCCTGGATCTGCCGCACTCAACCCAGCCTATCTCAAAACTATTATCCAGATTAAAAGTTTTTTACAGCAATACCCTCAGAAAAACCTTAGGATAATAGGTCATAGTGATACCCTTGGCAATCAAACCAAAAACCAGCAGTTAGCACGACAACGGGCGATAGCTGTGCGAGATGCGCTTGTGAGTCAAGGTGTCGATCCCAAGCGACTACAAGCGATAGGGAAACCAAAACCCCCTGCGGGTGTCGAGTCCAATCAACCGTTACTATTAAGCAGATGCGTGGTGTTTGAACCGGCAACACCGACAGAGATCAACAGTCAGTGATGGCTGCAAACGGAGCAACTACGTCAACGACAGTCGATAAATTAACTGAATGTGTCAATGATATCAAAAAAAATGTGCTTAATCGGCGATTTTGGCGTTGGAAAAACCAGCTTAATTCGTCGTTTTGTTGATCGCCAGTTTAGCGATCAGTACCTTTCAACCGTAGGCGTTAAAATTTCTCGAAAAAATATTGAACTGGTTGAGGTGAAGCAGCAGGAAAAGCTAGATTTACAGATGTTAATATGGGATTTAGAAGGGCATACTAAATTTAAGGCGATTGCTCCAAGTTACTTACAAGGATCTAGCGGTGCGGTAATCGTTGCCGATGTGAGCCGGCAAGAAACCATTGAGCGAATTCCAGAGCATCTTCAGCTCTTTGCATCCGTTAACCCCAAAAGCTCTGCCATCATCGCTTTAAATAAATCTGACCTCGTTGACGAAGACAAACTGGCTAAACTTTTTGAGCTTGTTCAGGATCTCCCTCAAGAGGAAATACTAGGCATCTATACTACTTCGGCAAAAACTGGCAAAGACGTAGATGCAATCTTTCAAAAATTAGCTTACAAAATGGTAGAGCCGGTGTAACTGAACTTTGATTTCCAACAAGCGCTAAAACTCCACGCCTTCATGAAATACCAAGTTTTAAATCAGATTTTCCATAAACCCTCAGCCATCAACCAGATGGAATACGTGGTAGTAGATGAACGCTTCAGCATCATAGAAATATCTGAGGGAGCCAAACACTTTTCTGATCGTCCCGATGAAGCCATCCTCGGAAACGATGTTCGCGCCGGCTTTCCCGAACTGATTGGCATAGAAGATTATCTGAGTGCCATCCTTCAAGGGCAGCAAGAGCTTTTTGAACTCAAAGGCATTGATCGCTCTGTTGAAGCGAGTTCTCCATTATATATAGATGTTTTCGTTATTAGGGATGAAGACGAGAAATTTTCAAAAAATCGATTGCTCGTCCTCATGGAAAACTCTACAGAAAGGATGGTCTTAAAACAAACATTAGTTCAGCGAGAGAACGAATCTTATCTTTTATTGAGTCAACTGTCAGCCTCCAAATCTTATCTAGAAAAAATCTTATTAGCCACGGCTGATGCTTTATTTGTTGTGAATCAAAGTGGGATTATAAAAAAAGTTAATCGAGCTACCGTAGAGTTGTTTGGCTATAGAGAAGAAGACTTAATAGGTCAGCCGCTTGCGATGATTCTAGCTGAACAGCAAAGCGAGAATGAAGCAACATCAGTTAGAGAATTTTTACAGCCGGCAACAACCCTATCTAGAGGGGAATTTTTGCAGAATGTAGAAGTCACTTGTCAGACCAAAGCAGGGGAAGAAATTTTTATCTCCTTTTCGGGTTCAGCCATCCAAACAGACTTAGAAATCTTGGAAGATTTTGTCTATGTCGGTCGTGATATAACCGAGCGCAAGCGCACAGAAGCTGCCGTAGCCAAAATGAACGCAGCCCTCGCTCAAAAAGTTAGCGAACGAACCGTCGAATTAAGGCAAACTATCCAGCAACTAGAAACCCAAATTGCCGAGCGCCAGCACATAGAAACAGCCCTGCGAGAGAGCAAATTGCGCCTCAGCAGCCTGATGAACTCGCTTCAAGATGTGGTGTGGTCAATTTCAGCAACAACCTTTGAACTGCTTTACCTTAACCCAGCCACAGAGACACTTTACAACCGGCCCGTGGGGGAATTTTATAACAATCGTCAACTCTGGCTTGAAGTAATTCACCCAGAAGACAGTGAGCGAGTTTCTAACTATGTTCCCACAATTTTAAAAACCGGCAGCGCCGAAATAGAATACCGCATCATCCGTGGCAACTCAGAAATGCGTTGGGTTTATGATCGAGGTCAGTTAATTAAAGATGCCAAAGGCAACAGCGTCCGAATTGAAGGCATCATCACCGACATTACCGAACGCAAACAAGCCGAAGCCATCCTACAACAAACTAATGAAGAATTAGAACGCCGAGTCGATGAACGCACCGCCGAATTAAAAGCAACCAACGAACAATTACTCAGCGAAGTTTGGGCACGGCAGCAAACAGAAGAAGCACTCCGCCAAGCTCACGATGAATTAGAAATTCGCGTGCAAGAACGCACCGTCGAACTTGCTACAGCCAACGCAGCATTACAGGCAGAAATTAGCGAACGCCAGCGAGCCGAAGAAACCCTACAAAATATCGTTGCCGGCACAGCTTCCGTCACCGGAGAAGAATTCTTTCCCGCACTGGTGCGCCATTTGGCAGCCGCACTCGACGTTCGCTACGCCCTCGTCTCACAAGCCAAAGGCGACCCAATTGAAAAATTGCAAACCCTCGCCTTTTGGGCCGGCGATCAACTGGAGGAAAACTTCGATTACAACCTAGCCGACACTCCTTGTGAAGTCGTTACCAACGAAGCCCATCTCTGTCACTTTGCCGATCATTTGCTAGAACGCTTTCCCAAAGCACCGGCACTCATTTCGCTCCGTGCCCAAGGTTACTTAGGCGTTCCCCTATTTGACAGAGCACACAAAGTCATTGGCACTCTGTGCATTATCCATGACAAACCCTTGCTAGAAGACCCGCGAGGCGTCATGCTAATCAATGTTTTTGCCGCTCGCGCAGCAGCAGAACTCGAACGCCAGCAAGCACAAGAAGCACTGCTAAAATCTCATGAGGAATTAGAAGTTCGAGTCCAAGAACGAACCGTTGAATTAATAGAAACCAACGAATTTCTTCAAGAAGAAATAGCCGAGCGCAAACAGGCCGAAGAAGCGCTACAAAGCTATACAGATGAACTTCAAGACTTGTATAACAACGCTCCCTGCGGCTATCACTCCCTCGATTCAGAAGGAACATTCATCCGCATTAACGAGACCGAACTCAATTGGTTTGGTTATACACTCGATGAAATTCTCGGAAAAAAGAAGTTTTCTGATATCCTGACCCTTGAAAGTTCGCGAACTTTCCAAGAAAACTTTTTCCACTACAAAGAGCAAGGGTGGGTGAGCGATCTTGAGTTCGACATCATCCGTAAAGATGGCACAATTCTGCCTATCCTCTTGAGTTCAACAGCAGTCAGAGATAGCGCCGGCAACTATCTAATGAGCCGATCCTCGGTTTTTGATATCACTGCTCGCAAGCAGGCAGAACAAGCACTGCGCGAAAGCGAAATTCGGCTCAGAAGACAACAAGCAGGACTGATGGCACTCGCCAAGTGCCAGCCCCTGTACAGTGGCGACGTAGAGGCAGCCTTGCAAGAACTCACCCAAATTGCAGCCGGCACTCTCAACTTAGCGCGAGTTAGCGTGTGGTTCTACAACGAAGATCACACGAAAATTCACGCCCGCGACCTATACGAAATGAACGAGAATCGGCATTCCAGCGGCTTAGAACTTTCTGCCCAGGACTTTCCCGGTTATTTCCAAGCTCTAGAAGCAGACCGCATGATTGCCGCAGATGACGCTCACACCAACCCCCACACTCAAGAGTTTAGCGAGTGTTATCTCACACCCCTAGGCATTACCTCCATGCTGGATGTGCCCATTCGTCTAGGTGGGCGAACAGTCGGAGTACTTTGTCACGAACACATCGGAACGGCGCGCCGTTGGGCATTAGAAGAACAAAACTTCGCGAATTACTTGGCCTATATGGCATCTCTGGCAATGGAAGCCGGTGATCGCAAACGAGCAGAAGAAGAACGGCAAAAATTTGTTTCCCTCGTCGAAAACAGCAGCGACTTCATTGGCATGGCGACACTAGAAGGCCAAGTCTTTTATCTCAATGAAGCGGGGCGTCAGCTGGTGGGACTCGACAGTCACGAACAAACCTTGGCTCCTAAAATATCCGACTATCTTTCTCAAGACACTTGGGTGCAATACCAAAAGACGTTGTTCCCCACCATCGAAAAAAACGGTCACTGGGAAGGAGAAGGCACACTGCGCCACTTTAAAACCGGCCAGCTCATCGACACCCAAATGACCATGTTTATCGTCAAGCACTTAGAAACTGGCAAACCTATGTGCTTTGCCACGGTTCAGCGCGATATTACTGACCGCAAGCTAGCAGAAGCTGCACTTTTAGAAAGCGAGAACAAATATCGTTCGGTTGTTAACAGTTTACATGAAGTTATTTTCCAAAAAGACGCAAATGGCTTGTGGACATTTCTCAACCCAGCGTGGACAGAAATCACCGGCTTCACTGTTGAAGAAAGCCTAGGCAAAAACTTTATAGAATTCATTCATCCCGATGACCGCCAAATAAATTTAGGGCATTTTGAAAGCCTGATTACTCTTCAAAAAGAAGTCATCCGGCACGAGATTCGTTACTTAACAAAAAATGGTGGCTGCCGCTGGATTGAGGTTCAAAAACGCTTGAACTTGACATCAGACGGCACAGTGCTCGGCGTTTCTGGCACCCTCAACGACATTACCGACCGCAAGCTAATAGAACAAGCCCTAGAGCAAGAGCGTCAGCAGCTGCGGCAAATTATTACCAATGCGCCGGTAGCAATGGCGATGTTTGATACCGAGATGCGCTATCTCGCCCACAGCAATCAGTGGGTGACAGATTACCAACTAGAGGGGCATTCTTTGATGGGACGTTCCCACTATGAAGTTCTGCCGCATCTCTCATTGTCTCAAATAGACATTTATCAGCGGGCGCTGCAAGGGCAGGTCATTTCCAAACCAGAGGAAATGTTTGAGCGTTTAGATGGCTCCCAAATGTATCTGCGCTGGGCTGTTCAACCTTGGTACAGCTCAGAGGGAAAAGTTGGGGGAATTGTCATCGTTACTCAAGTGATTGATGAATTAGTAGAAGCGCGAGAATCTGCCCTGGAAGCCTCGCGGATGAAATCACAATTCCTCGCCAACATGAGTCACGAAATCCGCACCCCGATGAATGGCGTCCTGGGGATGACCGATTTGCTTTTGTCAACGCCGCTTAATGCGGAACAGCAAGACTTTGTACGAACCCTGCGCGTCAGCGGCCAAAACCTGCTAACCCTGATTAATGATATTCTCGACTTCTCCAAGCTTGAAGCCGGTGAAATGCGGCTGGAAACCCTGGACTTTGACTTGAATACCTGTGTGGAAGAAGTCACAGATTTGTTAGCAGCACAGGCTAATGCCAAAGGACTGGAACTGTTTACTTTAGTGGAAAGTGATGTGCCGGCAGCCCTATCAGGAGATGCCAGCCGGCTGCGTCAGGTGTTGATTAATTTGGCCGGCAACGCGCTCAAATTCACCTCCCAAGGGGAAGTAGTGATTCATGTCCAGAGGTGGGGGAAAGAACAGGAAAATGAAGAAACCTTCTCATCCTCTCCTGAAAACGTAAAGCTACGATTTACCGTCAAGGACACCGGCATTGGTATCGCACCGGCAGACTTAGACAAACTCTTCCAATCTTTTTCGCAAGTGGACGCCTCCACTACACGCAAATATGGCGGCACCGGCTTAGGGCTGGTGATCTGCAAGCAGCTGGTAGAGCTGATGGGAGGTGAAATTGGTGTTGAAAGTGTAGAGGGAGGAGGTTCAACTTTCTGGTTCACCGCCACCTTAGAAAAACAAGCCGCCAGCGGAATTTCACAGCCAGTTCAGCATCCAGAAATTAAAATCCAACATCGCCGGATGTTAATCGTGGATGATAACTCCACCAATCGCCAAATATTGCGCTCTTATGCCAACTCTTTTGGCATTGAGGTGAGTGAAGCCGAAACCGGCACCACTGCTCTGACGATTCTGCGCCAAGCTGTAGCCAGTGGTAACCCCTATGATGTAGCTTTGATTAGCTTGGATATCCTGGGGATGAATGGAGAAGTGTTCGGACAACTGATCCGCTTCGATCCCGCCCTCGTTCAAACCAGGTGGATTTCGATCACTTCAATGCACCAGCGGGATCGCGCCATTCGCCTGCTGGATCTAGGGTTCTCTTGCTATTTAATCAAGCCGATAAAAGCATCCAAGCTGTTAAATTGCCTAAAGCAAGCCATAAGAGGTAACAACATCTCTCCCTCAACAGAGGAAGCACTCGCTGCCGGCTGGGGGCTGCCGGCACGTGTTCCGCCATTGGCGCTCAAACAACCAACACAGGACAATCCACAGCCGGTAATCACCTCCACCGACGCTTCTGTCAAGCAGCCAGCACCCACTAATCATGCCCAGGATCTACAGCCACCAGAAACGCCGGCGCAACCCCCGGCAACCCTGAAAATTCTGCTGGTGGAAGATACCCCCATTAACCAAAAGGTTGCCCTGAGTCAACTCAAGGTACTGGGTTATCAGGCTGATTGTGTCAGCGATGGGCAGCAAGCCCTTGACCGGCTCGCCCAAACAGATTACGACATTATTTTAATGGATTGTCAGATGCCGGTTCTCGACGGCTATAAAACGACACAAGCGCTTCGCCTCCGGGAAGGTGAATCTCGCCATACGATTGTGATTGCCTTGACGGCTAATGCCTTAAAAGGAGATCGAGAAAAGTGTTTGGCAGCCGGCATGGATGACTACATCAGCAAACCCATCGATCTCAAATCCTTGGCGGCTATTCTCAATCGCTATAAACCTGTAAAAGAACAGCATCAGGAGGAAATAACGCCGGTTCTCTCTTCTAGCAGCCCTGTGTCTGCAACGCCTCTTGAGGTGCCGGTGGATCTGGAGCGACTGCGCGAACTCAGCAGAGGAGATACAGCATTTGAGTTGGAATTGCTAGAAACCTTTATGGAGGATGCTCCCACTTATGTGGAAGAAATTAAGCAAGCTGCTGAAACTCGCGATGTCGCCACTCTTTGCCGGCGTGCTCACCAGCTCAAAGGTGCAAGCGGGATGGTTGCGATCCGCAAGATGCCGGCTCTGGCAGCTCAATTAGAGAGTGTGGCTCAAGAAAATCACCTTGAAGGAGCGGCGGAGTTAGTCACTGAACTAGAAGCAATTCTACAGCAGGTAAAAGCTTTGATTGCTAACTGGCCAGCTCATTAAAAATGGCCCTGCCAATTTCATCTGGAAAAGTTAATCATTTCAGGTTGAGCTTGGGAATATTAACAAAGCGACGGTCGTCTTATCAGTCTTGGGTGCAATAGTATAACATTAGAATTTTCCCGTTTTTGGCGCGTTCAGACATTAGGATGCTGCGATTGTGTGAAGCTAAAAACAGAAAATCATCATTGTTAAGGTGCAAACTATTGGTTCTCCCTATCCTTTGCTGTGTCTGGTGATTAACTTTTTATGTCAAAAATTCTTGTCGTCGAAGATGATGCGGCAACTCGGTTATTTCTCAAAAGAGACCTCCAACTAGAGGGGTATGATGTCACCGTGGCAAAGGATGGTGCCGAAGGACTTCTGCAAGCAAAGCAGTTACAACCGGCTCTAATTATTTGCGATTGGATTATGCCGCTGATGGATGGGGTGGAGGTGTGCCGGCAGATTAAGGCAGATCCCCTTTTGGCGACCACTTTTTTTATTTTACTCACCTCCCGTGAGTCTGTGGCTCACCGAGTCGAGGGACTGGATGCTGGGGCGGATGAGTTTCTTTCTAAACCGATCGATCCGAATGAATTGTTGGCACGAGTACGAGCCGGTTTGCGCCAGTACCAATTAACTCAAGAATTGAGTCAGTCTAACCAGCAGCTTAACCGAGCGATGCAAGAGTTGCAACACACCCAGATGCAACTGATTCAAAGTGAAAAAATGTCTGGTTTGGGGCAAATGGTGGCCGGCATTGCTCATGAAATTAATAACCCAGTTACGTTTATTGATGGCAATCTCGCCCATGCCGGCCACTATCTCCAAGATTTACTAAGGTTAGTAAAGCTCTATCAGAAACACTACCCCAACCCGGTTACAGAGCTTCAAGAGGAAATTGAAGCGATTGATTTTCAATTTCTGGCAATGGATTTGCCCAAAATTTTATCTTCGATGAAAATGGGTGCACAACGCATTCGCCAAATTGTGCTGTCATTGCGTAATTTCTCCCGCCTGGATGAAGCTGAAAAGAAGAAAGTTGATCTGCACGAGGGACTTGATAATACTTTATTAATTTTGCAGCATCGTTTGCAACCGAGTGACAGTTATTCTGGGATTCAGATTTTAAAAGAGTATGGAGAATTGCCCTTGGTTGAGTGTTATGCCGGCCAGCTCAACCAGGTATTTTTAAATATTATTAGCAATGCAATTGATGTGCTAGAGGAAGCGAAAAACCATCCTTTAGAGGCGGCTGAGTGTCTCTTGCCGGTGATCCGAATTCACACAGAAGTGAAGAATCATCGCTGGGTGGTAATCCGAATTGCGGATAATGGATTAGGGATGACAAAGGAAGTTGAACGGAAATTGTTTGACCCTTTTTTCACAACTAAACCAGTCGGTAAAGGCACTGGAATGGGTTTATCTATCAGCTATCAAATTGTGGTAGAAAAGCATGGTGGCACGTTAACTTGCATTTCTGAACCCGGACAGGGTGCTGAGTTTATTATTGAAATTCCGCTACAGCAATCCAAATCATTACTTGCTTCCCATCAGGAGCATACTTCTGATGTAGCAGGGCTGCGTCCTAGTTAAGGTATTTAAGCTGTTAGGTATTTAATTTTTCTAGGGAAATTGAGGGTGAGAGGGAGATGAATTTAAAATTAACCCGTGTCTGTTGAGTACAGATTGCGGGCTTGTTCTTTGAGCATTTTTTCTAAGGCTGTAGCCGGCACCGGCGGACTGAATCCATAGCCTTGCATAAAATCACAGCGATAGTGGCGCAGCAGGGCCTCTTGCGCCTTCGTCTCAACGCCCTCCGCAACCACTTTCAAATTCAAACTGTGCGCCAGTTTAATGATGCCAATGATAATGGCGGAATTTTTATCTTCATGACTGAGTTCGCTGACAAAGAAACGGTCTATTTTCAAAGTGTCAAACGGAAATTGTTGTAGGTAACTTAAGGAAGAGTAGCCGGTGCCGAAATCATCTAAGGACAGATGAATTCCTAAAGCTTTAAGTTCTTTTAGCGTAGCAATCGCTCTTGTTGGGTTCTGCACCACCGCACTTTCTGTCAGTTCTAACTCTAAAAAACGAGGCTCTAGCCCTGTCGCCTCTAAGATTTGAGCAACCCGATCGCTTAAACCCGGTTCATTGAATTGAACGGCTGACAAGTTCACCGCAACGGGTAAGAAAAATCCCGTTTCTTGCCAGTCTTTTGCTTGCCGGCAAACCGTCCGCAGCACCCATTCATCGATGGGGACAATTAAGCCGGTGGCTTCGGCTAGGGGAATAAATTCTGCCGGCGAGACTGAACCCCGTTTTGGGTGGTGCCACCGAATCAATGCTTCGGCAGCCACAATTTTTCCGCTCTGGAGGTCAACTTGGGGCTGATAATGTATTTGAAACTCAGACCGTTCTAAAGCATGGCGCAAGTCGAGTTCTAGCATCAACCGCTCATAAGATTTCTCCTGCATTGCTGCGGTGTAAAGCTGATAGCAATTACCACTCTGTTCTTGCGCCTCATGCATGGCAGCTTTGGCATTTTTCAGCAGACTATCGAGGTCTTCGCCATCATTCGGATACAGCGCTATGCCAATACTGCTGGTGATAAAAATTTTATATCCAAGCAAGGTAAAGGGTTGAGATAATTCATTAATAATTGTTTGAGCCATCTGGGTTGCTTTTTGCCCTTCTCCAACAGGGGGCAAAATTAAAGCGAGTTGCTGGCTGTTTAATCGGGCCACTGTGCCGATTTCGCTCACATAAGGAACAACCCGTTCACTAATTTCTTGTAGTAATAAGTCTGTATAGTCGGTTCCCAAACTGTGGCTGAAACGGTCGAGCTGATCTAGACTGAGCACTGCGACCGGAATGATTTGGTTTGGGAACAGTTGAAGACTAAGAGCCTGGTGAAATCGCTCGCGTAATAAAAGTCGATTGGGAAGATTTGTCAGGCTATCGTAATAAACTAAGTCATTGAGCTGGGAGATCGCTTGTTGAAGGGCTGTATTCTGCTGCTGCTTGAGCATTTCTTGCTTGCTCAACTGCGTTTTAATGGCACCGAGAAGTTCGCTTCTAGTGAAGGGCTTTGTCAGAAAATCATTGGCTCCTAGTTCCATTGTCTGACGCTGTGCAGCTCGATCTCCTCTAGCCGTGAGGCAAATAACCGGAATCATGGCAGTGGCTGGATTTTGTTGCAATGCAGCCAGTACGCCGTAACCGTCGAGTTCTGGCATCATAATATCGCACAGAATTAAATCGGGGAATTCTGTGCGTGCCAACTGCACTCCGATGCTGCCATTTTCGGCTCCTATGACGTTGAACTCCTCAGCCGTCAAGAGTGCCAGCAGGTTCTTGCGTATGGAGCGCTCATCTTCTATGACTAGAATTTTTTTCATCACTATTTACAGCCCGACTTAACAGTTTGGCACCCCAATCTCATGGCCTAATCGTAGCGAAATGCGCCGAAAACTGTTAAATCGACGCGATTTCTTAACGTTAATTTGCGAAATCCTAACTGGAAGGATTGACAAGGGTCTATGATGTTTAATTATGTTAAGTTTAAAGTATTCTGCAACCTATGCTACCAACACTCTCGCCCTCACTCCACGCCTCTCGCTACCTGACCTCTATCATTCTCACGATGGAGTGGCACCTTGCTTAAACTTCTATTTCTTAGGCAACTTAAATCCAAGTAGTTTAAAATTTGATATTACCATATATTAGTACATTTTTCTCTTATGATTAAACAAATATCTGCAATTTAAGCCAATTCTACAGGAGGCAAAAGGCAAAATCATGTATGCCATCTCACACCAATTATGCCGGCTCCTACCTTTGGACAAACCCAACCTGTTTAGTTGCTTAGGAAACGGTAAGTTTAGTCACCCGTATTCACTAAAAGTCGGTATTTTATTCTTTCAAAGCTATTCATCACTTAAGTTATATATTTTAAGTAATCTGATTTTATCGTTTGTTCTTTGGGTGATTAGACAGAAAAAACTGCAAATTCGTGACACCAGCCTCCATAAAAATTGCATTTTGCTTGTTCAATACCGGCTACCGCTATGGCGTTTTCAAGGAATTGCTGAGAATATAATTTTTTTTTTACATTGGTCAATGAACATTTTTTAGAATATTTTTGAATGAGAGATATCTATGAAATAATTACAGCTCAAAAAAAATCCGTTTTTAGCAAAAATGATAGTTTTGCTCGGACAACAATAATTTGTTTGATTTTTCTAAACTTATTTTACGGATAGGAGCCGATATGAACACCCTTTTAAAAAAACTATTAGGCCCACGCCGTATGGAGTATCTAACAATGGATCAAGACTTGATTGTTTTAGAAACTTCTGCCGGTGTCAAACGGTTTGCTGATCGTCCCGATGAAGTGGTTCCTGGCAATGATGTCCGCGCCGGCTTTCCTGAACTGATAGGAGTTGAACATATTTTATCAGAAGTTTTACAAGGCAAACAGGCGGGCTTTGAATTCAAGGGCATCGCTCGGTTCTCAGATCGGGAATCTCCTTTATATATCGATCTTTTCGTAAGTGAGTTTCAACATGATGAAACGCTAGAAAATCAGTTAGTCGTGTTCTTTGAAGATGTTACGGAAATGATGGTTTTGAAACAAACATTAGTTCAAAGAGCGAATGAATCTGGTTTATTACTCAGTGCGCTGGTTAGTTCAAAAGATTATATAGATAAAATCATTAAATCGATGGCCGATGCTTTATTGGTGACAACTTCTTCCGGCCAGATTAAAACGATCAATCAATCAAGTCAAGAATTATTTCAATATAGCGAAGAAGAATTAATTGGCCAGCCCATTTCGTTGATTATACCTGAGAAAAAACTTCTTT
>NZ_JACJOU010000006.1 GCF_014695725.1 Microcoleus sp. FACHB-672 | reverse complement strand
TCGTAAGCATTGACTATTTTTTCTCGCAAATCTACTGAGTACGGTTTCATTATGATTCTCAATACCTTTAATGTTCCCTTGAGTGTACCTCATATCTCTCAAAAGCGCTGTATATTAGATGCAATAGCCGCAATTGAGCGATATGCAAGCCAAGGCCGGCAGGCATTTGATAACCAAGAATTGATTCAAATTTGGATTGTTCATCACCTGCAAATTATTGGAGAAGCGACCAATGCGTTATCGTCCGAGTTAACTAGCCGATATTCGTCCGTGCCTTGGGCGCAAATTGTAGCGTTTAGAAATCTTGTAGTGCATGAATATTTCCGAGTCTCGCTAAACCTAGTTTGGGCAATCGTACAAAATAATTTACCTCCGCTGAAGGTAACAGTAGAACAGATTTTACAGGAGTTACCAGAGGCATGAGTTCAGCACTATTGTATTGTAGGGAACGAGCGCTCTCGCAGTGTTTGGTCGTTCAAGCTCCTATTAATTTTCTCACTCCTTCAAGATAGAAGCGCCTGAGACGTTCGCCCAAAGCAGTCAAGTCAGGTTCACCATTTAAAGGAGTCCTTAACAGTTCAACTTGCTCTCCATTTACCTCTGCCAACAAAACGAGTTCGTTTCCTGTTGCATATCCTGTAAACTTAGGAAAAAAATTATTGGGTGAAAATTCGTTGGTAATGCCGTGACTTTGGGAGAACCTTAGTTTAGCCCAGTCTATTTTAACCCGATCATCAATACTGCGACTTTTTAAGTTTATTGCCTCTGCATCGTGAATTGTACCAAAGCCTTTGCCAAGTTCGCCTGCAACAGTTCGACTTACGTTATAAAGCTCCTTAACAAGCTGTTGAGCAAGTATTTTAAAAGATTGGCGTTGGGCATAATCAGATGAAGTTGATACTTTATTTTGGATTTGAGCAATATATTGTTCGGCATTATGAATGCTCTGATTTGCAGAAATGCAAGCTATCAAGGCTTGTTGTAGCTCAGGTATAGATTGCCAGCGGTAGTCGATTTGAGTTCCAAATGCTCTGTCAAAAATTCTATTGACTTTAGCCAGTAAATCGGAAGGGATTTTCGACAAAGCTTTTTGACTTTCCGGTCTTTGATGGGGCATTCTTCCTTCATGGTCGAGCAAAGTGACAGGAGGTGAGCCGACGATCGCAAAAAACAAAATCCCGCAGCATTGTGTAATATCCGCTCTGGGGTCGCGCTGCATACTGCTATTTACCTGAAGCTCAGGAAGTGCTAAAAATCTGTTTCCAAGCTGCTGCCAAGGCTCGGTCAAAATAGTCCCGCCAGCATCAGATTCATTAAAGGAAATGCCAAAGTCTATGACAACTGGATCGGCGATGTTATCGCGACGCATAATAATGTTGTCCGGTTTAATATCTCGGTGTACAATCCCAAGATTGTGACAGTATTGTATAGTTTCTAGAAGTTTCAAAACAAGATTAACAGCCTCCGCAATCCCCATAAGTGGAGCGGTGTCAACAACTTGTGAAAGTGTTTTCCCTTCAATGAATTCACCAATCATGTAAAGCGGAACATCAGAATCAAATTGGTCGGAGTTTGATTCCATTAATCGCGGGATGCCGGGGCAATCGAGGGTTCTTGATGCAGCAACCTCTCTGTGCATTCTCTTGCGTCTTTCAGGATCTTTCTGATTTTTGAGTTTTTTTAATATAAACGTTTGAGACAAATTCGTAGAATCTTTAGGTTTGACAAGAAAAGTATCCCCTTGTCCGCCACCCCCAATCGATTTGATAGTTTCCCATTTTTCATCCCAAGGTTTATTTTTCTGTTTGCTCATAGTCTTTCTCCTTCTTTTTAAACTTTAGTTACTGGCGACTCGGAATAGCTCGAAGCCCACCTTTTCATAGGTGTGACGGGCTGGAGCATGACCGGCATCACTCTGTAGAGCCGGCATCGATAGCAACCCATACATTCGTGTCTTCCGCAGCACACACATCCAAGGGCAGCTTTTTGTCGGCTCACACGCCAATGATTTGGATAAAATGCCTGGTACACAGAGCGCGTTCATCGCCTTCTGAATCGAATCAAAGACCGGAGTCCATGCTCGAAGCGAAAGACGAATAACCGCATCAAGGTGGCGAGGGTCGTATGGTTCAATTTGCATTCCCAGATGAACTCCAGTTAACTCTGCAAGCTTTACCGAGCATACTACAGAATACTACAAAATCCGATAGCTTGGCTTTGAATGCTTACAGATAACTTTTAGGCTTATGTCTTGAGGCATAGGGCTTCTTTGCCAAAACAAGCCAAAGTTATGAATAGAGAGCTTTATAAAGTTTGCGAGCTATGGCGTTTCATCAGCAATACGTCGGTATTGAACAGCCAGCCATCGGTCAATTGATTCGTGAACTCCGGCAAACCCTGAAGCTGACCCAAGAGAAGTTTGCGGTTCACCTTGGGGTATCCTTCCCAACGATTAATCGCTGCGAAGGATACCCCACTCCCTCTCCTTTAGCTCAAAAGCAAATTGAGATGCTTTTGAATCAGCTATTGGACTCAAGTGATGCCACGGTACGAGAATGCTGCCAGTCCATGCGAAGGAAGTATTTTGTATAAGGAACTAAACGCATGAGGGCGGAAAAATTTAGGGCTATGGCTGAGAAGTTATTTGTTGGGGGCGGCGAGTTGGGGGCGTTGCTGCGATTGCACGATTGGTCGCAAACGCCATTGGGTGCTGTCGAAACCTGGTCAGACGACCTGAAAACGGCAGTGCAGATTTTACTAACTGAACTTGATCAAACCAAATCCCCCGGAGAGACGCAGCCAGACGCCCAAGAGCGACAGGATAACTCTGCTGTCCTACAGGCGGCAAATCAGCTCAATGCGTTCCGAGTCAAACTGGCAGAAGCCCTCCCCCCGCTCACCGATGCTTTAGAGATACAAGCGATCGCCGCTCGCATTTTGGGTGAAACTTTAGGGGCAAGTCGTGTCATATACATCGAAGTGGTGCCGGCTGGTGAGGAGGTCATTGTTCATTGCAACTACACCTGTGGTGTAGGCCAGTTGAGCGGACGATACCGCTTAGAGGACTACTCACGCAACCTAACTGCTGACCATCAGGTTGAGCACACCCAAGTTGTAACCGATATTCCCAATAATCCGAAATATACGGATGCTGAGAAGACGAGATACCGTGAGATTGATATTGCTGCACACATTGATGTGCCGCTGATCAAAAACAATCAATTCGTTGCCCTGCTTGCCGCTCAACAATCCACGCCGCGTCAGTGGACGGAAACCGAGGTCAAACTGGTTGAAGAAACCGCAGAACAGACGTGGGCAGCCGTTGAACGTGCCTATGCTGAAGCCGCTCTGCGCGAGTCGGAAGCAAAATATCGCACCTTGTTTGAGTCAATCGACGAAGGGTTTTGCATCGTCGAGCTGTTGTTTGATGAGTACGACACGCCAGTTGATTACCGCTTCTTAGAAATTAATTCAGTGTTTGAGCAACTAACCGGATTGCAACAAGCCGTCGGGAAAACAGCACGTCAGTTAGTGCCAGATCTAGAAAACTTTTGGATTGAAACCTACGGCAGAGTTGCCTTAACGGGTGAATCCGTTCGCTTCGAGAATCGTTCTGTGCCGATTAACCGATGGTTTGATGTCTATGCCTGCCGCACCGGACAACCGGAAGACCGAAAAGTAGCGATCGTATTTAAGGATATTAGCGATCGCAAGCGCATCGAAGACGACCGCAAGCAGGCGGAAGCAGCCTTGCGCTCTTCAGAAGAGCAACTGCGCTTATTTGTCACTGCCAGTTCAGGCATCGTGTATAAAATGAGCGCAGATTGGAGCGAGTTGCGTCACCTAAATGGTAAGGATTTTCTTGCCAGCACTGAGAACCCAAGCGGGACATGGGTCGAACAGTATATTCCGAGCGAGGATCGACCGCAGTTGAGGGCTGCAATCCTTGCTGCTATTCATAACAAAAGTACGTTTGAGTTAGAACACCGAGTCATTCAGCTAGATGGGACGATTGGCTGGGCGTTTTCGCGGGCGATCCCACTGTTGAATGCACAGCAGGAAATCATTGAATGGCTGGGGGCAGCGAGCGATATCACCCAACGCAAACAGGCAGAGCTAAACGCCGACTTTCTTGCCACGGTGACTCAGAATCTGATCGAAGCAAATGGTGTAGACGAAATTCTTCAGATAGTTGGCGAACAGTTGAATCGTTATCTTAAAACGTCTAGATGTGCCTTCGTCGAAATCAATGAGCAAGCCGACGAAGCGACAATCCAACAAGATTGGCACCAGGAAAATGTGTCGAGTTTAGTGGGTGTTTATCGGCTGCCAGACTTTTTGACAGAGGAGTTTTTCCAGCTCGCCAAAACTGGAAACCCCATTGTGGTTCGGGATATTTCCAAGGATGCACGCGTTGCTAACCAACAGCCATTCGCAACCTTCAAAATTGGTTCGTTTATTAACGTGCCTTTGATCGAAAACGGCGAATGGAAATTTACGCTGGGCATTTATCATCAGGAACCCTACCACTGGCGCAGTGATGAGATTGAGTTGATGCGCGACCTGGCAAACCGGATCTGGACAATGCTGGAACGTGCTCGTGCCGAAGCTGCTTTGCAAAAGAGTGAGCAACGGTTTCGGCTGATGGCGGATGCTGTGCCACAAATTGTTTGGATTACGGATACGGAGGGGCGAGTTGAGTTCTTCAACAAACAATGGAGCAATTATACGGGCGCTTCTTATGAACCAACCACAGCAGCAGAAGTGGCCGCTAGTTTCGTTCACCCAGAGGATGGCGATCGCACAATAGAAGCGTTTAATGCGGCGCGACGCAGCGGCGGTATTTTCTCGGTCGAACACCGGATTCGCTCTGCGGCAGGAACCTATCGCTGGTTTCTGGTGCGTGCCGAGCCTTACCGAGATCCCCAAACAGGTGAGATTATTCGCTGGTTTGGTGCATCCATCGATATCCACGATCGCAAACAAGCTGAAGCCATGATTACCACCGATCTGGAAAATACCCAGCTGTTGCGCGACTTGAGCACACAACTGCTCATTGAAGACAACATTCAGGTGCTTTACGACAAAATTATGGCGGCTGCAATCACTCTGACACGAGCTGATGCCGGCACCGTTCAGATCTTAGACAAAGCGACGCAAGAGCTAGTTTTGCTTGCATCCCAAGGCTTTGAGCAAACGATAACCGACCATTTTGATCGAGTGAATGCAAGTTCAAACACCTCCTGTGGCCTTGCCTTGCTCAGGGGGACTCGCGCCTTCATTGATTTTGATATGCCAGAGTGCGACGACCCCTGTGGTGCTTTACGAATTCATATCAATGCTGGCTATCGCTCAGCCCAGTCCACCCCGCTAATCTCCCGTTCAGGCAGGCCGCTCGGCATGGTTTCAACCCACTGGCGCAAGCACCACCGACCGGCTGAGCGAGAACTCCGTTTTCTGGATCTGTTGGCGCGTCAAGCTGCCGATCTGCTTGAACAGCGACAGACAGAAGCGGAACGCCAACAAGTTTTAGAACGCGAACAGGCAGCACGAGAAGAAGCAGAACGAGCCAACCGCATCAAAGATGAATTTTTGGCGGTGCTGTCCCATGAATTGCGATCGCCCCTGAACCCGATCTTAGGGTGGACGCAGCTACTACAAACCGGCAAACTCGATGAAGCCCGCAAAGCCGAAGCCTTAAAAACGATCGAACGAAATGCCAAACTCCAAACACAGCTAATTGAAGACTTACTTGACATCTCCCGCATTATGCAAGGCAAGCTGTCGCTAACAGCGACTCCCGTTAGTTTGACGTTCGTCATTTCTGCGGCGATTGAAACCGTGCGTTTGGCAGCAGAGGCGAAACACATTAGACTACAGCTCGATCTTGACTATACAGTTGCGCCGATTTCTGGTGATGCTGCCCGTTTACAGCAGGTCCTCTGGAACTTGCTGAGTAATGCGGTCAAGTTCACCCCTGCTGGTGGACAAGTAACGGTTGAACTGAGGCAACTGAATCAACTGGCTCAAATTCGAGTCATTGATACGGGTAAAGGGATTAATCCGCAATTCTTGCCTTATATGTTTGAGTATTTTCGACAGGAGGATGGTTCAACCACCCGCCGGTTTGGAGGATTGGGATTGGGCCTGGCGATCGCGCGGCAAATTGTGGAAATGCACGGGGGAACCGTGCGGGCAGAGAGCCAGGGTGAAGGGCAAGGCGCAACTTTCATTGTGCAATTGCCGGCGATAAAACAGACAGCATTGATCGTATCTGAACCTATCCAGACCAAAACAGATGCAGGACTACCGCTAGAGGGCATTCAAATTTTACTGGTAGACGATGAGCCAGATACCCGTGAGTTTCAAGCGTTTCTGTTAGAACAAAACGGGGCAAAGGTGACAGCCGTTGCTTCTGGCTTAGAAGCATTGCAAGCATTGGAACAATCGATTCCCGATGTACTGGTGAGTGACATTGGAATGGCTCAGATGGACGGCTATATGCTGCTCCAGCAAATTCGGTCGCGACCACTCCAGCAGGGTGGAATGATTCCAGCTATTGCGTTGACTGCCTATGCCGCAGAAATTGATCGACAGCTGGCACTTCAGGTCGGATTTCAAGCTCACATTACAAAGCCTGTAGAGTCAGATGTGTTGCTGAAGGCAATCTCAATCTCGCTAGGACGTATCTAACTCGCTACTTTTCACGTTTAGCAATTCGTTACGTCTGGCCTCACAACCTCCACTTACTGCTCTGCCGGCAGCTTGTAAATCTCGCGTTTTACCTGAACCAGCAGATTGCGGACTCGATTGATTTGCTCTAAATTGCCACTTCGAGCAACTTGGGCGAGCGCACCATTCAACTAAGTTAAAGTACGCCCCAACTTGATGTGATCACTTCATCAGACAGGTGATTGATTATGTTCTATTCGGCTTTTTTTTCTTAGGGCGTTGATTTTAGAGCTGTGTTATTGCCTCTCACCGGCTACAGGGATTCAAAGATGGCATCGAAACCTTCTAAAGTCATGCACTCTTCTACAAATTCCTCAGTATCGCTAACACTTTCGAGTTTGTATTCCATAATGCGTCGCTCATCACCCGGCATCTTTTTAGAAGCCAATAGGGTTGCAGGATATTTAGCAGCGATCTCCTTAAAGGCAATAGCATAGTTGCGCCAACCTTCAGCAGAACATTGAATAATTACTCGCCACATAATTGTTACTCTCGTTATGGTTTGCTGACAAACTGTTTGTTAATTATTGTGACACGCTTCAGGCCGGCTCAACTGATTCTCCGGCTCACTACTCAACCCTTAGTATGACCTGGTGTTGTTAGCTACAGTTCTGGATCGCAGTCTCGTTGAAAATAAAGTTTCAACAAAAACACAGCGTTTCGTTGTCTGTCTGTCAATTAATTAGCAAAATGAAACCCCGTATCATTGTCTGTGGTCTTGGTTGCACCGGCTATAAAATTTTCTGTTTGTTGAGACAACAAGGCGCGGATGTTGTTGGCATCAGTGATCGCCCGTTGATTCATGAAGGTGCTGATATCATTTTTGGAGATTTGCGTGAACCTTCTACCTTGCTAGCCGCCGGCATTCGGGAAGCACAAACGTTGGTGCTTGCCGGCGCTGACGATGCCTTAAATTTAGCCATTCTCGTGCAGTCGCGGGTGCTCAATCCCCGGATTCGGATTATCAACCGGCTGTTCAATGCCAGTTTGGGTGATCGTCTTGATCAAACCGTCGGTGATCACGTCACCATGAGCGTTTCTACCCTAGCCGCCCCTGTTTTCGCATTTGCAGCACTGGGAAAACAAGCCATTGGCCAACTACAATTATTTCACCAAACATGGCCCATTCATGAAGAATATATCGATGAAAATCACCCTTGGCTAGGCCGGCATCTTAGTCATTTGTGGGAAAATCGCTCGCGGATGCTGATTTACTATCTGCCGGTGAATGGACGGACAGATTTAATTTCTGCGATGAGTTACGGACAAACCTTGCAGGTGGGAGATCGTCTGATTGTTGCCTCTCAACCGCGTGTGCGAATTGCACGCAACTCAGTGATTCAAAAAGTCACTAAATTTTTCAACAGTTTGCAACAGTTTCATCTGCACACACGCTCAACTTTGGCGGTTCTCCTCAGCCTATTTGTCACAATTTTAATTGCAACGCTTACCTATATTTGTGTTAATTCCAATACCTCGGCAATCGATGCCCTTTATTTTTCTGTCGGGATGATCACAGGTGCCGGTGGCAATGAAAAAGTTGCAGAACACGCACCAGAAAGCATCAAATTATTTACGGCTGTGATGATGTTAGTTGGTGCCGGTATTATTGGAATTTGCTACGCCCTCCTCAATGATTTCGTATTAGGAACTCGGTTCACACAAGTTTGGGATGCTACCCGAATTCCCCAGCGAAGTCATTACATTATTTGTGGTTTGGGTGGCGTTGGATTGCGAATTGCCGATCAACTTAGAATGAGTGGTCATGAAGTAGTTGTGATTGAGCGCGATCCCAACTGCCGGTTTATAAATACTGCCCGCGCCCTTAAAATTCCCGTTATTCTAGGGGATGCTAGTGTAACGACTACACTAACAGCCGGCAATATTGATCACGCGGAAGCACTGATCGCGGTGACAAGCGACGATACAGCGAATTTAGAGATTGCACTCACTGCCAAAAGTTTAGTCGGCAAATTGCCGGTGGTGGTGCGAAATCAAGACCCTCAATTCGCTCGAATGGTGGAACAAGTTTTTGAGTTTGAGGCAGTATTAAGTCCGACAGAATTAGCTGCACCCTCCTTCGCTGCCGCTGCTTTAGGTGGAAGAATTTTCGGCAATGGAATGACGGGCGACAGTCTTTGGGTGGCTTTAGCGACACTGATTACACCCAGTCATCCCTTCTGCGGACATCGTGTTCGAGAAGTTGCCATGAGTGCTGACTTTGTGCCGTTGTATATTGAAACCAATTGCCAAAGTACCCACGGGTGGGATTTACTCAACTCATACCTCAGCGCCGGTGATGTTTTATATCTCACCATGCCGGCAACCAAACTCGATCAGTTATGGCGCACTCAAGCATCCAATGCAGAAGCCGATTTTGAACCTGATATTTCTGTTGCAACCAAAAGCGATCGGCTCAACTCGCCGATACGCGAATCAGGGCTAAGAAGCACTTTTTCCTCTTGAACGCTACGGCGTCTTATCAATGAAGCTTGATAATGGCAGCAGCTAGATAAATTGCATCCAGAAAGTTTCTCGCTCGCTTATCGTAGGGCGTCGTAATCGCAAGGGTATTGCTTCAATTCGAGAAAGAAGTTCTCAATTTCGTTGCCGCGCTTTGTACAAATGTTTGTCATACTCGCAAGAAGTAGAACGGTTACCGTTGAGCGGAATGACTGCTGTTTTGCCCTGCTGTTTGGGTGGCTCAATCACCGCTTAATCTGCATCATATCTCTTGTCGGCTAGGATCTTACTGGCAGCCAGTTCATCGAGGAAGACATCAGCTCTGTCTAGACCGAACGTTTGTCCGCAAGTCAGATGAAACCCTATAAGGTGGGCCAAAGCATCTATAAGGGTATGGATCTTGGTAGCCAATCCACACCTTAGCGGAGACGAATCGCTTCGCTAGTAGCATCCCGCACTTTGCTGGTGAGCGCGTACCATTGCCTTTGTCAATCATGGCATATTCGTTGTCTGCATCGTTGGCTAACACCTCGAATACTTGTTGCTACAATGTAGTGTAATCTCAATCATAAATAGAAGCAATCGCTTCAAAGGATAGGAGTCTCATGAAAAAATCACTTTTGTCCCTATTAGCCATAGCAGGCTCTTTAACTTCCTTAGGAGTTATAGCCTTACCAGGTAAGGCTGCTACATTCCTTTATTTTAAAAGCAACCCTGGGAGTTTCATTGGAGGAGGACTCACTAAAACTCTGACTTCTACAGATGGTACATTTAGTGCATCTCGCATCTATAATAGTCCGCCGTTCTTTGACTCTAAGAATGGCGTAGAAATCTTGTTTTCTGCATTCGATCAGCCCGAGGCAGGTGAAAATTCAATATTTAATTATGGACGATTAATCTTTACAGCTCCTGAGAATGCAGTTTTAACACCTGGTACTTATCAAAATGCTACTCGTTGGCCTTTTCAGCCTACCCAACAGCCCGGTCTGAATGTTTCCCTTGGGAACCGAGGGTGCAATCAACTTATGGGAAATTTTGTAGTCAAAGAAGCTATTTACGGAACAGACGGACAGCCAGAGCGCTTTTCTGCTGACTTTGAACAGAGTTGTGAAGGCTCAATACTTTCCGGGCAAATTAGATTTAATTCATCAGATGAAACACCAAATGCTTCAGTACCGGAGCCGACAATGTTGCTTGGTCTTTTAGCAATAGGTGGGATGCTTGTAAGTCATCGAAAACGATTTAACGAGACTTAATCTCTAAAATTTTTAAATTTTATCTTTCCTTTAAAAAAACATCAACAACAAATAACGCAACGATTGGGAAAATTCCCCACTGCAAGCTGAGTGGGGAATCGTTCATTGAATGTTGATCAATTGAACCGGCAATCTAAACGTACTTAAAGGAGCTACTGGTGAGACTCAAGCCGGTTGCGCCCCCCTGAATCACGCCAATTAGTTCATCCTTAATAGAACCGCTGCCGGCAAGGATTTGGGTGCCGGTGCTTGATTGGAGAAGTTGATAGTTACTGGCACTACCGTAGAGTTGAATTTTATCCTCGCTGCCGTTGAAGTCCGCAATAATTGCGTAGTCCTTTAATCCCTGAGACGTTAAACCGGCATTTTTGTAATACCCCTTTGTTCTATCTCCTAAAACAAAGGTATCAGCCCCACTTTCACCCCGAAGCAGATCCACCTCGCCAGTTCCGGGAGTAATGCCGGTGGCGTTAGCGCCGATCAAGGTATCATTACCGATACCGCCGTAAATACTATCATTGCCGGCGCTACCGATGAGGGTATCATTGCTATCTTGACCGTACAATTGGTCATTGCCCAAGTTGCCATTGAGAAAATCAGATCCAATTCCCCCATAAAGACTATCGTTGCCGGCAACTCCATCCATAATGTCATTGCCCTCGTAACCGTTCAGCACATCATTATTTACAGTGCCAAGAATGGGGCTATCTGTTGTTAAAACAGAAGTATTGCTCAGCTCAAATGCGCCAATATCAAACTTGCCATCGGAACGCGTGACTCCTCGCTGATCGATAGTTAAACCAGAAACACTTACACCCGCATTAATTGCCGGACTTCCACTCAGCAAACCATGCGTTAGAATGCCACCGCCATTGTCTTGCAGAGGAGCGAGTTGGGGATCAGCAATCTTAATACTATTCGTGACATTAACATCAGTTGGATCAGTGGACTTTTTTGGAGGAAACTGAATATTTCCGCCACCATCAATTAACGGAGCGCCAACGTGTTGTTTAATCTTCCAAATATTGCCGCCCGTGTTCTTGTCAAAAATTGAATTTTTGACGGTGACATATTGATTTTGTCCCCAAAATGCGCCGCCCATAAAACCAGCATGATTATTCGCAACTGTGGTGTTGATAATATTGCCGGCGCTGGAGGTATTGATCATCATCGCGCCGCCTATCCCACTGGTGCCATCTGTGCCTTGGGCTTTATTGCCAGAAAAGGTGGAGTTGATAATTTTCCCCGGTGATTTTTCTCCTACCCACAAACCCCCGCCTTGAGTCAGCGCCGAGTTATTGGCAATGGTGCTATTGCTGATGGTGTAGTCTGCATTGCCAATTCGGATGCCACCGCCGAGAGCATTGCCGGTGGCATTTTTAATGACTTGATTGTTAATGATCGTGCTGCCTTCAATCACAATTTTGTCTGGAGCATAACCAAACAAAAACATTGCTCCACCTTGACCGGCTCCTATATTACCTTCAAACCGGCTATTGCGAATGTTAATGGTTCCGCCGAGAGAATCGCTCGTAAAAGCGCTAGCACCATCGGTGTAAATTGCCCCACCATATCCCTTCGTCACAGTTCCCGAACTGCCGGCAGTTGTGTTGTTATTCAAAAATGTTGAATTTTCAACTGTTAGCCCTCCCAAGAGGCTGTTAATCGCCCCACCGTTAATGCCTTTGTTGTTCGTAAATACACTGTCTTTAACAACAAGGCTGCCTTCACTTTTGGTTGCGATCGCCCCACCGCCCCGTTCTTGGTTGCCGAGTGTCCCATCATTGGCATCAAATTTACTGTTAATCACCGTCGTTTTGCCGCGCCAGCCCGTATAGATCCCGCCACCAAACTGGGCAACGTTGCTGTTAATTTGGCAATTTTCAACGGTTAATGTGGTGTGCGATGCAGCTTTAATGCCGGCACCAGCACCGGCTTCATCAATGCCACTCGCTTTGCCATTGGCGATAATCAGATTCCGCATTGTGACATTAATGGCAGTATTATCCGGCGCAGTTTTTAACTCGAATACGCGGGTTGCTTTATTGCCACTAATGGTTAAGCCGGCTGCTCCTGTGCCATCAATGATCAGGTTTTTGTTGATGTCTAATTGACTGCTCAGAACAATGGTTTTTCCGGCCATTGTGGAAGAAAAATTAATGGTATCTCCTGTCTTTGCAGTGGCGATTGCTTCGCGTAGTGAACCGACTCCACTGTTGGTGTTCGTGGTTACAGTGATGATACTCATGGTTAATCCTTTTGATTCAGTTAAGGTGCGAATGTTTACTCGTTAAATCTCGGGAATTCCTGATTCAGCGAATCCCGACGATATTGAACCAATTGGGGTGATAGCATTGGGCAAAACTCCCGTTCCCTCTTATGGGATGTCTGCACTAGCTATCACGAACCAATTGGAAGAAAAACCAAAACCCAGTTGGAAAAAAGTTATACAGTGACCTTAAAAATGTTGAGTTCGGTCACGATGAAAAAGTCTCATAGGACAAATGAAGTGCTGCCCTAGATTAAGAACAATCTAAACGTAATTAAAGTTGGTACTGGTGAGTGTCAATCCGGTTGTGTCTCCTTGAACAACTCCAATCAGTTCATCCTTGGTGGCACTACTGCCGTAAAAGATTTGGGTGCCATTGGTTGACTGAACCAATTGATAGTTTGCTGCACTACCTTTGAGCTGAATAAAATCTTCAGTACGGTTGAAGTCAGCAAGAATGGCATAATCACTCAAGCCTTGAGTAGCGGTGCCGGTGTTATCGTAAAAAACCTTTGTGGTATTCCCTAGCACAAACGTATCCGCACCGGCTTCACCCCAAAGCCGATCAATTTCCAAACTTCCAGGAACCGTCGCACTGGCGCTAACCCCCGTGAGAATGTCATTACCGGCACCGCCGTAAAGGCTGTCATTACTACTGCCGCCGGTGAGGGTATCATTGGCATCTTGACCGTATAACTTATCGCTTCCCGAACCCCCATCAAGCGAGTCTGTGCCGATTCCGCCATATAGCAGATCGTTGCCGGTGCCGCCATTGAGCTTATCGTTTTCTGTGCCACCATCGAGGGTATCGTTGCCATCGCCACCTAGGAGGCTATCGTTACCGGCACCGCCAACCAGAGAGTCAGCGCCCAAACCGCCTGTTAAGGTATCACTGTCTGCGCCGCCGTTGAGAAGATCGTTCCCGTCTCCGCCATCAAGGACATCGGTGCCGGCTTGCCCGAATAGTTTGTCTGCGCCGATACCACCTAGCAGGCTATCATTGCCACCGGCACCGTCTAAACTGTCATCGCCATCGTTGCCATTGAGCACATCGTTGCCGGCAGTTCCTACGAGGGTATCATTCTGCGTTGCAGTCGTCGTGCTGCCAAGCTCAAACGCCCCACTATCAACGATTGCGCTGCCATTATTATCCCCATCTTTGGGACGCAGCTCGCCGCGCTGATCCGTCGTAGGTGCGCCGGTATTTATCCCCTTATCAATTGCCGCACTTCCTGATAGCAAAGCGTGAGTTAAAACGCCGCCGCCGTTATCTTGCAAAGCCCCAAGTTTGGGATCTGCTAGTGTCACAGATGCCGTTGCATTGTAATCATTAGAAAGAGTCGTTGCTTTGGGAGGCCATTGAATATTACCCCCACCATCAGTTAATTGACGAGTGGTGTTGTATTGAATCTTCCAGGGGTTTGTTGCCGTATTATTGCTAAAGATCGTGTTTTTCACCGTAATCGGGTTAGAGCCGGCTAAGATACCCCCTCCGACCCAGCCGGCAGAGTTATTAGCAATGGTGGTATTGGTAATGTTCGCTGCTTTGTCGGTGCCTCCGATGCGAATTGCACCGCCATAACCTTTGGCTGCATCTTCTGCGATGTTGCCGGAGAAGGTGCTGTTGCTAACCGTAACCCCTGCGTTATTTGCCCACAAGCCCCCACCTTGAAACACGGCTTTATTATTGGCAACGGTCGTATTTTTAACGGTTAAATCTACGTCTTGATGGTAGATGCCGCCGCCTAGTGAACTGCCGTTGGAGTTTTTGATGACTTGATTACCAAGGATTGTAGAATCTTCAACTGATACCTTTTGCGGTTGATAAGCGCTGAGATTCAATGCGCCGCCAAACCCGGCTGCTTTGTTGCCTTCAAACCGGCTTTTGCGAATAATAATATTGCCGGCTTCATTCAAGCCATTCGCACCATCGGTGTAGATTGCGCCACCGTTGCCGCTCTGATAACGTCCGGCTGGGTAGGCAGCACCGGCTGTGGTGTCGTTATTAACAAAGCTGGAGTTTTCGACAAGTAATTCTGTATTGAGAACGTTGATTGCTCCCCCGACAATGCCTTTGTTATTGGTAAATTGACTGCCTTTGACGACGAGATCACCACCGACTGTGGCAATGCCACCGGCACCGCGTTCTCGCATGACATCGGTGGTGCCAGATGTGCCATCATTAGCATCGAATTTACTGTTGATGACGGTAGTTGTCCCGCTAGTGCCGGCCATGATTGCAGCACCTTTCCCGGCTGCGTTGTTTTTAAATGTGGTGTTTTCTACAGTTAAGTCTCCCAGATATCCCATGCGAATACCTGCGCCACCATCTGCATCCGTGGTTTTGCCATTGGCAATGGTGAGATTTTTGAGGCTGATGTTGTAGCCTTCGGGAACAAGGTAACTCCAATCGCTATAAAAGACGCGGCTGGCGTTATTGCCACTGATGGTTAAATTCGTTGCGCCCGCCCCATCTATCGTCAAATGTTTGTTGATTTCTATTTGACTGCTGAGGCTAATGGTTTGATTAGCTAAGCTGGATGAAAACTGAACGGTATCGCCGGCTTGTGCAGAGGCAATTGCTGCACGCAGTGAACCGACTCCACTATTGGTGTTTGTGGTTACAGTGATGATACTCATGGTTTAATTTTTGGGTTGAATGAAGTGGCAAATTTTGCAGCGAAAAGATTCGAGTTTAGCAGATTTAGAAAATCCCGTAACACTCACTCAATAGAGGTAAAACTTGGAAAGTCTCGGATTGAGTAAGCTGTGGTTATCTATGCCAACCCAGAAAGATTCAATCAGGAAAAATAGCAAGGGCTATTCAATTTTCCAAAAGAGAAATTGCTGTAGGGGTGGGGTTTGAAACAAGAACTGTTTTGAGCGCGTGAAGGTTATCTGTCAATAACCCGCCCCTACGATTAGCAATCTGAGAACTCCGGCCAAAATAAAGCGGTGTGCCGGTTCAAAATGGTCTAGACGAGAATAGGATCGCTGTTGTTGAGAGTTAACCCTGATGTAGGAACAGTTCCAATTAGTTCATCCTTGGTGGAACCGTTGCCGTCAAAGATTGGAGTGTCACTTCCCGACTGTTGGATCTGCATCAAATTCTCGCTGCCGTTGAAGTCAGTCAGTATCGGATAATCACTCAATCCTTGAGAGGAGATGCCGGCATTTGCTAGTAGGAAAGTGTCTGCACTGTTATCACTTGGCGGCGTGGCAGCGGTGTTAGCGCCTGTGAGAGTGTCATTGTCAGGAGTGCCGGTGACGCTATTCTCGCCTTGTTGAGCCGGTGGCAGGGGTGCTGGGCCGGGTAAGAGGATATCATCAGTGGCATAGATGACATCGTTGCCGTCTCCACCGTTGAGAAAGTTTATACCGGCACCGCCATAGATGGTATCGTCGCCACCGCCTCCATAAATCGTGTCGTTTCCGTCTTCGGCATAAATGATATCGTTACCTGCGCCTCCATAGATGACATCGTCGCCGCTACCGCCATAGATGGTGTCGTTGCCGTCGCCGGCGTAAATTGTGTCATTGCCGGCTTCACCATAGATGACATCGTTGCCGCTAGGTGTAGGTGTAGGTGTGGGGGTAATCGTATCGCTGCCACCACCACCAACTACGGTGTCAGTCGGTGTGGGGGTAATCGTATCGCTGCCACCACCACCAACTACGGTGTCAGTCGGTGTGGGGGTAATCGTATCGCTGCCGCCGCCACCGACAACGGTGTCAGTCGGTGCGGGTGTTATGGTATCGCTGCCGCCGCCACCGACAACGGTGTCAGTCGGTGCGGGTGTTATGGTATCGCTGCCACCACCACCAACTACGGTGTCAGTCGGTGCGGGTGTTATGGTATCGCTGCCACCACCGCCAACTACGGTGTCAGTCGGTGTGGGGGTAATCGTATCGCTGCCACCACCACCAACTACGGTGTCAGTCGGTGTGGGGGTAATCGTATCGCTGCCACCGCCACCAACTACGGTGTCAGTCGGTGCGGGTGTTGTGGGTGCGCCGGCATTCAGTCCCCCAGCTATACCGATTGCCGCACTGCCTTCAAGCAAGGCATGGGTTAAAATGCCACTGCCGTTGTCTTGCAAAGGGCCGAGTTTCGGATCTGCAAGGGTGATTGTTGCCGTTGCATTGTAGTCGTTGAAAAGATTAGTTGCTTTAGGCGGCCATTGAACATTACCTCCGCCATCGGTTAATTCACGAGTTGTGTTGTACTGAATATTCCAGGGATTCGCTGCCGTGTTATTGCTAAAAATCGTGTTTTTAACCGTCACGGGAGTAGAGCCGGCTAATATGCCACCTCCTACCCAGCCTGCTGAGTTATTAGCAATGGTTGTATTGGTGATGTTCGCTGCTTTATCGGTGCCTCCGATGCGAATTGCACCGCCATATCCTTTGGCTGCATCTTCTGCGATGTTGCCGGAGAAGGTGCTGTTGCTAACCGTAACTCCTGCGTTATTTGCCCACAATCCTCCCCCTTGAAATACGGCTTTGTTGTTGGCAACAGTTGTGTTGTTAATCGTTAGCTCTACATCTTGATGGTAGATGCCACCGCCTAATGAGCTGCCGTTGGCGTTTTGGATGACTTCATTTCCCAGCACGATGGAATCTTCAACCGATACGGTTTGCGGTTGATAAGCGCTAAGATTCAATGCCCCACCAAAACCGGCTGCTTTGTTGCCTTCAAACCGGCTTTTGCGAATAATAATACTGCCTGGTTCATTCAAGCCATTCGCACCATCGGTGTAGATTGCACCACCATTTCCACTTTGATACCGTCCGGATGGGTAGGCAGCACCGGCTGTGGTGTCGTTATTAACAAACGTCGAGTTTTCTACCAGTAATTCTGTGTTGAGGACGTTAATTGCGCCTCCAACAATACCTTTGTTATTGGTAAACTCGCTGCCTTGAACGGTAAGTGCACCTCCGGCTGTGGCAATGCCACCGGCACCGCGTTCTCGCATGACATCGGTGGTGCCAGATGTGCCATCATTAGCATCGAATTTACTGTTGATGACGGTAGTTGTCCCGCTAGTGCCGGCCATGATTGCAGCACCTTTCCCGGCTGCGTTGTTTTTAAATGTGGTGTTTTCTACAGTTAAGTCTCCCAGATATCCCATGCGAATACCTGCGCCACCATCTGCATCCGTGGTTTTGCCATTGGCAATGGTGAGATTTTTGAGGCTGATGTTGTAGCCTTCGGGAACAAGGTAACTCCAATCGCTATAAAAGACGCGGCTGGCGTTATTGCCACTGATGGTTAAATTCGTTGCGCCCGCCCCATCTATCGTCAAATGTTTGTTGATTTCTATTTGACTGCTGAGGCTAATGGTTTGATTAGCTAAGCTGGATGAAAACTGAACGGTATCGCCGGCTTGTGCAGAAGCGATTGCTGCACGCAGTGAACCGGCTCCACTGTCTGCATTGGTGGTTACAGTTAAAATGCTCATACTTTTTTAAGTCAATGAAATTGCTGAATTTGCTCAAGCGAAATTTTTACAGAATGCCCGATTTAGGCATTTTCTGAGCGATTACTAGAGGGCAGTAAAACTTGCAAAGTGGCATTTCGTCTGATGGCGGCTATGGGTGCCACTGTTGAAAAATTTAACGGGTAAAATGGAGTGCTATCCCGTATTGCTAGGGTTTTAAAAGTCAGTAAAGGAGCGGTTGTTGAGCGTTAACATGATCCAGTTGACGGTTTCGATTGATTGCAACTCGTAATTTGGTTGCATTTGCATCAAAGGTTTTAAAGTCATAAACCATGCGTTTGATTTCTCTGTCTTATGCAAATTCCGGTTTTTTGGTTATAGCCGGTTGCCATAAGAATGCTGAGGTTACACTCCAAAAAACACGACGGCAGGAGTTAGCGAGCGCTGCGGCAAAAAGCGAAGGCGCTTTAATTTCGTCGATTTCGGAGTCTAAATTTCCCTCGCCGGCAGCAAAAGCAGTGCCGGTTAAGTCAGGAGAAAAGACTGGTATCCAATGCTGCAACTGATTTGCATAGTGGGCTGGATTAGCTAAAATTAGCTGAAATGCACCTATCCGCCCACGCTTGGGATTACCAAGAGAAACATTTTGCAAGATACACATAGGAATGTGAGACTCCGATAGTTCACTGATCCGCCCAAACCCATCTTTTTTGGCGTCGGCTCTCGGAGATTTTGACTTGATCAATAATCCAGCGGTAAGACTTAGGAAGTATTCAATCGCTGAATCACTAAAAACGACGCTTTGTTCATTAGCAGCCATCTCGATTTCTCCATCAGTTGCTTAGCTCAGTTCAACAAGCGCAAGGGCAGTTGAACGTTTTGCTTGGAATGTTTGTAGAAGCACCTCTGGAGACGAGTTACCCGGTATCTAGGTCAACTCTTGGGGGCTACGCCCTTTAAGAAATCAACAGAAACTCTATAATGTCGAGTTTTTATCTACACACCTGATTGACTGCTCAAGCTATGTACACAATTATTTTATATTTCCTTCCAATCATCATCCGTAATCATACTGAAATTTTAAAGATTTGTCTTTTTTGCGAAAATTTTGTGTGTCCGTATAAGTAAGTAGAGGGCTTTAGATCAGCTGTATTGGCTTTATATCAAGGTTAAAAATATTTATATCAAGGTTAAAAATAGCTTATTTCAAGAGTTCAAGTTAACAATATCCGCCCAACGGGAGAGGTTATTTAAAGATTTGATGAACTAAAGCAACTTTAAAGGTCACTGAATCCTAAAAATTCCGACTTTTCAAGCAGCCGGGGTTTTCTCTCTGACGAGGGTTACAACTGAGATTGGAGGACTATCGAGGCTAAAAACTAACAAGATCCTCCTCAAGGTAGAGGCTATTTAAATGATCTAAACGTAGCGTGCCCTAGATTTGTCAGTCAGCCGATTTACCGGCAGCGCGTTAGCAGAAAAACCGGCGCAGACGTGACAAATCTAGGGCACTTGAGACTCTACACCGGCACGCAAACATCTGGTGAACACAATCTCGGAAAATCAAGGGTTTTCACCTTCAGTGTGTCTAATTCAATGCGCCGAATCACATGGTTGTTTGTATCGGCAATGTATAAGTAAGAACCGAGAACACTTAAACCGGCAGGCTCACTGAAGCGAGTTTCTTCGCCTACACCATCTTGCAAGCCGGCCACCCCATCCCCTAAAACAGAGATGCAAATTCCCGTCTTTGTCTCAACCCGCTTGATTTTGTGGTTGTAGCTATCTGCCACCCAGAGGAAACCGCCGGCATATTCCACCCCCAAGCAATGCTGCAAGCGCACATCCAAGCCTTGACCATCTTTGTCACCAAAACCGAAGAGTTCGCCGCTGCCGCAAACGGTTCGCACTTTGGCATTTTCTCCCAAACCAACAGCGCGAATTGAGCTGATTTCGCTGTCTGCAACAAAAAGTTCTTCCCCGTCGGTGGTGATACCGCTGGGTTGTGCAAAGGCAGATTCTGTTAAATCACCATCAATGCAAAATTCTCTGCCGGTGCCGGCATAGGTGCCGATCATGCCGGTGTCTAGCTGCATTTCCCAGATTTGGTGAGGGCCGGCCATTGCAATAAATAGGTGATTTCCCACCCGTTGCAAATCCCACGGAGAATTTAAAGCAGTTTGCAAACCGACACCACTGTGCGGATGAATGTTATGGCTTTGTTCGCCGATGCCGGCAATCGTTGCAACAGTTTGATTCTGCAAGTCAATTTGCCGCAGCGCATGATTTTCAGTATCGGCAACGTAGAGAATTTGATTTTCCGCATCCAGCGCCATGCCTTGCGGTGCAAAAAACTGCGCCTCGGTGAAGGAACCATCCGTTAATCCGGGAGTGCCGGTGCCGATAATATGCAAAACGTCGCCATCCAGGGTGGTGATAACGAGCTGGTGATGACCAGAATCTGCAATAAACAGGAGATCCTCACTCGCTAAAACCTTTCCGGGGAAAGCCAAAGGCGTCACCAACGGTTTGCGCTGCTTCTCCAAACTGAGGCTGAGTTCCTGAAAATTAATCGTGCCGGCATCCTTGTGTTGCTGAATTAATTTGCCAATCAGTTCATCTAAAGCATCCCGGTTGCCTTCGCCGGCAACATAACCGATGACGTAACCTTGCGGATCAATCACCATCAAAGTGGGCCAAGCGCGGACAGCATAGCTTTGCCAAACTCTAAACCCGCTATCCACGATCACCGGATGCTCAATGTCATAACGCAGAATCGCTTGGCGGATGTTCTCAACTTCCTTCTCGTTTTCAAATTTGGCGGAATGAACCCCGATGACTGTCAGGGAATCTTTGTATTTTTGCTCTAAATATTTCAACGTTGGCAGCACATGCAGGCAGTTAATGCAACAATACGTCCAAAAGTCAAGAATGACTACTCGCCCTTTTAGCTGTTGCAGGGATAGAGGGCGATCCGTGTTCAGCCACGGATAATTCTGGGGGAGTTCCGGTGCTCTGACGCGGGGTGTGGTGGTCATGATCTATTCATTCAGAAACTTTACATTTCTTTACTTTAACGAATTTTCAATTTGGCCTAACGAACACGCTTTGCAATCGGTGATTGCTTCCTAAAGTCAAGAATCTCATATTTTACTGACATCACCAGTAGGTAGAATTAAGCTAATAGTTATCAAATTTTTGATAGAATGTTTTCTGTTGGACGTGCGCTTGTATTCCGATTCCTGAAGCGGTTCATCACAATTAAGTTTCCCGATATCCAGTGGATTTCCACAAAAAAATTGGCGCATTGGCTAGAAGATCCGGCACAGTTGAAACCACTTTTACTGGATGCTCGAACTGAGGCGGAGTATGCAGTTAGCCATTTAAAAGCAGCGCAGCGGATCGATCCAAGGGTTCCTGAGTTGGCGGCATTAAAAGAAATTGCATTTGATCAGCCGATTATTGTGTATTGTTCAGTTGGCTATCGCAGTGCCGGTGTTGCTCAAAAGCTTCAAAAAGCTGGATTTAATCGGGTTTATAATTTGGAAGGCAGCATCTTTAAATGGGCAAATGAAAATCGGCCAATTTTTAAAGAGGGGTTGCCGGCACAATTAGTGCATCCCTACGATGCCTTTTGGGGAAAATTGGTTGAATGCCGGTGTCGTGCTGCCATTGATTGCTGAAGATCCCCCTTCTCAAAGGGACTTTTAGTTAACAATCAAATTTTTATTAAAAGCCATTACTTCCGCCAATCAGGAGAATGACTATCCATGAACTCAGCGGATCGCACTACAGAAGTTACGAGTAAACCTGAAAGACGCTATGAGCTTGATTGGCTTAGGGTACTTGCAGTTTTACTTCTGATTTATTTCCATACCGCAGCAATTTTTTATCGCGGAAATTTAGGGGAGTTTTATGTAAAAAATGACGTAGCAAGTCCGGCAATGCAGTTGTTCATCACATTTGTTCACCAATGGCATATGCCGCTTTTTTTCTTGGTTTCAGGATCGTCTACTTGGTTTGCACTTTCATTTCGCACCGGCAGCGAATATATCACAGAACGCTTCAAACGACTTTTTATCCCATTCTTATTTGGAACTTTAGTCATTGTTCCCCCTCAAGTCTATTACAGGCTTTTAAGTAACCCAGATTATCAAGCCTCTTACTTGCAATTTTATCCGCAATTCTTTAACGGCATTCGTCCTAAAGGAAATTTTGAATGGGCGCATCTTTGGTTTTTAATTTATTTATTAGTTTTTTCTTTAATAGCACTGCCACTATTCCTTCATTTCAAAAAGAAAGAAAGCCAGCCTTTAATTCAAAAAATTGCCAATTTTCTAGAAAAGCCAGGAGCAATCTTTTTATTAGCAATTCCCCTAGCAATTATTGAAGGTGCTTTACGGCCTAGATGGCCCGGGTTACAAAATCTTTATGATGATTGGGCAAACTTTTGTTTGTATCTTCTTTATTTTATTTATGGCTATTTCGTCTGTTCCGATTCGAGATTCAAGCAAGCGATTGATAAAAACTTAAAAGTTTCAGTTATTCTTTCGGTTGCCGGCATGACCGTGCTTTTATATTTATGGATGACTAACACCGTCCCCGAACGGGGTTACTCATTAGAATATGTCGTTTATCAAATATTTCGCGGATTTAATTCTTGGTGTTGGGTAATTGCTCTGCTTGGTTTAACTCAACGTTATTTAAATTTCAACAATACTTTGCTGCAATATGCAAGTGTTGCTTGTTACCCGTTTTACATTCTACATCAAACAGTTCTTGTGGCAATTGGCTTTTATGTGGTGCGATGGAATGTTGGGATAATGGAGAAATATTGGGTAATTAGCACCGCGTCGCTTTTGGGAACAATTATCCTGTACGATCTCTTTGTAAAGCGGATTAATATCCTGCGATTTCTGCTTGGGCTTAAGCCAATTAATAAGGAATACGTCCCACAGCAAAAATCTTGAATACATCAGTCAACACTGTAATTAATAGAATATCCTCTCATGTCTCGCGTTTCTATTATCATCCCCACCCTAAATGAAGCAACCAGCCTGGGACGAACTTTGCGATGCCTTCAGACACTCGATCCTGCTGCTTGGGAAGTGATTGTCGTGGATGGTGGCAGTGAAGATGAAACAGTCGAAATTGCTAAAGCCGCTGGGGTGCCGGTTGAAATGTGTGATCGGCGGGGACGATCCATTCAAATGAATCAAGGCGCAAAAGTTGCAACCGGCGATATCCTTTGTTTCTTACACGCAGATACTTGGATTCCCGATGATTTAATCGCCGTGATTCAGCAAACTTTAGCAAATGAAAAAGTTGTTGCTGGGGGATTTATTGCTTTGATGGCAGGCCCTCAAACAACAAGATGGGGAATTTCCTTACATAATTATATCAAAACTTACTACGCGCCGCTACTTTTTAAACCTCACCTATTTTTTAAAGGACTGCGTCTTTTATTTGGAGATCAAGTAATCTTTTGCCGCCGGCATGAGTTTTGGGAGTGTGCCGGTTTTGATGAAAATCTTCCGATTATGGAGGATGGTGATTTATGCGTCAAGCTTGTACAAAAAGGAAAAATTCGCTTAGTAAACCGCATCGTTCAAACTTCAGATCGGCGCGTGGCAAAATGGGGTTCTCTCAAAGCCACAGGGATCTACCTTTACATTGGCTTACTTTGGGGATTTGGTGCCTCTGCAACTTATCTGAAACAGTTCTATGAAGACATCCGTTGATTGAGATTCCAGTCATAATACAGGTAAGAAATTGGCGTATCCGAAGTTAAAGGTAAATCCTCTATTAAGTAAGAGCGAATATACGTTTGAACGGATGGAGCGATTTTCAGGAAATCCTTTCGATACCATTTTAAAATTTGGCTACAGTAAAGCGTTTCCTTCTGAGAATCATACCTAACTTTTTCCGGATTATTAATAAATCGGCGTACGTCATCCTCTAATTGCTCTTGCACTCGTTCTGGCCAATAAGCTTCATTTCTTAACAAGGGACATCCAATAGAAGCACAGACAATACTAAAATGAATTCGAGGTTCATTGAATTTGTCGCGTAAAATTTTATTTTCAATTTGAGCAAGGCTATAACGATTGCCGGCAAAGGAATAAGCAGGCCGAGAAAAGAACCATAAAAAGGCAACCCAGTTAGGAATTCCTAGAATTTTAGGTCGAATCGAATCAATCGGATACCGTTCTAGAATTGTAGAAATCGTGAAAGCATTGTAAAGGTTAATCCACAATGCTAATTCCTCTTTTGAGCTGAGTTCCAGTTTAAGAGCCGGTTCTGCTAAATTCGATAGCCAGTCTGCAAGTGTTTGGGGCTGCTCATTTTTCCAAGCCAGATAGTCGACCCGTCCCTGCTCGTCAACATATCGGCGCAGAAGTGCATCCCAAGGGGAAAAGTCAATCATAGAAGTTAAGCTGATAAGATTCCTTTATTTACTTTACCTGCTTTTTACAGTCTGTCTAAAATGGTTAAAATTTCTATAAAAGCGTACTCAACTAATCAATAATTTTCTTATAATGTACTTTGAAAGTTATGGCAAAATAGACAAGATGAAGAAAAAATATGTCTTTTTTGGAGTTGCGCTGAGTTTTGTCAGCATTGCCGGCTTAAATGCTACCGCGCAACAACTCGAATGTTTTGGCAGAATTTGTGTTAATCCAAAAAGCATTAGCCTCACACAGTCCCGCTTTCCAGGTGCACCTGACTATGAAGTTAGGCAATTTTATGGAAGCACAGAATATAACAACGGCCCTGTTGGATCAGAGATGGAAGTGGATTGTGAAGAAAGACAATTTAGAACCGTCAGAGTCAAAAATGGCCGGCGCTGGCGAACATCAGATTCCCGGTGGACTTTAGTCGGAGAAAATGATCCAGAAAGCGACTTGGGAAACCTGGTTAACTATATTTGCGAAATGCCTCTCGACGAGTGATGTGAGAAGATAGGGTAAAAAAATAATCTTATAAGTGACAAAATAATCTTTTGATAAAGCCCGCCTGTGCGGGCTTTTTTCGGATAACTGCAGACTGCAACCGGCAAGCAATCGGGAATTACATCCCCATAATTGCGTAACCGGCATCCACATACAGAACTTGGCCTGTGATGCCACTGGCCAAATCACTGCATAGGAAAGCCGCCGTATTTCCCACTTCTAATTGCGTCACAGTGCGACGTAGGGGCGCAATTTCTTCAACATGGTGAATCATATCCAAAATGCCACCAACCGCCGAAGAAGCCAGCGTACGAATTGGGCCGGCTGAAATCGCATTCACCCGAACATTTTGTGGGCCAAGTTCAGCCGCCAGATAACGCACATTCATTTCCAGCGCCGCCTTTGCAATTCCCATCACATTGTAGTTAGGAATTACCCGCACACCGCCCAAATAAGTCAGCGTGACAATGCTGCCGCCTTCTGTCATTAATGGTTTAGCAGCCGCGCCTAGCTGAACCAGCGAATAAGCGCTGATTTCCAAAGCTTGGGTAAAACCGGCCCGCGAAGTCTTGCTAAAATCGCCTGTGAGTTCATCCTTGCCGGCAAACGCCAGACAATGAATCAAAATATCTAACTTGCCCCACTTCTCGCCCACAGTCTCAAAAGTAGACTTGATTTGGGCATCATCTTGGACATTACAAGGGACAAACAAGCTGGGGTTGAGCGGTTCCACCAGTTCAGCCACCTTTTTCTCCATACGCCCCTTTTCATCGGGCAAATAGGTGATGCCGAGATTTGCACCCGCTTTGTGTAGCTGTTGAGCAATTCCCCAAGCAATTGAACGGTTGTTGGCAATGCCGGTGACAAGGGCATTTTTTCCGGTTAAATCTAGCATAGTTATCAATTGGACAGCAATTTGCAGGCCACATAAAGCCCAAAGAGCCAATAATAACTGAGTTAGTGTTACCTAGCACCAGGAAAGACCCCCAGATGTCTCAGGTTCCGGCTAAGATAATGGTCAAGCTTTAATCATAAACTAGCGATTCCTGGCGGCGGAGCTGACAAACTTAGCTCAGTTTGCGCTCAATTGCCTATTAATTCGTGATTCCTTCAAAATTATGTATCGCATTGTACAAAAAAACACTGGAGAGTAAGATTATGTGTTCTAAAGTCACACAACGATCGCATTAAGTTACTTCGTCGGTTAGTTATCGGGCAAAGTCTCTAGGGCACGGATGAAAGGTAATGGATATGGTCATGACGCAAGATAGACCGCTAGCCTCAGTATTCCGTCAAATGGGAGGTGGGGCGTTTCCGCCGGTGGTGGAAACCTACGAACGGGGCAAAACAATCTTTTTTCCCGGAGATCCTGCAGAACGGGTTTATTTTCTCCTTAAAGGCGCGGTGAAGCTTTCCAGAGTTTATGAGGCTGGGGAGGAAATTACCGTCGCCCTACTGCGAGAAAATAGCGTGTTTGGCGTCCTGTCCCTGATTACAGGACATCGTTCTGACAGGTTTTACCATGCAGTCGCCTTTACGCCGGTGGAACTACTTTCAGTACCCATTGAACAAGTCGAGAAGGCACTCAAAGACGATCCCGACTTGTCAATGGTGATGTTGCGAGGACTTTCCTCTCGGATCTTGCAAACCGAGATGATGATTGAAACCCTAGCGCACCGGGATATGGGTTCGCGCCTTGTCAGCTTTCTGCTGATTCTGTGTCGGGATTTTGGTGTTCCCAGTACCGAGGGGATTACGATTGACCTGAAGCTTTCCCATCAAGCAATCGCAGAAGCCATTGGCTCAACACGAGTCACCGTCACCCGCTTACTGGGAGATTTGCGGCAAGAAAAAATGATCTCAATCCATAAGAAAAAGATTACAGTCCACAACCCAGTTGCTTTAAGTCAGCAATTTACCTAATTCATGATTTCGGCGTTCGCGTTCCACTAAATCAGGGGCGTGAGGGTGAGCCGTCAACTGGCAACTGTAGCCAATAAAAAGTGAATAGTGAAGCGGGACAAGTCCTCTTTGCTCCTATTGAAGGGTTTTGGGTTTCACCCTTTGCCTCAAACTTTTCACCCTATAGCGCTACTCTACTCCCATTCTTAGTCTCTCCCTCAGTGGTTACGAAAAAATTTCTAGCAAACATCCTTTGCAACTCCTTCGGGAATTACTGATCCAGTGTGTCGCGGAAACGTTAGGCTGTATCTTGGTTTGCTGTAGCTTTATACTCAAAGGCTTCCCGACAGGTAGATGACCATTGGATACATCCTGATTGTGGCAATTTTATTGTTGGGGGGGGTACTCGCAACAGCCGGTGATCGCATTGGCACGAAAGTTGGAAAGGCGCGACTGAGCCTATTTAATCTCCGTCCCAAGAAAACGGCAACTTTAGTCACGATTGTTACTGGCGTCACCATTTCAGCCTCAACTCTGGGTATTTTATTTGCCACGAGCGAGCCATTACGCAAAGGCATTTTCGAGTACGACAAGATTCAAAAAAACATTAGAAGAACCCGTAAAGACCTAGAAAAAGCCAATATTGAAAAAACGAAAGTAGAGGCTGAGTTAAGCAAATCCCAAGCTCAGCAATCAGCGGCTCAGCAACGCCTAAATGCAACAAATTGGTCATTGCAAGCTGCCCTCGGAAAACTGGATGAGGCGGCTGACGAACTAGCGGCGAAAGAGGAGCAATTGAAAAGCTCTCAGAACCAACTGAGTCAAACAATAGCTCAGAAGGAAGCGCTGAAAGAAGAAATTAAAAAACGTCAAGCTGAACGCCAAGCGCTGCTCGATCAGTTGGAGCAAGGGAAAGTTCAGATTGCTCAACAGAATCAAAGGATTGACGAAAAAAATCAAGAGATTCAGCAGCAAAATCAAAATATTGATCGAAAAAACCAAGTAATCGATCAGCAAAATCTAGATATTGCGCGACAAAATCAAGAAATAGAACAGACGAACCAATTGCTGGCTCAGCAGAATCAGCAAATTGAGCAAACTACCCAAGAACTCGCTCGAAAAAACCAAGAGATTGAGCAAACAAACCTAGAACTTGCTCGAAGAAACCAAGAAATTGAGCAAACTAACTTAGAACTTGCTCGAAAGAATCGAGAAATTGAGCAAAAAACTCAATTGCTAGCTCAGCAAGAAAATCGGCTTCAACAATTGGAAAGTCAGCAGGCTTTCTTACAACAAGAAGTGCAAATTCTGGAGCGAGAATTTCAAAACTTACAAGTCGGTACAATTGTTCTGCGACGGGGGCAAGTCCTAACTTCTGCCGTTGTCCAAATCGTCGATCCCTCAGCTGCTCCTCAAGCGGTGGAAAAACTTTTACAGCAAGCGAATTCATCTGCTCTTAAAATTGCTCAACCTGGGACGGATGATGTTAATGAACCTGTGGTTCAAATTGCGCCGGCTCAAATTGAAGAATTAATCGCTCAGATTAGTGATGGCGAGGAATACGTGGTGAGAATTCTCTCAGCGGCTAATTACTTACTCGGAGAAACGCGGGTGCAAGTCTTTGTGGATGCAGCCCGCAATCGAGTGGTGTTTATGCCGGGAGATGTGGTGGCAGCAACTTCTGTTGATCCGAAAACAATGAGACTGGAACAGATGCGGCAGCGGATCGAGCTGTTGCTAGCTGCTTCTAATTTTCGAGCACGTCGGGCGGGTATTCTGGCTGATACGGTTCAAATTGGAGACGGCAGCATTCAAACACTCATTCGCTTTTTTGAGCAACTTCAGCAGCAAAACCAACCCGTGGATGTGAAAGCGATCGCGGCAGAGGAAACATACACAGCCGGCCCTCTGAGGGTGGAACTAGTGGTCATTAAGGATGGAAAGGTGCTTTTTCAAACGTGCCGGCCTGGTTCTGGAATCCGGCAAGATTGTACTTAATCACTATTTTTGGAAACACAACCGAAGTCCAAGCGCTTCGCGTACCTTCGCCACTAGCTCAGCAAAAATATCATCAAAATTATGAAGAAAATTAAGGTAAAAATAAGAAGGTAAAACAGAAGATTCATGTCTTCTTTTTCTGTTCTCGCCGGCTCTCTATCCCTGGAAAGTTATGATTAATCCTCCACAAATAATATTAGGTTTTGATCCCGGACGCCTCAAGTGTGGCGTTGCTGTAATGGGGGTAAATGGCAAAGTATTTCTACATCAAGTTGTACCGTCAGAGAAGGCCATCTCAACTATTCAATCTCTGTCTCAAGAATATTCCACCGGCTTATTGGTAATGGGAGATCAAACCACAGCAAAATCTTGGAAAAAACAACTCATTGAGGCACTACCGGCCTCAGTGGAAATTGTGATGGTTGATGAGCGCTATAGCAGCTTAGAGGCACGGGATCGTTACTGGGAAATGTATCCCCCTGCCGGCTTGTCACGTCTGATTCCCAAAGGGATGCGAGAGCCTCCCCGTCCTGTGGATGACATTGTCGCGATCGTTTTAATCGAACGATATTTGAAACTCCAGAGCCGGTGAAACCAGCCGGCGCAGATGCCCCATGCCCAATCCCCCCTATTAAAGCTCCGCCCGAATCGTAAACGAGTAATCACCCCCAGGTTCAAGCTGGTAGTCCCATTTTTCCAAGAAGCGTCCTAGCGGTTCCTGAATTAAAGCTCGCCCGCTAGAAGGCTCAATGGCAAGTTGGCCACGTTTGAAACACCATTGAAACTGCCATGCATAGGAGCCGGCAATCACTTCTCCTTCTATCGTGCCTTGTTGCCAAGACTGCTGAGTAACCCGGACATGGGCCGTTGTTTTTGGGAGACGGTTAGAACTCATACAAAATCCGTCTGTACAGATGCTACTTACAAGCTGCTGAAAGTTAGGTTAAAAAAATAAAGCCCGCATCTACAGACTTTTATTGATTAGCAATTACCCGGATATTTACGCACCATCACTGGTGACTGTACGATTATTGTAAAAATTCATTGCTTTTTCCACACCCTGCTTCAGACTGAGTTCCACAGCATCCACAACGAGTTGTAGAACTTCTGACATTAACTTCGTTTCAGCCGGCGAAAATTTGCCGAGAACGTGAGAAATAGCGGGATCACCCTCGTTTTCAGCCGGCTTGCCAATCCCAATTCGCAGACGAGGAAAATTTTGGGTGCCCAGATGAGAGATCGTGGACTTCATCCCATTATGACCGCCGGCAGACCCAGACAGCCGCAACCGCAGCCGGCCTACAGGCAAATCCATATCGTCATAAATCAGGAGTACCGATTCTGCCGGCAGCTTATACCAATCCGTCACCGCTCGAATCGCTTGGCCAGAGCGATTCATGTAGGTAAGCGGCTTGAGCAGGCGAATTTTATTGCCTTTTAAACTTTGTCCTTCCCCAAACGCTGCCTGAAACTTGCGATTTTCAGCCAAGGGAATCTGCCAAGAACTGGCTAAGGCGTCAACAGCGGCAAAGCCGATATTGTGCCGCGTTCGATCATATTTTGGCTCTGGATTCCCCAAACCCACGATCAGCTGGGGAATTACCAAAGCCGGTGATGCCGTTGCTTCTGTCATTACACTTCGTCTTTAAATCTTGAGAAGAAGGCAAAAGGCCAAAAACCCCCTTCATCCTTCATTGTTTCCCGATATCCCTAGCCTTGCTCAGATGTGCCGGTTATTTTCTCAGATTTAGCCGGTGCAGTCGTTGCTTGCTCGATTTCCTCAACTTCCCGCTTAAACTCTGACTCAAACTCATTAGAAGCTTGTTGAAAGCCTCGAATCGCCTTACCCATACTGCGACCGATTTCTGGCAATTTTTTGGGGCCAAATACCAACAAGGCGAGTACCATAATCACCGCCATCTCCGGCAAGCCAATCCCAAAAATATTCATGCGCCTTCCTCCTGCGACTTCTCGCTCTAGTATAAAACCGACAAAAAAATCCCGGTCCAGCCGGGAAGCAATATCACAAGCCTAACGAATAAATTCCTGGCTTTCCAAACGATAGAGTCAATAATGTTTCGTGGCGAGTGGCGGCGGAGGCGCACTTGCTCTCTAGCGACACTGCCACGGCATCAACTAGCCGCCTAGACTTCTCCAATCCACATCGACGTTCTGAATCAGCAGTGAGGAGTTGTAGAGTTGCAGAATGATCAGCAAGAATACGAAAAATAGACCCATAAACACAGCCATCAATGGCGTTGTGCCCCAACCGGGTGCTACTTTACCATACTCGGAGTTAAGGGGTCTGAGGATTTCTCCCAACCTAGTCCGTTGTGCCATAAGTCACCTATGAAGAGTCTCGACAGAAGTTTTTAACGTTTTGTAAAATTGTATAAGATTAACACTCATAATTTATTTATCAGATGGAACCCGCAACAGTTCTTAGCATTTCGATTTGCGCCGTCTTGGTCGCGATCACCGGCTTTTCAATCTACACGGCTTTTGGCCCACCTTCTAAAGACTTAGCAGATCCATTTGAGGATCACGAAGACTAAGATACCTCCCTTGCACTCGCTGTGCCAAGGTTTCAGCTTGGCTGTTCTCTCAGTTGCTGCTCAAAACAAGACATTTTTGAGTCCGTGTAAAATCACCAAAAAGGCTAGCCGATTACGAGGATATCGGCTGGACTTATTTTTTATGAAAAATTTTTCTATAAGCCGGAAATCTGGTGTCGCTCCTTAGTGGCGCGTTTGTCTGTTCCTGCGGATGGGCGAAACTTATTAAAATAAACGATTGATTTAAGGAATTCTATACAAAAATTGGCATTTGACTGTTTCACCCTCTCGTGCAATCGGCAGGCAGGGGCAAGGGAGGAACCGACTTCAAGCGTACTAATATGTTCAAGCAATAAATAAAGCTGATCCCACACCTAAGCCACTTTTCGAGCGTCTTCCTCATCAGGTTTCACGACAATCCATTGGCCGGTTTGGGGGTCGCGATAAGTTGTATAGGGATTCTGACGCAGTTTCTTCTCGTTGTTAGCCATGTTAAAGCGCTCCTCTATCTCTTGATTATCATCGTAGGTTTTTTAAAGATACTGTAAAGTGACCGCTGATATAGCAAAATGTGATTCGTGTCAACTATTGTTGTGACCGCAGTCTGACCCCTCAAGCCTCTAACCGCTCACGTGTTAATCACACCCACTCCTCTGTCAACTCAGTCGTTGATAGACAGAAGACAAACTTTGGTGGGGATCGTGTGTTAAGTTTTCTATAGGACTCAGCGGCAGCAGCAGACTACGATAGGACTACAAGGCCGCAGCGAAGCAATACGCTGAATAAAATGCTGCCGGCGAAACCGCGCACAACAGGAGATAGGGAATGCTGAAAAATCGTGAAGGGGAAAAAGTTCCCAGCATCACTTTCAAGACCCGCCAGAATGATAAATGGGTTGATATTACGACTGACGAACTGTTTGCGGGTAAAACAGTGATTGTTTTTGCCCTTCCCGGCGCTTTTACGCCAACTTGTTCTTCTACGCACGTTCCTGGTTATAACGAGCTTGCAAAAGTTTTTAGGGAAAATGGCGTAGATGAAATCGTCTGCGTTTCAGTCAATGACACTTTTGTGATGAATGAGTGGAAGAAAACTCAAGCAGCAGAAAACATCACGTTTCTTCCCGATGGAAATGGGGACTTTTCAGCCCAAATGGGGATGCTGGTTGATAAAGATGATTTAGGTTTCGGTAAACGTTCTTGGCGCTATTCCATGTTAGTCAAGGATGGTGTCATCGAAAAGATGTTTATTGAACCGGAAGTCGCGGGAGATCCTTTTGAAGTGTCTGATGCGGAGACAATGCTCCGCTACATCAATCCCAACGCAGCGAAACCTCAAATGGTTTCCCTATTTACCAAAGTCGGTTGTCCCTTCTGTGCGCGTGCTAAAGCAGCGCTGAAGGAACACAACATCGATTTTGAGGAAATTGTTTTGGGTCCAGAGATCACAAATCGCTCGTTGCGGGCAGTTGCCGGTGCTACCACGGTTCCGCAAGTCTTTGTTGATGGTAAACTGATCGGCGGATCTGACGCTCTTGACGCATATTTTCGCAGTCTTGGTGGGTGATTGAACCAGAGCTTTTTAACCCTCAATCGCAATTTTTAGAAACTACAAATATCTCCCCACAACGATGCTGGGGAGTTTTTTATTAGCGAATTGTGGCAGAACTTACTCAAGTTCAGTTGAATGCTCATTCTTTAATATCTAAATCAGTTACGCCTTCCCATCCTGCCGGCACACCATATTGTTGATAATGTTGGCAGCGTTTCATGTATAGCAGTGCTGCCCGATCTTCAGGGTTAATCGCCAAGATTTTTTCAAACATGGGTTGCCCTCCCGCAAAATCTTGGCGATTATAAGCCATCACTGCCGGCTCAAACATTGGCTTTGTTTGCGTCTTTAACTGATTGATTAATCCAAAGTTTTCATCGTACACTTCATAGACCGCAACCGGCTTGCTTTTTCCTTTCACTCGGACGCGATCAAGAAATCGAAAGCTGTAAGTTTCTATATCTTCCACCCGAATTAAGGTGTGTAAGCTAATTAAAATTCCCGCTCCATAGAGCTTTGTTAACCCTTCCAAACGAGAAGCTAAGTTTACGGCATCCGAGATCGCCGTCGTTTCCATGCGTTGCGATTCGCCAATTGTTCCTAACATTAAATTGCCCGTATGCAAGCCAATGCCGATAGAAATTGGAACCTCACCTTGCTGCTGCCGGTGTTGATTATACAGCGCCACTTCTTTCTGCATTGCTAGCGCTGCTTGCAGAGCATCTTTCGCTGATTCGGGAAACAAAGCCATGATTGCATCCCCAATATATTTATCAATAAAGCCTTGGTGCTGACGAATGATTGGGCCAACCTGACTGAGATAAGAGTTGAGAAAATTAAAATTTTCTTTAGGGGTCATTGCTTCTGACAGCGTTGTAAAATCGCGAATATCCGCAAACATTACTGTCATTTTTTTGAGAACTTGGTCGCCTAGTTGCACTTCAAGAATACTTTCTCGACTTAAAAAATTTAGAAAATTATGCGGCACAAATCGCCCGTATGCTAAAGTAAGTTTGGCTAAATTTAGATGAGTTTTGATGCGAGCGATCATTTCGCCTTTTTGAATCGGTTTAGATAAATAATCATTGGCTCCTGATTCAAAACCTTCTATGATGTCTTGAACTTGGTTCTTTGCCGTCAGCATGACAATCGGCAATTCATGAGCCGGAAAGCGCTCTCGAATTTTTTGACAGACTTCATAGCCGGTCATGCGCGGCATCATTACGTCCAGTAACATCAGATCCGGAAGGAGTCCGTTTTCCAGCGCATCCAAAGCTTCTTGACCGCTACTAGCTTCGGTAATCTCGTAATTATAAAGAGAGAGATTGTTGAGCAAGACTTGTCGATTCACGGGTTCGTCATCAACAATCAAAACTTTAAAAGGTTTTTCATTCGTAGCCTTCAACGCTAACTTAGGACTCGTGATGAGGGTCGCTATTTCTGAAGTAATAGTATCTGGAATAATAATGCTGGATTGAGTTGCTTCAACTTGCTCTTGAGAACGCGGCAAAGTAAAAGTAAATTGTGAACCTTTTTCTAGCTTCGACTGAAGGCTAATCTTTCCTCCATGCAATTCCACAAGCTTTTTGGTAACCGCAAGTCCTAAGCCGGTGCCGCCATACTCTCTAGCCGCAGTGCCTTCTACCTGTTCAAAAGATTCAAAGATACGGTCAAATTTATCTTCAGGAATGCCGATTCCTGTATCGGTAACTGTAATCGCTATTTGTTCATTCTTTGTTGTTGATAGTTCAGGGTCATCAGCAATGACTTTAGCGGAAATTTCTACGATTCCTGAAGGAGTAAATTTAATTGCGTTACCGACCAAATTGTGGAGAATCTGTTGCAGCCGGTTTTCGTCGGCTTCTGCGCTTGGGAAGTCTTCAGGAATGGTGTTAATCAACTGCAAATTTTTCTGGGTTGCTAAGGGTTGACTTAGGGTGAGAACCACGTTCACCACCGAGCGCAAGTCTATCGGCTTTAGTTGCAGTTCCACATTCTTATATCTAAGTTTGGAAAAATCAAGAATATCGTTAACCAAACTTGCGAGACGGCGACCACTAGAAACGATTAATTTGAGGTTAATTTTTGTGGTAATCGGAAGTTCTCCCGTTGCGCCATCCATCAGCGATTCAGCAAGACCAATAATCCCGTTCAGTGGAGTGCGGAGTTCGTGGGAGGTGTTGGCTAGAAATTCGTCTTTGAGCTGGTCAAAATGCTTGAGTTCTTCGTTTTGCTTCTCTAGGGTTTCAAAAGATTGCTGAAGCTGTAGTGCCATGCTGTTGAAGGAGTTGGCGAGTTTTTTCAATTCGTGGATACCTTTGACGGTTATCTTCTGATTCAATTGTCCGCCGGCAATCGAATCAGAAGCTCGGTTCAATTGGAGAATGGGGTAGGCAATCAAACGAGCGGTGAAGATAGCCATGCCGGTGGCGATCACTAAGGCAATGAAACACAGCAAAATCGTCGTGCGGCTGTTATGGTTAATCTGTTCCATAAAATCGGATTCTGGAATGACCGTTACAATCAACCAGTCCAGACCAAACTTATCTCGCCAAGGCGTCACCTTGATAAACTGGCGCTGACTTTCCCAAGGGAAATTGCCGTTGTTTATTTTCGACTCAAGGTGTTGGCTATTGTTGATTTCCTTAAAGTTGCGAAACGTTTTCTGTAAATACCGGCTTGTTGCCAAAATCAACGGATCTTTGCTATCCAACACCTGGAGTCGCTTCGGTTTGCTATCCACCATTGTGAAAGGCTGTTCGGTACTGGAACTGGCAACAATCAGTCCATTGCGCTCGATAATAAAAATTTTTCCAGATGGACTCACTTTTAATTCATTCAGAAATTTACTGACTTGTGAGAGGCGTTGGTCAATTCCGATGACACCGATAATTTTGTTATTGCGATCTCGAACAGGCCGGTTAAAAGAAACTGCTAGGGGGTTGGGAGGTTGTTCCCACTGATAAATCTGACTCCAAATTGGTTTGCCGGCTTCAACTGTCTCGGCATACCAAGGCTCTTTTCGATATTCGTATTTTCCCAAATTTTCAATGGCTTTGATTCGATTTCCCTTGCTATCTGTTTTGTAGATAATGCTATTAGAGTTGCCATATTGTCTGAGGGAAACCTCATTGATGATGATAGTTTTACCATCTGTATGATATCCAGCCCCAATAAAGTCGCCGGTAGTCGATGCAAAGCTGATATAACCAACCTGAAACTCCTGCATCTGTTTCCAGTAGAATTGCCCTTGCGTTTTTAAGTCTTTGGGATTGAGCAATCCTAATTCGAGGGCGTCGGTGTTGACTTTTGCAACCTGCTTAGCAGTGTTGAGGTAGCTACTCAAATGCTGATCAACACGAGAACTCGCTTCGTTTTGCAACTGTAGAACCAACTCGTTTACAGCTTTTTGCCCATTGCGAAAGGAGAGATAGCCAACCAAACCAACAGCAGCGACGATTTGTAGAAGGAAGGGAACAATTAAAACGGTTTGTAGAGAAGTCTGCTTTGGGAATCGGGCAATTAAGCGGTTCAATGACCGGGTTAACATGGGTGGGTGCTCCCATTTGGTTGAATTAGAACTTGCCTTTCAATTCTAAGAATTCCCAAAAAAGCTGCTGTGAGATGAACGCTTCCATATTATGTTAGAGCAACTGATGATCGGCAAGCTGTCAAGATTGCCCCTATTAGCCAAAAAGATCGCCCATCAGATGGAAAAAATCTGCGTGATTGCAATCTCAACATCGGGAAAAGCTAACGGGGAGATTGTTTCAATCGACGAAAACTCTATCTTTTGCTGATAATCCCCTAACGCTGGCGAACGATAAACAATCAGTTTCCTGCCGGCAACATCAACTACCCAATATTCTGGTATATTCTCTCGTGCATAAATCCTTTTCTTAACTGAAGTATCGCGTTCTAGGGTGGACTTAGAAACTTCAATCAACAATAAGATATCGGTGGGAAATGGATGATGCTCTAGATACTGTGAACGCGGTAATTTAGCGATGACGATATCCAGTTCAGGTTCGGAATTTGACAAAGTGATTGGCTTGTTTTCTCTGACATACGCCCGTCCCTCTGTTAACCGTTCCAGCCTTTTGGCTAAATTTTCCTCAAAATAGGTGTGTTCCGTTCCTTCTGGCGACATCTCCCAAATCAACCCATCGAGTAGTTCCACACGGCGCTCGCTCAAAATTCCAGCCGCAATCATCTGATGGTAATCTTCTATGGAAAAATGTGCAATTTCCTGAGTAGTGGTGATCATCCTGCTTCATCCTCCCTCAATTCAAACAGTTCGGTGATAGTGCAACCCGATTTGATTTACCCTTCTTCATTATTGACGATAGCACTGAGAAATCATTGTGCAAAATATCTCACGCACTTCACCCTCACTGCCTGAACCTCTAAACATTACTAATGTCATGCGTACCTGTGACACAAAATCACTGCTTTAGAACAAAAGGCAGTACCTATAAGGAGGGCAATAAAGGCAGTAAGCGAATTACGCCTAAGTAGGTGGCGCTGCGGGTACAAGCAAGGAGGCTGAATTAGGGGAGGAAAAGAGCTTATAGAGCCTAAGTAATTTTACTCATGAATAGTTATGGTTTTGAAAATCCTGAAAACCGTAAAAATACTTAAATGATAATTTAAATGTAGAAGATGCCTAGTGGTTTAACTGAGTTGTTTCTAAGTTGTAAAAGTTATCCTTTAGCAACAGCTAAAAGTAATTATGTAAATCAAAACATGGATATTTCAGTTTTGCAAGAAGCACTTGAATCACTTATTAACATGATGATTAGTTCCGATCCAGAAGAAATAAATAAATACTTAAATAAAATTCGTTCGGAAAATCCTACTTTAAGTAAAAGAGCAATTGCCGAAAAAATAATTGATGAACAATCTATTAATAGTGGTGTATTAGGTGCTGTTGCTGGACTGGGAGGTTTAATTACTTTACCCGCAACTATTCCTATAAATATAGTTAAATTTTGGAGAATTCAAGCTTTTACAATTCGCTGTATTGCTTATTTGTACGAATATACTCCTGCGAACACTGATATTAAAACAGATATCTTTTTAGTTTTGTCTAATGGATCTATAGAAGAGTTAAAGATGTTAGTAATTGCAGAAGCATTGAAGTCAGCGCCTAAACACGCACTAAAATCTTTAGAAAGAAGTGCCAAAGAATCAATTATTAAAGTAACTACAGAAAGAAGTACAAAGTATGCTGCTAAAACTATTACTAAATACGGTAGTAAAACAATAGTTAAATCCACCATGAAAGGAATGTCAAAGCATTTAACAAAAGCTTTATGGAAAGTAGGAGGAAGAAAAGTAGTAGAAAAATCTGTTCAGAAAACACTTGGCAAAGCAGTTCCTGTTGTAGGCGCAATAGTTGGGGGTAGTTTAGATTGGCTTTCTACACAAGCTATGGGAAAGTTAGCAATTGAATATTATGAAAACTCAGTACCTGAATGGATAGATGAAGTTTTTAGCTTATGTGTAGAAGAAAACAGAGGTTAAAATAGATGCTTGTATTTTTCATTCATGGAGTTGCTACAAGACATGACAAGTATGCTTTTGAACTAATAGAAAAAATCAGAGATGATTTTGATAAAAGAAAACAAACCAAACCGTATTTTTGTTGCAGTCAATGGGGAGGAGTTTTAGAAAATACACCTCCACTGTGGAACTGGGTTCAGCAAGATTTAAACAATTTTTGCAATAAATCTAAGATCGATTTGGGAGATGTGTTTCAGTATAGTCAATATCGTGAGTTCTTTATAAATAAGTTTTTTGGGGATATGTTCACTTATCTAAATACAGAGGATGGTAAAGAGATTAGAAAAATAATTGCAATGCAATTATTTGAATATTTAAAAAAACATCCTCTAGAACAAGAACTTCATATAATCGCTCATTCTTTGGGAGGGGTAATCTTATATGATATTTTATTTTCTGATAAATATGGAGTTGACGATCCAGCATTTTATATAAGAAGTATGATAAAAGGTTTAAGTGTTTCTAATGATCAACCAAAAGTTTATCTTAGAAGTATTACCACAATGGGTTCTCCTATATTACTTTTTAATTTAATGTTAGGGATTCCGCCTAAAAATTTAAAAAGGTTTGCTAGTAGATATTTAAAATCACCTTTGAGGTGGATTAATTTAATTCATGCTTCTGATGTTTTTGCATATCCTATTTCTGCGAGTTTAAATATTGATTCATCCTGTAATCTCTTTTTTAGAGATAAGTTTATTGCATCCCATAATCTTATGAAAAAAATTTCACAACCCTTTTCTAATTTAGCTGGATTATCTATGGCTAAAGGATTAACAAGTTCTCATACATCTTATTGGAATAGAAGTAGAGTAGCTCGTTTAATTACAGCTAACCTTTTAGGAGATTGTGAGTTTATAGATTCTGTAAGTCCTTATAGAAAACATTATTGACTAGGGTAGTTAGCTATGGTATTTTATTAACCCAGTTAAGCCATAGTTCTGTTAGAGCTATCTGTACTTCCTCTAGAATCGTCTGTAAGCACGATAACCAGTCAAAGGGGAAGAGAAGCTAAGGGCAGCTTAATGGGTCTCAAAGGCCCTCCTGCACTTAGTCAAGTTTTAGTAGACTTTAGATTGATTACCTTGCTGTTGTTAATGGAGAATAGGGAACTCGAATCCCTGACCTCTGCGGTGCGATAGTAGCTATTATCCCCGGTTTGAGCCGGTTTCGCGTGTCGGTTGCAAATCCTCTGCCAATCCTCTGCCAAAATCCTGCCAATTTGTTGCTATGTGTGACACTTGCAGCTGTAACTGTCACAACACTATTAACCCGCAAAGTTATGGCAAACCGTTATGCCAAAATTAAAAAATTGGCAGAGGAATTTTTAAGTGGTAGATGCAAACCGCAGTTTTTTCAAAAACACCGGCAAGGGCGTAATTTTTAATGCAGCAAATTCAGCGACCGCGCAACTACTCTACACACCCGGGCAGAAGAATGGCGTTAACTTGTCTGGGTATATTGTCGACATGCTTTGCAAAGCACGGATTCGTTCACTGCCTGAGCTTGTGCCGACAGCCGTCGCAGCGCTGGCAACCCGTAGCGAACAAAGTGCGGATTTTTATGAGATTGCCAAATCGCACCCTTCTAAGCGATTTCTTCTTTACTTTGAATACCCGAACTCAAACGTACTTTTCGACCAAGGCGAGGCGCTTTTATGGAACCGGCAACCTTATTATTCCTTAAACTTAATCCCGCGACTGACAACCCGTAACACAGTGATGGTCGGCGAGAACGTCAAAGTCTGGGGAAAATTTGAGGATAACCCGGCAACCGCTTGGAACGGGTTACTAGAGGGCACAGACGTTGTAACGATAAATATTGCCGCGTCAGAAGAATCTCCTAGTTCTGATTCTTTCGAGGTATCTAACCCTGAGATAAAAACCTTGACCCTTACGAACGCTAACGAGCAATACCCGCTAATCATTCCAGACGGTACGCGCCGGTATTATCTCAAGTGCCGCGGCGATGCCGGAGTGAATGACGTTGTTGCAGACGTGCGATACAGCTGGGTTCCCGGAGTTGTAGCAACGCGCAACGGCAGCTATGAAATACTGCCGGCAGATATTGAGGATGGTGAAAATAATGTCTATCTTGTTGGCAAAACACTATATCTAGCGTCTAGCGCTGCAAATGTGGTTGTGACTCTGAAGGTTTGGAAATGACAACCCAAGTGATGATCGCCCCGGCGCAAGTGGTTATAGCTCCGGCCCGGCCAGCTCCTAACCTTTCGATTCCTGCGCCAGAGCCGACAATCATTCCCAACCCCTCACGCCCACTGCCGACAGTGGGTGAAGCAACACGGGAAAGTCTTCGGCCCGTTGCCTTTCCGCAACCTAGCCGACGGCGAATCGGTAGCCCTTCTAGTGCGCTGGATCTAGCCTATGAGACACACCCTGATGAAATGTATGGGTTAGAGGATTATGTTAGTGGTCTGATAGGTGGAACCGCCAGGGGTCTACTAGACTTAGGCCCACTAGATGACCAGTTTATGGATGACTTGTGGGAAATGCGCCCAAAAATTGCGGAAGGATTAGAGGCGGGTCAAGACATTGGAGAATCCGCCCGCGACATTTTACGCGATATGTTCGACCAGGCGAGAGATATTGCTGACGCCTTGCCACCTCCCGCGATATTTAAACCCCCCAACCGTCTACCCGATATCAAACTTCCCGACATACAGCTACCGCCCTTCAGACTTCCCTCTATTCAACTCCCTAATATTCCGATGCCGGAGTTGCCCGAACTCCCTCCCATAAAATTTCCTAGCCCCCGGCTTCCAGAGTTGCCGCTGCCGTGGGATTGGCCGTGGCCTAAGCCAACATCGCCCGTATCTCCGACGCCTACACCAACGCCTACGCCAACGCCTACACCAACGCCTACACCAACGCCCACACCAACGCCCACACCCACACCGCCGCCACCCCCGCCCGGTAGCCGCCCGGATGACTATCCGGAACCGTGGAACCCTATCCCCGACGCTTTTAGAAATTGCATAACGACAATTTACATTGTTAAGGGAGTCGCCTCAATCCGCTGCTATAACAGCATAGAAAGTACAGGGTTCTCCCTCCCCTATGCACCGTGGGAAGGCGACAGATCCCCGCTACCTGTAACCACTAACCCTAATCATTACAACAGCGGATTTAGTGGGGCAGAACAAAATTTTTACCCAGAATATCAAGGGGACTCCATTCCCAGCGAACACAGGGAACAGCAAATAACCTTCCCCACTCTTTACCCAGACAACAGGACTGTTAACCCGTTTTTTAATCAATGGAAATATTCAGATTACAAGTTCCACCCAACAAGCCACGGCACAGAACTCGTTACAAAACCAAGGGATTATGAGCCAACCGGGTACAACGTATGCTTTGACCCTAACGCCTATCAGCCGACAGGAATGGTCGCGCCGTTTATCATCATTGGTTACTCAATGCGCTGTCCCTTTCCGATAGTCAACCCGCCCACAATCGAAGATTTAAACAAGCCGCCCAACCGCGTTGTATACCCGCCACCACTACCAGAGCCACCAGATAGTATGGATGAAATTAAAGATATTATTAAATCCCTTAGAGGAAAAATTAAAATCCCTAGGGTCTTCTGCGAACAGATAGAGGCAGATGGCGCGTTAGTCTGGACTCCGAGGGTGGAGGAAGAAGAAATCGAGATAATGGCACTGGATGAAAAAACGCTGCTGTCTATGGCAATTTTCTACACCAGAACTGCAGAGATTCAAAGGGATTTATGTTATGCAAGGAACTGGACACACGCGGCAATAACGTTGCCGCGCAGTATGATTACACAACCAGAACCGGGACTGCTTGAGGGGGTTTTTGATTTCTTGACTCCTGACGAACCGGAAGATATTACTATCCGAACGCTACCAAGTTTTATAAACTGGACAATTAAACATCTATCGGCAGCACTGGGCGACTGGGGGCAGATTCTCCACACGCCACCAGAGGAGGAAGGCGGCGAACCGGGCATAGTTCACTTACCCGACATTGCAACCGCGTTAAGTCAAATTACACTGCTTTTAATGGCATTGCAGAACGATGAGCAAACAGTAATTAAACTCGGCACTAGCTCGATTTTTGAAGCTTTTCTGTCCAGACAATCGGCAACGCGGACAGAGTACGCAGTGGAGGCGATTATAAAATATCTTGCCTTTAATTTTAAACGGGAAAAATTAGACATTCCTGCAACTTTCTCTAATCCTAAAGAGGACGAATTGAGCGAGATTGACAGCGAGGAAGAATTAAACAATTTCCTGACGCCAAGCTATAAGCCAATCGCCGTAATCAAATATATTGACGAGCGAGACTTGAAGGATGACTTCTACCCTTTAATGAGAGCGGCTGATATTATCACAACAACCTTTTCAACTAGGTTTAAGCGAGATGCAACTGATGAAAGTATGCATGCAATGCTCAAATATTTAATAGATAGTCACCGCTCGAAAGCCCCGAACGTTAAGCAAGACGACGATTTCAACAATTGGATTAATCGGGCAGAACAAGGTTTTACGACCGAACCGGGAATTACAGATCCGAATAATCCTTACGGTCGGGAACTGTCACGACGCCCAAGGATAAGAGAAATCGGAATAGACGACGTGACCACTTAGTTAAAAGGGATCGTCTTTCAGCCAGTCGCGGCGCTCTTCTTGTAGCGCCTCGTAAACCTGAGATACGCTTAATCCTGATTCGGTAGCAAGACGTTTCAACAAATCGCCACGCGGCTTGTATGAGTACGGGCGTCCCCTGTGATGGCGCTTAAGCATTGCCCGACGGGATTTAGTGGCTAATCTTTGCCAGAACTTCATAAAAATTTTTATAAGTGCCTGTACTTATTAGAGACCCATAGGTTTCTTATAAGTACAGAATAGCTTTAATTATGGGTAAATTTGGGCTATGGAATGATAGCTGATAGTTACAAACTGCCAATCGGTGAAGTAGATTCAATCTAACCACCTCGCCTCCTTTGGCTAAATATGCCGCTAAATTACAACGATAAAAAACTGTTTCGCGTGCCGATTGTTACCGCGACCGGAACCATCAACTATATTTACGCTTCCAACGTCGATCTTCCGGCTGCCGATGCTACGGTGCTTGGCGTTGTTGCTGTAGATCTTGCTGCCATTCCTGCCGGTTCTGTCTACCAGTGCAACAGCCCAAAGCCTCCCTCTGTTCGCCGGTTCGAGGTTGCACGCGGCTGGGATAGTAGCTTTGTAGCACCTGCCAATATTGGCGCTGCTAGAACGGCTGGTTGGACTAAAGCCAATCGTCAAATATCTGCCGGCGTTATTATTGCTGGCGGTCGAACAAAAACCCATTACGTTGAAGTGGGCGGAGTTCGATACGCTTGGAATCTTCACATGGATCGGGTCACAAAAATAGGCGCAGAACTTGCGGGTCTTGGCATTATTGCCGCAACCCAGAATGATCGCCCTAGTCTTGTCTGGGGTTCTACGGCCCCGCGTCCTGCGATGGCATCTAAAATCTTTACCGGAGCTGGCGGGTCTGACCTTGTGACAGTTTTCGTAGCTCAAGCGAAAGAAGACTCGCTACCGGCAGGCTGGACAATTACACGCCCTAGGATCGACATTGCCGACATATTAGGAGGCACGCAACCCGTCGCCCCTTAATCCCTAAATAACAACCAATAGGAGCAAACAGAATGGACATTCCAGCAATCCTGATGGATTTACTACCAAGCATGGCAACCTACTACAGAACCGATGTAGGTAGCCTGTTTTGGCGTCGTAGTGATATCGGATACCCTGACGAATTTGTGGACATGACGCGCAGGGAAATAGCAGCACGGCTGATTATCTTAACAACCCGCGCAGTAGATGACGTTACCTATACGCTATTCATGAGGCTACCGGCTGCTGATGTGGCTACCGCTGGGAACGCTTAGCGCAGCGCTGGAGTGGCAAAGCTTTGATGAGCCGATTATTGATTGCTCAATGATTCGCGTAAGCTTTGCCACTGCTGGCAGTTTTGATAAAATTTTCTCTTTTTGTTGGCTTCGTAGGACTTGGATACAAGACCTGCCGGCAGTGGTAGAACCCGCGTTCAAGGTTTACCCAAAAGCCGAACGTATCCTTTATTCTGTAACGATTCCTGAACCAATAACCCAGCAAGGGTTATATCTAGCTGAATACCAACTTAAACTAGGATTTAACCGGCGCAACTTTTCAGAGCCGGCTTATTCAGTTAGTTTGGAAGGCTGGATCTAAATGCTTGCACCCGTTGCGATTGGCGTCGCTTCCTTTATTGGAAGAAAAATAGCTTTAGCCCTAGGCGTTAGAGCGCTGCAGGCGGCATTTGTAGCGGGTGGGGTTAGGGGAATATTACGCGCTTTAGCCGTTCGGATTGCTAGCTGGTTTTTAGCCGGCTTTCTAATTTCAACAGTCTGGGGCTTTATCGTGACTGCCGTGATCACGATTATGAACTTCGACTGGAACGCTAGCGACGAGGAACTAGACGAGCAAGTTACTGCAGCGCTGACACAACTTGCAACGATTGCCGGTAGCGCAACGGGTACGACGCTGGGCTGGGTTGTCTGTGGTTCCGTTGCCGGTTCTGTCGTTACCAAAATAAATCCGATAGCAGCCGCAAAAATTATTGAGGAAATTGGAGAGGAAGCCGCCGACGAGATAATAGCAGCCTGGACTAGCTTACTTCGGGCAAGTTTGGGCATCGCTTTTAGGAGTTTTATGTCTTGGGGATATAAAAACCTCAGAAGATTTTTATTAAAACCGGCACTATCTGCTTTTTCCCGTACTGTGTTCGGCGCTGATAAATTCGCTCAGTGGGGAGCGAAGGACGGCCCTGCTGTAACGATTGCCAATAGCATCGAAAACGCCTTTGAGAATATTACGCCTAAATTCCTTCAGGCTTTCCTAGAGTCAGCCTGGGAGGAATTCTGGGACAGTTGCGCCGAAGTTGGTTATCTTACTTCCTCACTGCTTGATAACTTCGCCCAGCAGCAAGCGAACGCGCAACAGACAAACGTTTTAGGGATAGAGCGAACGGTTGAGATTCTCCCCGACCGGGAAGCCCCGACTCAGCGGATTATCCTTAGCGGCCCTGACTTGGCACTAAGGCCGGCAATTGTTCAAACGCTAGCAACGCATCAGTTGATTAGTCAGCAAACTATTGGAAATTTTGTAGGGATGCCTGCTGACGAATCCTACCAGAAAGCACCAGATGATTTAATTCTTTCCATTAAGTTTTACTCGGTATCAGAGCCGCCAATAAACAGGATAAGTGGGAAGTTAATAGAGGTAAATATAAAGATACCAGGAATAAAAAGAAGCGCCATAGACTGGGCACAAATAAAAACCGCTGCCGGTGGCAGTAATGGTTATCTGTACGGCCCTAAGCGAATGAACTTTAAACTGTCTAATGGTGGCAACACTATGATTTATGCGAGCACACATCAAGAAGCCGAACAACGCGGTAGAGCACTGTTATCGCTGTCTGAGTGCGATATTATCGACGAGCTACCGGGCGAGGAAAAGGAAGGCGGTAGGCGTAGCCGTCTAAATGGAAATATCAAAGAAATTAGGCAAATTTTCCCGTATGAAGCAACGATAACTTACGCAAAAAAAATCACAGATACGACGAAAGGGCAAGTTAGGATTTCAGATGGTGCGCGAGTTATTTACTTGCATTATACTTTTCTCTTATGGCCAGATAATGCACCTTTTGACTTTACCGCAACTGTTTCCGGTTTGCTTGCTGGGCCAACTTAATTACACGGAAAAATGACTGGTATAGATATTGGTATTGTTACGGGTTGCATTGTTATCGCAACTTTTGTACTAGGTAATACATGGAAGTTGTCAGACTATACGCACAAGCTAGAAGTACAGATAGGCGAAAATAAGCAAGCTATAGCCAAGCTAAGAAAAGATTTAAGATACGCCTATAAACTGATTGAGAACGCTCATAAAGGGCTAGAGGCTGACGTGTTCGATATTCAAGGCTACTTGACAAAAGCACCAATCGATCCGCGCTTCCACATTAGGGGACGCAGCGAGATATCCACTAATTCAGGCGCAGACTTTCTGGATGAGCAGAACTCTTAATTTATGACACAGCGATTGATTAGGCAGTCAAAAAGCGTTACCAATTGGAGCGAGCTAGAGGGAAAGCCGGTAGTGTTCCCTTCAAACTGGGCAAGCGTTGCCGATAAGCCCACAAGCTTTGCAACCACTTGGGAAACGATAACCGGCAAGCCGTTGACCTTTGCTTCTGAGTGGAGCACCCTTGCCAATAAACCGGCAACATTTGCTAGCACTTGGGATTTAGTTACAGGTAAGCCCACAAGCTTTGCAACCACTTGGGCGCTGGTTGCTGGCAAACCTACTACGTTTGATCCGACGATTGAGTATGGTGTTTGGACGCCTAGCCTAGCCGGTACGATTACGCGTGGCAATCATATTTATACATCTACTGAGCGGAATGGATGGTATGCAAAAATCGGCAGAGCAATTCAGTTCTGGTTTGGGATTGCGGTAGTCAACAAAGACACAGCGATGGATGGAAATATTTTTATTGACGGGTTGCCATTCAATCACAGCAACGCTGTGAATAGTACCGCGGCGGCATCCAGTTCAGGTCACAACGCGCTAATCTATCCCACTGGTTACTCTGAATTTACGATGGTTGGAGTTAAAAACACCAACCGATACGATCTAAGGTTTGCCGGTACGGGTCAAACACAGGTCATCTGCACCGCTGCCAACGTTGGCACCAACCCGATCATCAGAGGCTCTGGCTACTACTTGACCGATTAAAAATATCATGAAAAAAGTCTTAAACGTTCCCCACAAAAGCCAGTTAGATAATGAAGTTGACCCACGCCAGACGTGTAATGTAACTTGCATTGCGATGGTGCTGGAATACTTAAAAGCCGCACGACGCGAAGAATATTCTCAAAGATTTAAGCAGTTTGAAGACGAGTTAAATGCGTGCTGTTTAGATAGGGCTTGGAACCGCGAAGACCCAACCTATCTAATGCGGTTAATTCAGCTCTATAAGTGTCGGGATAACTTCACGTTTTCAGGCTCAGTAGAAATCGTACGCGACTGGATAGACCTAGGATTTCCAGTTATTACCCACGGCTTTTTTACCGGCAGCGGTCATTTAGTTGTGATCCGCGGCTATGACGATCACGGTTTTTTTGTTAATGACCCTGCCGGTGAATGGTTCAAGACGGGATACCGGCACGATTTAAGCGGTAACTGTTTGCATTATTCAAACAATTTGATTGCTAACACCTGTTATCCCGATGGTAGCTTCTGGATTCACTTGGTTGATGACGGAAGCGCAGGAAAGCTTAAGTCTGTATAAAAGGGGAAAAGTGTTCTGCAAGATATTCCATCTGATCAGCTTTTGAAAGTTCCCTTGAGAACTGTTGCCCTTTATCTAAGTACAGAAGTTGCAATGTTTCGGCGCGTTGCCCTGAAATTTCCGCCAATTGATTGCACGCTTGGGTAAGTGCTGCAACGATAGCAACCGTATGAGAGGCAATAGCACCTTCTGTCACTTCTTTCTCGGCGGGAGCGTCAATTTGAACAATTACAGACAGTTTGCGTTTATAAAATAAATCTTGCAAATTGTGAACAGCCATTGCTAAAACTTCAGCCCGTTCAGGCGGCTGGCGAATAAGGAGAATCTCCTCAAATCTATTTTCTTTGATGATTCGGTTCAGCAGCGCTTCGGTAGCAGCTCTCACCTGTTTTTCTATCTCGGTATTTTCGATTGCATTGTTGTTCATTGCATTTATCAAAGATTACTCTACGGCAAAACTGCGAGTTCCTTACCGACCATGATCGGATATTTTTGACTGGCTAACCATTCCTGCGCTTGCGCGTCATCAATTTGTTTCACGTAGCTAGTAGCAAATTCCCCCAACCTTACATATCTCAAATTTTTTCTGACTAGTGACTCCCCTTTGATTTTTAAAGCCTCTGCTGAATCATCTTGAATCAACGAAACTATACGAATTCGTACTTTTCTCGCTTCTCTCCACAGTTTTTTTAGTGGTGTTATCAGTTCAGGAACTTCGCTTAATGTTGCCAGCAATTCGTCAAGCACCAAGTTAATCATCGGATAATCCTTGATGCCTAGCTCAAAAAGTTTATAGCGCCGATCCATTTCCTCGTAAGCGCTTTTTATCAAGCAAGCTGCACTAACTTTTCCCGCTACGCCTTCAATAATGTCCTCAAAATCTACGGGTTCATCTTCTGCCGTGCCGAAGTCTCGCCCCTTGCTGTAGACCGGGAACCCCTCCCAGTCTCCAGGCTCCCAGTGGGGCGCGCAGACTATTGTTTTACCGCTGAACACCTTTCCTCCTAACTGGCGGGTAAGATAACTTTTTCCGTCGCCCGAACCGCCCACAATTGCTAGGTGAGCATATTTGTCGGGGTTGGTCTCAAACTGCTGCCAATCGAAAAATTTCAGGGCTGACTTAACCTCCTCGGACTGGGGAGGGATTAAAGCCGGCTGCTGCCGTTTCTCCCATAGGAGCGCTAAAGATTGCGCGGACTTTGCTGCCTGAACTTTTGCCAGACCGGAAGCGACCGGCAAAATTTCCTTGGCGCTTTTTCTCTGACGTGCAGCTAAATCGTAAAAAGCGGTAGAGGCAAGCGAAACGACAAGGCGCGGCACGGGTGGAAGATAGGTAGCCACGCCTAACGCTCCAAAGGCAGCAACGATACTGACGGCAGCATTTGTGATCGCCCGTTGCCGCCACGCCACAAGGTAGGCAGCAAGTGATCGGGCGTCGCCACTTTGGGCGGCATCTTCTGCCCAATGCCGACTTAGTTCCTTTACAACCTGAGTGTCTAGAGCTACAGCGAGTTCTGCCCCTAATTGGCGGGCAGCTTGATTGATTAAGGCTGAGTATCGAGCGTCAATCGTAGATTTCATAGACACCCCACAACTAAGCCGATCAACGTCAAAAATCCAAGGTAAATAACTTTGGGTTGATCGCACTTAGCCCAGAAGTATTTAATAAAAAAGCTAGCTGTTATTACCGCAAAAATACAAGCGGCTGGAATTGCTGCACCGGGGATGATCGCATTAATCAAGCTCAGACCAACAACCGGGGAAACGACATAAGGGAAGGCATCTATCAAGCAACTAAGCAGCTTCATCAGTGCAACCCTCCAGCAACAAAGCATCAATCGGTTCGTCCTCGGAAAGGAAAAGCGCTGATTCAAACTGGTCTAGGGATGCACCACGCCCCCTCAATTTTTTACCAATAGCGGCGAAAACTTCGCGGTCTAGCTCCTGAATAAAATCGTCAGCGATTGCCCCGGCAGTTTGCTTAATGATCGGGGTGTAGTGCTTTGCGAGTGCTAGAGCGATACCGCTCGATTCAGAGCGCCGCTGACCTGTGATATCAGCAACGACATTTTCATAAAGTTCGCCGGATTCAGTGCGCGATTTTAGAGCGTCAAGCTTAGAGACTTCTTCTTCTGTGTATTCGGTTTTAGCAGGAATCCCCAGAGATGATCGCCACTTGCGAAAGGTACTGTCTGCAATTGATAGGTGTTGTATGAGTTGTTTTTGCTTCACTTTTTTACCTGCTACAAAACGATTTGCAGCGCTCCGAATCGCTCCAGAGCGCTATGAACGAATTATTTTGCTACCGCTGGACAGTAGCCTACACAGATGAAGATTTCAGTTTGTCGAGCTGCCGGCACCAGAAAAAGCGCTAGCAGCACGGAAGCAATTACGCCAATTGTGGCGAGGTCGGAGAGTGTCATAATTGATTAAGCCTTCCTGGGCTAAAGAGTGGAAAATAGGCCGACACAGAGTTCATACCTCTGTGTCGGCTTTTAAACTAGGTGGGCGTGACTTCATCGGGGTAAGTTTCCCACCAAATGTTAAGGGCAGTTAAATGGCTAACCTCTTCTTCAGCCTCATCTTCTTGAGAGGCTGCCCATTCATTCCAATCTTTCTCAAATGGAGGGAAAGTTTGATAATCAGACGGTTCAGGCATTTCTGCTTCTGACCGGCGCGGGTCGCTGCCCCGGTGGTGATCGTCTTCTCCATCCTTAGCGACCACGGCATACTGTGCGCGTCGCTCGTTCCACTCTTCTATTTTTTGATCAGCCGCAGCCCCAAACAGCACGAACGGATTAGGGCAGTAGCGCGGTAAATTTTCCACCAAATCGCCGGTATAGCCCACAGCGCTGCAATTGGAACAACGCCACACGTCGCCAGCGAAACCGATCAATTTTACGTCTTCCCCGTCACAGTGTGGGCAGTTTTCAGGGATAGGGGTTTCGGATAGATCGTCCTCTGGATCTGCCCATTCGTCGGGCTGATCTTCCGGTTCTTCCTCAAAGGGCACCGGCTCCTTTGGTGCCGGCTCTGCTACAAACCCCGAAATCGTAACTTGGGAAACGGGCACGGGAACCGGCATCACTACCCCTGTCACTTCCGCCAGCGTGGTAATTCGATTTGCCATGAAATCAATCAAATCAGCTTTCTTTGTGTAGAAAGAAAAACCTTTAAAGCAGGAATATTCGCGGCACAAAGCCTTAAGCTCTGCGAGTGTTTTGTTCAGTAATTCTTGCATCATTTTTTCTTCTTCCTGTGTTGGTCAGTATTATTCTCTTGCCTGTCATTATTCTCTTGCCTATTATCTTTTGCCTTGTCTCCAAAAAGATAAGCGAATGCATCAACTAGCCCCATTTTCCCTCCATTGCTTTGTGATTCTTGCTATCTTTTCCGCTAGCTTAGGATTTATTGCCGGCTCTGGTTTACCCTCTTGAAGTTTTACGGCGCACTCATCGCAGTAATCGTAATAATTATCTGCTGCACCCCAACAGTAAGGGGTTTGGCGTAGACAACCGGCACACTTAAAACGGTCTTCTGGTTCACATTCGTCGCACTGACAAATTAATTCGTTAATCGTGTGTCTCCTCTTCCGTTATGTTTGGCGGAGTTGCTACGCTGTAAGTTTCTTTTTTACCTTCCAAAGCATCAAGAAGCGCATCAGCATAGATAACAGCATCAATTGCTGCTGATTCATCATACTCAACATTTCCTGCAAGAATTCCTTGCATTGCTAAACCGGCAAAGTATTCTCGCTTGGTTAGTCCTTGCTAAATCAAACTAAACTGATTTTCAGCAAAAGCAAAAGCGTAATCTTCTGGACGTAAATCTTTTTTCATTAATTACTCCCTAAATTCATCAAGTTCTAATTGGTCTAGCTGCCGTGGTTTGCGTCTGGCGGTGCCTCATTCCAGTCTTCATCATCTTCATCAAACCCAAACTGGCTTTGCCAGTAATCACTTCTCAGTTTTTCTTGTTCCTCTAGCGGCAAATCTTCTAGTTCTTCTGGGTCGTAGCCGGCATAAATCATTAACTACTCCTCACTTATTGGCTTGGTCTAGCTGCCGTGGTTTGCGTTTGGCGGTGTCTCCTCATCTGGGCAATAAAAAACCAGGGTCTAAGCCCTGGCTTTTGGTTTTTCTTGGTTTGATTGTTTACGGTCGGTAACTTTGCTTTTTGCGTAGCTCCAGCTCCATTCCTTTCCATATCCATCGTTTTGCTTGGCAGAGGTAGGCGGCGATAATTAGCCAGAAGGTTCCCGATATTGCACTGAATACTTCTATGGCTTCTTCGGTGTAAGTTCGCTCCGGATTCATGATAAACAGGAGAACGGTTAAGGCTCCGAGCGTGGCAATGAAGTTGCTGCTCAGGCCGTAGAAACCTTCAAAGATGCTTCGAGGTGCGGGAAGACTTTTCGGCCAACTATCAGGGCTATTTCCCCAGAGATAACTATGAATGTAAGCAAATCCCACGAACGGCAAGATGTATCCAATTACTAGGAAAAAGAACGTTATTCCTAGGTTGTTTGTTATCAGTGCAGCGCCAGTTGCTATTACCGCAGACTGTAGAAGACTGTACCCCAAGGGAATCATCATTGCGGCAAGGATTAATGCTTCTATCCATGCTGATGGATACGGAAGCCATGTAGGCCAGAGCGCTTTAAGGTTTGAACTTTTCACGAATAATACTGATTGAATGCTTGTTAGCCGCATTGTCTCAGCATTTAGTGAAAAGCTTGCCGGTAGTATCGCTGAACTTTTGGGTAAAGCAACCGGCTTCTTATTTGACGTTGCACCTCAGACCAGGGAAGGCGTAGAGGTGCGTTATTTAGTTTTCAAGGTTCAGTAAAGTTACCGGCAGATACTTCGAGCTGTTTGCATCTGACTTTTGCTGTTTGTCACCTCCGTTACTCGTTTCCATTGGTTTGTGCCTCCGCTTCGGCTTCCTGACCTTCAAAAGCTTCGATCAACTCGTCTAGTGAGCATTGATAGACCTCAAGCATTTTTTTGACTTGAGAAGGACGGAGATGCGGTGTAGAAAGCCCTCTTTCCCACTCCGAGATAGTAGATTCTCGTACGTCGAGAGCTACTGCTATGGCTCTTTGGGTTAATCCAGCTTTCTTGCGAAGGTTCACGGGGGTTAGTTGACCTTGAGGCTCTTTAGTCATAATATACAGGAAGGTAACGCTAAGCGCAAGCGTTAACCGCAAGCGATTAGCGTTAGTTGGTAGATACAAAAGTGGACAGACCCTTTTCCTTGCACCGGGCGGGGGTCTGTCCATATCCTCTCACCAGAGAGTTACCAAAATTGAGTAAACCGGCACCAGCAAAGCCTTTTAAGTCGCAGTGTCGCAGGGAAGCTAGAGACGGATTTACTCAAGAGGAAAACAGCTTATAAGGAATGGCTGAGCTTGTCACAGGGGAGTTACCCCTCACGGTTGAGTCCGCCCGAAAGTATCCACTTACCTAGGAGGGTTTATGTAGCTAACCACGCCTCAAGTAAATAGGGTTTTTGCAATTAAGAGGATTAATACGCTGGGGCACATCCGCCCCAGTTTCTTACATAAGGAATTGAGAATGAGTGACCCACTTTCGCAGGAAGAGATGACCGCTTTTATGGATGGGCTGACCGCTTACCTTTCCTCAGAAGCCCCAGAGCCAGAAAGATTGGCTACAGCCCTAGCAATCGCTAAGGGCAAGCTTACAGAAGAATCCATCGCACCAGAGCCAAAGCGAGAGCCGGCAACCGAAAAAGAACTCATCGATGAGATATCCGATATTCAAAAAATATTTGCCGATCAGCCTCAGAAGCAAGAATTCACGATCAACATCATCACCGAGATAATTACGCCGGTGACCGTCGAAGCAACTTGCCTAGAGGAAGCCGAACATTTAGCCCTGGAGCAATTTAAGTTAGCTGCCGGCGAACACGGGATAGACCCACTAGAAGAGAGTAGCCATGACTAAAGACCTTACCCCAGCACTTGAGTTAGCGAGAAGAAACCTTACAGCAAAGCGGCAGGAATTGGGCAAACAGCTACATACAACCCTTAGAGGCTGGTATGAACTCGTAGAAAACAGACAGTTATTTTCTACACAACCTTTTGAAGAATTAGAGGAATCGGAGAAAGAAATTTTGGGGAGATGTGCCGCTCAAATGCAGCAGACTTTTACAAAGGAAGATAAAGAAACCATCGGAAGGTTGCAGAAAGATATTACTACCTACAGGCAGCTCGCTTTCAATATCTGTGAAGGGTTAAGCCAAGTTTCTGTAAATGGCACTCATCGGCAGAAATCCGAAGCAATTCAACAGGCAATTTCAATGCTACTCCCAGTAGCCAGACCGTTAATCTTCCCCACCGAAACACCGCTGAATGAGATTCCTTTCTAATGAATAGACCCAATTATCCTGATCTTTCATCCATGACCCTAAAGCAGCTCAAGCAATACGCCAAAAGCAAGGGTTGCACGGGCTACTCAGGGCTAGACCGTGAGGAGATTACCAGAAAAATAGAGCGCTGGGTTCTCCTCAGTGAAGGCTTTGACATCCGCCCCGAACAGTCCGCTAACTAACTTTAGACACCTTCACCTATATAAACCGTTGGCAGCGGTCTATATAGGTGACTCTCTCCCTCTAATAATTATGACTCAACAGCACTACAGAATCACGCTTGAAGAAGCAATTAACCACCATAAAGATGGGTGGTTAACCTCTACAGCCCTACTTTATTACTATTTCCGAATCCGCATGAAAGCAGGGTGGAAAGTAACCCTTCACCAGAAAGAAATTACAGAGTTACTGGGCATTAGCCGCGCTTCTTTTTACCGTGCGATTGAACAACTAAGTGCTAAAGGGTTGATTGAATGGGAAGCCCCCAGCGGCTTAGTAGTCGAGCTAAAGCGTCAACCTGCTGACAGTCTCACCGATGAGACACCCAGTCTCACCGATGAGACACCCAGTCTCACCGATGAGACACCCAGTCTCACCGATGAGACACCCAGTCTCACCGATGAGACACCCAGTCTCACCGATGAGACAGCGACACCCCTCAAAGCCTTACCCAGTGAGGAACCCAAAAACCCCTCATATTCTTATCAATCTTCTTATCAGACTTTTTTCAAATCTCTCTCTGAAAGCGAGAGAGAGAAATTTTTAAATTTTGCCAATAAGGCAGCGGAGGACTTGCCCAAACCTCCCAAACTTCCACGACGGTGGATCGAACGCAATTTCGAGGATTTAGCACGGCAATGGGCAAAGGCAGAAGGTAAGCCCCAGCAATCCCCTCAAAGTCAAGTTTGGGAGAATCACCCGCGCCGCGCAGACTGGACGGCTCAAATCGTCAATGAAGGCTATTTCCCGTTTATTTCCGCTGCCGGTTCCTCTGCCGAGCGTGCCGAGCGAAAATTATTCTTCGATTGGGCGCGTGCCGCTGGATGGCTAGAGGAGGCAAGCTGATGGGCATGAACTACGGCAAAAAGTCAAACGATGCGCTTTTTGATAGCCGTGCTGGCATAAATCGGGATTTCAACACCAACCCTTATCAGAAGCCGGCTCTTAATGCGATCGCCTTGATGGGAAGCACAACTGCTGATGAATTGGGCAGCAAATTAAACATTCCGTCTCGCCATGCCTTAGCCGTAATTGTTGCTTTGGAGCGTGAGCGCTTAGTGAAGTTCAAACAAGGTCGCTACGAACTAACCAACTAAAACTCAACCATGAAAAATTTACCCAAATTGGAACCGGCGTACAATCGCCGGCAGGATTGTCCTGACTATACAGAACAAATCTGGCAGCCCAACTGGCGCTGTTTTTGTTGTGAAGACCGGGGAATAGTTGCCGCTTCCCTTGCCCGATTGGTGATTGATGGCTACAACTACGAGAGAAATTTATTGCCGGTTTGCCAGCGGCGTGGCTGCTATGAGGCAAATAAGTGGGAGCACCTTAAAGATGATTTAGACTTCAGACTCACTGTAGAAATTTGCGGTGAACTTGATAAGATTTCAAGGGAAGATTGGAAGGAAGTTGCCAAAAACAATTATCGCCGCATCATTGATTTCAAGACCTTAACCACTAGGTTAACTGCTCCCGGTGTGAAGGATCGCACTCATAATGACGAGCGAGAAATAGCGATTAGAAAGCAGGAATCACAGGCAGCGTTAGACGGCAGGAAGAAGCAAGCACTTTCAGAATTTGCAGAACTTCAGGAATCAGATTCACAGCGTGCTTTTGGGTTTTAAAAAAATGAATACACTAAAGCAGAATAATTCTGTTCAGTTACCTCTATTTGATTACGTGCCTACTTTTGAGCTGCCAAGGCTGACTAATAAGACGATCACTGTCTGGTTTTCCTGTGGTGTTGCTAGCGCTGTCGCTGCGAAGAAAACTATAGAGCTGTATGGAAAGAACAATAAAATCCTCGTAGTAAACAACCCGGTCAAAGAGGAGCATGAGGACAATAAAAGATTTTTGCTGGATGTTCAGGAATGGCTAGGCGTAGAAATTCTAAGCGCCACCAATAGCAAGTATCCGAACTGTAGCGCGGTAGAGGTCTGGGAGAAAGAAAAATTTATGAGCAGTCCTCATGGTGCACCTTGCACGGCCCAGCTCAAAAAAATCGCTCGGTATCAGTTTGAAGCTACCCACCTTAGTCACTATCTTGTAATGGGTTTTACCGCCGAAGAAAGGTTAAGGCACTTGCGATTAATGGCAGAGGAGCGGGATGACCTTTTGCCAGTCTTAATTAATTTAGGATTGTCAAAAGAAGACTGCTTTGGGATTGTAATGGATGCCGGCATCAAGCTGCCCTACATTTACTTACTGAACTTTCCTAATGCGAATTGTATTGGTTGCCCAAAGTCTGAATCGCCTACTTACTGGAATTTGGTGAGACAACATTTTCCGGAAATTTATGCCGCAAGGGCCAAGCAATCCAGAAAGATAGGTTGCAAATTAGTCAAGGTCAAGGGAGAACGAATTTTCTTGGACGAACTTTCCCCAGAGACTAAGGGCGGGAAAATTAAAAGCTGGGATTGCGGTATTTTTTGTGATGTTGCCGAATGAATGCGATTAACTAAAAAATAGTGGGAATCTTGGGGCGACTGCTAACAACACCGGCATAACTCCGATATAAGGTCTGAACATCGTGCCCTGTGACCGCTGCCAGTTCTACAGGATTCATGCCGCCGGCAAGGCAGTGCGAGATAAAAGTATGTCTTGTGTTGTATGGTTTCCGATAAGGTACACCCGCCACCTCTAACGACTTAGCCCACGCTCGCTTACAAAAATTGTTATCACTAATCGGATTCCCGTTGGGAGCGGGGAAAACTAGATCGTCAGCCTGAGCGGTTGCCGGTTTGATTGCCTCAAGAAATTGAGCCAGCCGTGTATTACACGGGAAAACTCTGTCTCTGTTGGTTTTGGTAGACTTCTGCTTTCCGCCCCTGGTGATAGATTCCCCAATCCAGATAGAGGAAAAATCATCAGCGACGTGCCGCCAGCGTAAACCGATCGCCTCAGCCGTTCGCGTTCCTGTAAGGAATAAAAATTCTACATAATTCGCGTAATGGCTATAACTGCCAGTCTTAAAAGCTTCAAGGATTGCCAATATCTCAGCACGGGTAAAAGGGCGCGGCTGTTGCTTTGGAGGTGTTTTAAAGCAAATCTCTTTCCAAGGATTATGGCTCACCTTGCCAGCCTTACACGCCCACTGCCAGCAAGCGTTAAGGATTGAAAGCCGATCCTTAATTGTGCGCGGCTGCTGGTGATCCTTTAGAAACTCAATAAATTTCAGTGCGGCTGCTTCCCCCAGCTCTGCGACGTGATCGCCAAAAAATTGAGAGAGCCGGCTCTCAAGGGCGCGGTACTTTTCAAGGGTGCGCCGGTCTACCGCTTTCGCTTTGTGCTCAGAAAATTCTTGGAAAAGTTGAGTCACAGACCGGGGAGGAATTGCGATCACGGTAACTTCCTTTTTTAGCTGGGGCTGATACTTCTCTAAGGTAGGGTCAAAATTATTAGAGCGTATATCCCACTCGATCTGTGTTGCCTTGGCTTCCGCTAGCCTGCGATTCTGTTTTGAGTCTGGGAGCCGTAAGTAAAACCGATAGCGCCGTCCCCCGGTCGTGAAGCGAAGCATCAACCGACCGCGATCGCATATCACGCGAACTTGCTTATTAAAATCTTCTGCCAATTCTCTGCCACTCTTTAGCGCTTCAGCCAGATAGAGCACCATCAAAAAAAGTGGAGAATAGGGAACTCGAATCCCTGACCTCTGCGGTGCGATCGCAGCGCTCTACCAGCTGAGCTAATTCCCCTTACAAACGAAACCGGCACGCGTGATTTCGTGCCTAAACCATCTTAGCACTAACCAAGGGGACTGTGTGTGAATTTATTGCAAATCTCAGCTCTCAACTTGAAAATCACGAGCCGGCCTATCCGGCTTTTTGTTCAATCATCGCTTGCTCATAGTCCTGCTGCACCCGATCTAGTTCCAAGTCGGCCAGATAATCCACCGTCCAGCTTGCTTGGCGCTGGAGCATATGAAAGGGATAAGTATTCGCCACTCCAACCACTTGCATACTGGCATGGTAAGCCGCCTGAATTCCTGCCGGCGTATCTTCAATGGCTAGACACTCCCAAGGTTTAAGGTCAAGTTCCGGATACTGCTGGTTTAAGCGTTCCACTGCCAGCAGATATCCATCGGGTTCGGGTTTGCTGGTTGTGATATCGTCTCCCGCTACAATTACGGGAAAATGCTGTGCTAGTTGAGCGCGGTTTAAAACGGATTCAATCTCTACCCGCAACGCCCCGCTAACCACCCCCATTTTCAAGCCGGCAGCTTGCAATTTGAAAATAAAGTCTTCCAACCCCGGATAGATCGGCAAAGTTTCCAGTGTTTCCAGGTGTTGCTGATAAGCTTGCGCCTTACGGACAATGAGTTGAGTTAAGTAGCCCTCACTTAGAACTCGCCCGCGTGAGGCGAATAACTCGTTAATACAAGCGCGATCACTGCGTCCCAAACAAAACTGCCGGAACTCCCCTCGCTTAGGTCGCAGGTTTTCTTCAATCAATAGCTGCTCAATTAGCTGCTTGTGGATTGGCTCATCATTGATAATGACACCGTTGAAATCAAATAAAACTGCTTTGAGAGTCATCTGGACTGGGGGCTTGGGAAGTCAAAAGTAAATAGGTTAAACGCAAAAGAAACGAACAGTCAAGAAGCCTTAATACATCCCACTTAACTGAAGGCTGGAGCCGGCAAACCATCTGAATCGGGACTATCCGAGATGCCGATTGCATCCGGGCGGACTCGCGCTCTCACGGCTGCTGCATCTTGAGCTGGAAGCGGTTTAACACCCCCACTCACTTGATGCACCCACCACAGATCCTTGGTGTGCACAGCCTCAAATCCTGCGGCTCCTATCCAGGCATTCAGGCTGCCGGCAGCGTAGTCTTGGATGTAAGGTTCTTCAAAAATATCAGTTAACCACTCGGTTTGACGCAAAGTTTTTTGATGGCCATCTAATGTCACAATCTTGCCGCCAGGGGTCAGCAGCCGAAAGCTTTCGCGGAGAATCGCTTGGGAGACTGCCGGCGGTGTTTCGTGGAACAGCAACGATGCGGTAACTAAATCAAAGGAGGCATCGGGAAAGTCGGTGGTTTCGGCTTTGCCATGACGCCACTGAATGTTCAATCCAGCTTCTCTGGCTTTATACTCAGCCCTTACCAGCATATAGGGCGACAGATCAAGGCCAATGACTTCGGCTTGGGGAAACGCTTGTTTTAACATCAGCGTCGTTGAGCCGGTGCCACAGCCCAAATCTAAAATCCGTCGGGGCCGGCATCGAATCCCATCAATTAAACCTTGGCGTACCCAAGTTTCATGAGGCGGCATCACATACTGGGTGATGGGATCGTAGGAAACTGCCGCGCCGGCATTGAGATATCCGTTTTGGATGCCGTGGAAATTCTGAGTGCTGTAATAGTCAGGATAGGCGAAATCTGGGGCGACAAAGCGAGCGGCTTCAGCTTCCCAATTGATACTTTTATAAAACCGCTCAAGTTCGTCACGATCAATCAGGAGTTGAAACACCGGCGCTAAGAAGCGCTCAAAAATTGTGTCCTTGCGAACCGTCATAAACTTCTTGTTTTTGTAGAACTGCCGGCGGGCTGCTCAATAAGCATCCCCGTCTTTGATAAAGTTTAATGAATTTCTAAAATATAGGCTTCCAGGTGAAGCCCACAGCAGCTTTTTTCGCTGATACACTTCCTCATGGCGTTTCCCCATTTCCCTGTTCCTCTGCTTTCCGATTCTCTCACCCACCTGCTGTAACGTTTTTAGGCTTACCAATACCCTTACGCGAACTGTATTAGCTTTAAATCCACTCCTCAGCGAATACTTTGATTGTGGCGAACAAATTAAAATTATTACAATTAGAAAAAGACCGAGTGATTTACAAAGCAACCTCTGCATTTTTCTACAAAATAGGCGGATGACTTTGTAAAGCTATGCTGTGTTAGCAAATACCTTCACGATCATAATTCACCTCAACAAAAGGAGTAAATTTGTTAGATATATTTTCCGATCTTCGATTGGACACAATTGTAATCGTTGTGCTTGCCGGCATCGCTCTTGCCGGTGTTGCAGTTGGAGTTTTAATTCAAACCGCTATTGCTAATTTTCGGAAGCAAAAACAACCCATCGGTCGCCGAGTTGATACGTTTCCTACTTTTAAAGACCCCCTTGGGCCTTCTAGTCACCGCAACCAAATTACCTTATCTGACGGTGAAAAAAATTATAAATATGAAGAAGTACAGCTCGTTCAGCTCCATGTCAGCAATCAAGGAGACAAAGATTTTGAGGATTTTAAATTTGGAATTACCCTGTCTCAAGGCGATGTCGCAATCTATATAGAGTCACAATCACCTGATCGACAGCATCAAGTCGAGCAACTTACGCCGCTCACCTTTGGTGAACCCAAGTCTGAAATTGACTTTGTTTTGCGTCCTTTCCAGAAGACAGAGACTTATTCATTCCGTTTGTTAGTTGTCACTTCTGAAATTAACAAAGATCCCGGAGAAATCGAATTTAGTTCACCTGAAAGCGTTCGCTTTGTAGCGTTGCCAACTCTTGTAGAGATCGCAGAAGAGGCAGCTCGTTCGGCTTCAGTAGGATTTGGGCCTTTTTCGATATCTTTGGGCAAATAAGCCTGTACTCAACTTAGGTTATAAAGCACTTTCATACCAAAGACTGATTAAAGTCTTGATTGAACCTGAGAGGATCGTTTTAGCGTGCTTTTTTTAATTTATAGGAAGCACAAATTTGCCGTTTATTGAAAGGTAAAAAGATGATCGAATCTTGGATGGTTATTGGAGGTGTTACCTTCATAGTTGCCTTAGGCACTGTGTTGATGAGGCCGCGAGATACGATGTGGGGTGTACACCTACGCCGGCCTGAGTGGCTAGTTTTTGAGCCGGCAATTCCATTTATTTGGACTGCTATTTTTGCGGCAGGAGCCGCCTCTGCTACGATTGTTTGGGACAAAGATCCAGGCAGCCTCAAAACCTGGTTGCTGATGGGATTATACCTGCTGCTGGAGATTGTGACAGTCGCTTATATTCCGATGACCCTGAGACTTCGCAGCCTAAAAATTGGCACAATTCTGGGAGGATCTGGGGTCATTTTAGGTGTTGTACTAGCACTGATTGTTTGGCCGATTTCCGGATGGGCGGCGGGGTTACTTTTACCTTATTTGCTGTGGAGTCCAGTTGGAACCTATACAACTTGGGAGATGATTCAATTGAATCCAGAGGCAGCATAGTGGGAAAAATACACGGGTGAGGGCAGGCAAGATGTCTGCCCTTAAATTCTCTCCCTCACTCTCCTGGTTCGGTTATATTCTTTTGCCTAAACACTGGTTAATTCTGAAGTAGTGGAAGAATTAACTTTCGGCCATGTTACCCAGGCTGAATATAAATCTTCTTCGATAAATCCTCTTTTTCCAGAAGTTTCAGATTCCGCCACTAAAACTTTAAGCGTTGTCGTATAAACATTGTCACTCATTTTGTGGCCGTATCCCATTACTTTGCCGAAGTTGTCGGTTTTTAGATTGACGACACAATCTCCGAGGTCAAACATGGCTTTAATGTTTTGAGTACAAGCATTCTTAGATATCCTCTACATTCAATAACAGCTTATAAATAACAACTTCATCCTTACAGTTGATTTATTTTTTACTTAAGGAACAGTTCTCTGTGAATATCAGTTGTAGCCTACAATACTTAAGCGAATTCAACTGTAGCAAAAGTAACAATTACATTTGAAGTATAAAATTCATACTTGAAAAGAAGTCAAGAACATCAGAAACTTCTATTTATTCCAGTAAATCCATCCTAAGATTGATAGCGCCGGCAGAGAAATTTACAAATAATTGAAGAGTTTGACTATTAAAGAAATTGTTAGGCGGCTGACAACATCTGATCGCAAACTGACAAAAGCCTTATGAGCCTCTTCAAGCAGCTATCACTGAGAATCAAGTTTTTTTTAGGGTCGCTCTTCTACGTGAGTTACACCCCAAAGGCGTATCTGTATTCGCGCAAACGAGACCGGCTAGAACGCGAGTTTGCCATCCCACCGGCACAGGAAGCGTTTGACAAACCCGGAAAACTCCTCAAGGCTGAGCCAACTGCCAGAGGCGCTCATTTTTACTTCGAGCAAACAGAACTAGAAATCAGCTTTCTCAAGCCTGATTTTGTCCGGGTCAACTGGTTAGGCGGCATCGCGCCGGTTCCCTACGCCATCGCCCGTCAAGATTGGCCAGATGTAGAAACGGTACTGGAAGAAGCCGGTGATAGCTGGAGTGTATCAAGCCAAGAGCCAGCCGGCGTTAAAGTGACGGTTAATATTGATGGAAGCCTGAAATTTTATGACGCAGCGGGGCAAATACTGCGGGAAGAAATGCCCCCACAGCGGAAGGGTGACGGATGGGTTCATCAAGCGCAACTGCGCAAAGAAGAACACATCTACGGACTCGGAGAACGTGCATTTCCCCTCAACCTGCGTGATCCCAAAGATGGCAGAGTGCAAGCTTCTTACCGGATGTGGAACTACGACGCGGCGGGGATGTATGGGCCGGGTTCAGACCCGATGTATATCTGCATTCCCGTTTATATCGGACTTCACGCTTCAGGGAGTTACCTGATTTTTTATGAAAATTCTTTTGAAGCGAAATTTACCTTTGATGATAAAGCCACCGCCGATTTTGATGGGGGATCGCTGCGTTATTATCTAAGTTCTGGCTCCCCTCCTCATCTGCTAGAGCGCTATACAGAGTTAACCGGACGCGCCCCTCTGCCTCCCCGCTGGGCTTTGGGCTATCACCAATCTCACTGGGGCTACCGTACCGAAGAGGTTGTTAGAGAAGAAGCCCAGGCTTTTAAACATCACAATTTGCCGCTGAGTGCCATTCACCTAGATATTGATATTCAGGTTGGGTTTCGCGCCTTTACAATCGACCCAGATCGGTTTCCCAATCTCCAGGGTTTTACGAAAGAACTCGCAGAGCAAGGGGTGCGCTTTATTGCGATTATGAATCCGGGGATTAAATACAGCCGGCAGAGTAACTTATTTTTAGAAGGTCAATTGCTGGAAGCGTTTTGCCGGCTGCCTGATGGCAAGCTTGTGGTGGCCCCGGTTTGGCCCGGTTGGTGCGTTTTTCCAGACTTTACAAACCCGGTGGTTCGCAAGTGGTGGAGCCGGCAGTATTTATACCTTTTAGATGTGGGCGTGGCGGGATTTTGGCATGATATGAACGAGCCGGCTGCCTTTATCCTTTGGGGCGATCGCTCACTGCCCAAACCCACCCGGCATTTGATGGAAGGCCGAGGCGGGGATCATCGCGAGGGTCATAATGTTTATGGGTTGCTGCAAGCTGAAGCCGGCTACGAAGCTTTGCGCGGCTACCAGGATCGGCGTCCTTTTATTGTCTCTCGTGCCGGTTGGGCGGGACTCCAGCGCTATGCCTGGACTTGGACGGGTGACATTGAGTGTACTTGGGCTGCGTTGCGATTGACTGTATCAACAGTCGTTGGGTTAGGATTGTCAGGAATTCCTTACAGTGGCCCAGATATTGGCGGTTTCCAAGGAAATCCTCCCGCTGAGCTTTACCTGCGCTGGTTCCAAATGTCCAGCTTTTTGACTTTCTGCCGCACCCACTCTTCTAATAACGTTGAACAGCGCACCCCGTGGACGTATGGCGAACCTTACCTGAGTATCATTCGGCAATTTTTGGAATTGCGTTACCGGCTGCTTCCCTACTTCTATACATTGGCTTGGGAAGCGACTCAAAAGGGTTATCCGCCGGTTCGTCCGCTTTTCTGGTCTGATAGTCATGACGAAGCACTCTGGGGGATTGATGATGCGTTCTTCTTGGGTGAAGCGCTCTTAATTTGTCCGATTGTATTGGATGGCGCACGTTCGCGAGAGGTGAGATTGCCACAGGGGCGCTGGTATCATTTCTGGGATGACACCCAACTTCAAGGTGGGCAGCCGGTTGAGCTTGATGCGCCTTTAGAACAAATTCCGGTGTTGGTGAAAGCCGGCACGATTTTGCCAATGGAAGCGGATGGGCAATTAACTCTGCACCTTTACCCGCCTGAGGGAGAAATATCTGTCGATTACCTCTACAGCGATGCCGGTGACGGCTATGGAGGATACCGGGTGGATCGTTTCCAAATGGTGTTATCCTCAAACAGTTTAGAGCTAACTTGGGAATCTTCTGGAGATTACCCCTTCCCCTATACAAATGTACGGGTGCATCTGCATGGCGTTACCCTACAGCAAGCTTGGGTGGATGATATTGAGGTTTCATATCAGGGGCAACAACTCGAATGCCAACGTTTTGAGAAAGTTCGGTTTCAGGGAGAGTTTGCAGCCAGTACGCTTTGATGGAATATCCGGCACGAAAAATGTGTGACGCTTGAGTGCCGGTGTTGCAAATAATTTATATTGAGGGGTGGGTCTGGTTGCCGGCCCCTCGGTTTTGGGGATAATTGAAGCAAAAATGACTGATTGCCGGGGTAATTCTACAGGTCATGTTGCGAATCGAGGTCAACGACTATCAATCACGCACACGCTATTCTATTGAAAGAGTGTCAAGCGCTCAATTACAAAGGTACAATGTCTTCGTTCCCTCATATATTGGTTTGATCAGTATTTATTCTTAAACTATTAGGGTTGCGCTTCGTCTATAGTTTGAAATCGGCCTTTTTCGAGCTAGCAACTTGAGGCAATTTCCAGCAAAGCCTAAATCTATTGCAAGACAAGTTTTTATCAAAAAAGTTCCGACAAAAAAAGTTTATCTCGTCTTTTAAACAGCTTGACAAAGACTGGAAACTTTGCTAGGTTTGGCAGGTGCAAACTTAGAGACAAAAAAGGCAAAGCATGAAGGTAAAAAGTTGGTTTGTAGGCGCGGGGATTACATTACTATTTGCCGGACTCCCGTTGCCCGCTTTTTCCCAAACTGTCGTTAAAGTCGGCGGCGAAGATTACCCAGTTGTTAACGAACTGCCCATTATTATCAATCGTAATGAATTGGGGAACCCAATCATTAACTACACTTGGAAGAGTGCAGATAGAAGATATCGCGTTGTTGAAATTCTGCCGACTTTGACTCAAGAAGTGCAAGTTTCCAACCCACCAGCCGCAAGAAATCTGTACAGACTGGCAGATGTTTACGATAAGCAAGAGCGCAAAAAAATGACCGTGGCGCTGCCCATTCAGTTTGAACCGGCCAAGTAAGTGTTTCAGAGGCGTTGCTGAGCGGCGAAATGATTTAAAGAAAAGCTTTTAAGCAATATAATTCACCGAACAGACGTCTAAATCCTCTGTAAAAACTTATCGATAGCAGTGTAAAGAGTGAACTGTGAACAAAGAAGAGAAAATATTCTCTTTCGGCTTCACAATTCACTCTTCTATTTTTAGGGAATAGAGAGCCGGCTAGATAATTTTCTGAAATAAGCAACCCACTATTAAACAATCGATTTTGTTGGCTCATCAGCAATCTGAACTAATTTGTAAAGTAAATTCCGAATAATTGTAGAAAATCACAATTTCTAACTTAGAAATACCAATTCGCTTTATTCTAAATAGAGCTAAAAATTTTGAACGTGTAAAAGCCGTGTGGGCTTTCAATTATCATCAGGTAAATGTTTCCCAGTAAATACGCCCTTGCCCTCCACACCTCTAGCCCAGAATTGGGTCTAGCCATCAACAATTTTACGGATGAAGTTCGCAGCCAAACTTGGGATTTAGGACGGGAACTGTCCACCCAATTCCATCAGTATCTCGCTGAATTTCTCCAGCCTCAAACTTGGTCAGATTTAGCCTTTATTGCCGTTGCCAAAGGTCCCGGAAGCTTCACCGGCACTCGCATCGGCGTTGTCACCGCCCGGACTCTCGCCCAACAGTTAGACATTCCTCTGTTTGCTATCTCCACCTTGGCAGCCGCCGCGTACTTTCAAAAACTTACAGATACTTCTATCCCCGATAACACGGATCTCGCCGTTCAAATGCCGGCGCAACGGGGGCAAATATTTGCCGGCATCTATAAACCCTCCCAAAATGCAGGATTAACCACGTTGTTGCCAGACATCGCTATGACATTAGAACAATGGCAGCAAACCCTGGCCGATTGGCCCAATTCTTATTACCTGATTCACGCCGAAGCCGGCTTAGGGGCATCAGTTGGCAGCCTGCTAACACTCGCTTATTTCGATTGGCAACAGGGACTTTCTCCCAACTGGTCAGAAGCTCTTCCCTTCTATGGTCAGCATCCGGTAGATGATAAAAATGTTACCGCTCAGTAACGGCCTTTTGTCCTTCTAAGTCTTAAGTTTTGAGGAAATAAGCTCAATTTCAAAAAAAGCCGGATAGACGCGAACTAGGCATCACCTATAAAAAAAACATCCGCACGGGGCGTTGCCATCTGGTGGAGCATTTTTAGAGCATTTAAACAGTTGCAAGAGGGTGAATATCCCTCATTTCTTTGGCAATAAAGTCATGAAACGCTACATCATCATACAGCGGCTTTCAACTTGTTAAGGTGTAGCCCCTTACAAACCGCTATATCGGCAGGAGAAGAATGAAATAGGTTATTGAAAGTTGACCAATGCAGTTGCCGTTGCCTCTTCAGTGATTCTACGGATATTGTGACATTTTAAAATCCGGCACAGGCTCCCCCAAATCCTAGCAAGCGGCCTGCAATACTGTAAACAATGAAAAACCCAAAACCCATTTACCTCCCGTGCTCACAGGCATGGGATTTTTGTTTTCGGGCTTTATATTGGGCAAAGGAACAGAAGAATTCATCATCGGAGATCGTTAAAAGCACTCAGCAGCGCGTACCGCTACCTTTATGGCATTCTCAACCGCGTTGTCTTTTAACTCTAAAACAATCTGTTCACCACCGACACGCTGCGCCACTACACCACAGACGCACCCAGCCGCAAAGTTATAAACCCCGGCCATCTTAAACAGCGTCCCGCACTCCATTTCGTAATTGAGTATATTCAGGCGGCGATATTCTTCCGTAATGCCTTGCAGCCGGCGCAACAAATGGGGATTTGCTGAGTCCGTGCGTTCTTGCCCTTCATAAAAGGTATCCACCGAAGCTGTAATGCCGGCATAGTGTTCAATATTTAATTCCCGCGCCGCCTGAATCAGCGCCACCGTGAGAAACGGATCGGCAGATGCCGGATACTCCACCGGCGCGATATCATTTGCAGCCCCCTGCCGGCATAGCGCCGCACGAGAAATCACAATTGATCCTGCCGGCACCTCAGCTTGAATTGAGCCACAAGTGCCCACCCGAATCATTTGCCGGATGCCCACCTGCACCAACTCATTCACCACAATACTTAAACTGGGTGCCCCCATGCCGGTGGTTGCAGACAAAACCACTCGCCCATTCGGCAACTTACCCAAATAACTATTCAATCCCCGATTCTCAGACAACCCCACCACATCCTGCAAATAAGTCTGGGCGATCAAACGGGCGCGATCTGGATCACCAGATAACAGCGCCATCGCCGGCATCTGAGAACCTAAATCCTCGCGCCCAAAGCCAATGTGATACATAATAAGTGCTGAGTGCTGAGTCCTGAGTGCTGAGTTGTAGTAGTGAGTTTTGTAGGTTGGGTTTTGTTACCTCAACGCAACATAAGTAGTGCTGAGGAGAATTAGACAGTTAGTGTTCAATTTAAATGCAAAGGTGGGAATTGGCAGCTAGTAACCAATAATGTTCAATCCCCTAACCCCGGCTTATTCCCACTAGCGTTGCAAACTGCGCGGATCGAGGGCATCGCGCAACGCATCTCCTAGCAAATTAAACGCCAGCATCGTCAGGATAATTAATACAGCCGGCGACCAAACTAGCCAAGGTTGTAGCACCAAAATCGAAGCATTTGTTGCCAAAGACAACATATTTCCCCAGGACGGATCAGGCTGCTGAATCCCCAGCCCAATCAGACTCAACACGGATTCCGCCACGATAAAGCCCGGAACCGCCAGCGTTGCAGAGATAATCACATAAGTCGCTGTTTGGGGCAAAACGTGACGGACAATAATATAGAGGGGATTCGCGCCCATCGCTCGTGCTGATTGTACAAATTCCCGTTCTTTAATCGAGAGTACCTGTCCCCGAATCACCCGCGCCAATCCAGCCCAGCTGATGAAAGACGTGATCGCCACAATTAATAGAAACCGCTGGGCGCTGGTGATACCGGCAGGCAAGACAGCGGCGAGGGCAACCAATAGATAAATTCCGGGGATCGTCATCAATACTTCGGCTAAGCGCATAAAAATGCTGTCAACCCAGCCCCCGAAATAGCCAGAAATTCCCCCGACTAATAAACCAAGGGGAAAGGAAATGGCAATGCCAACTAAACCGATGAACAGACTAATGCGGCTGCCATGCACCAGCCGGCTGAATTGATCACGGGCTTGCTCATCGGTGCCTAGCAGGTTAAATTTAGCCGGCCCTGTGGTGCCGAACAAGTGCCGGTCTGAGGGGATCACCCCCAAAAGTCGGTATGGGTAGCCTTTGGCAAACAGATGAATGGGCGAAGATTGTTGCTTATTTTTGATCAGTTTGCGATCGCCGGTGTTCAGATCTACCGGCCCTTGTGTAGTGACATAAACGTGCGGCCCTGTAAACTGCCCCGCTGGGTTATTCCAAGCAATCTGGGTGGGCGGCAGTAATGCGCCATCGGGTTGCGATTCGTAAGGGTCATAAGGCGCAACAAAGTCAGCGGCGATCGCTGCTAGGTAGAACGTTAATAGTAACAGCGCTCCAAAGCGAGCTAACGGATTTTTTTTAAGCTTTTGCCACCAATTCATATCAATTTTAGAAGTTAGAGTTTAGAGTTTGGTTGTGCTAATTTTTCCTCTGGCAGCAGCGCTGTGGGAGAGTCGTCAGCGATCGGATTGTGGAAAAATGAGCCGGTTTGAGGAGGTAGGGTTGGGTCGAGAACAATTTCCGCAATACTTTTGACCACGCCTGTCATGGGAATTGCCAAGATTACACCCAAGAGTCCCCCCACTCTAGCGCCTAAAAGCAGAGACGCGAAGATAAATACCGGCGACAAGCCGGTGAGATTTCCCATAATTCGAGGGCCGATCAAATTGTCCTTTACTTGTTGGAGTGCGACTGCAACAGCCAGGACTTGCAGTGCTTGCCACCAGTTAATAAAGGCCACAATAATGCTAACGGTGCCAATGCCTAAAGTTGCTCCCACAAACGGAATGGCTTCCATGATGCCGATAAAGACTGCAAATAGCAGGAAAAAGGGCACTCGTAACAGCCAGAAAGCTACCGCCAGCGTAACTGCCATAAACAAACCCAGTAGCAGTTGCCCTGAGACAAAGCGCTGGAGATTACGCTGCAAAGACTCGGTTAATCCGTGTCGAATTGTGGGCGAGAAAAAACTGGTTAAAGCGTTCCAAACCCGATCTCCATCAACGAGCATATAAAAGGAGATCACTAGGATCAAGATGAAGTCTAAAAACCAGTTGACTGTACCGAGAACCAAGCCGAAACCTCTTGCTGCGATTTCCTCGGCTTGGGCTTGCAGTCGTGTTAGCAACTGTTGGGCCAATATCCGCACATCAAAGGGCAAATTGTGTTCAACACTCCAGGTTTGGAAGGAGTCGATCTGTTGCTGGGCAGAGTCTACCAGTGAAGGGAAATTAGTTGCTAGTTGCCGGCCTTGCGCGAACACCGGCGGCACAATGGTCAACCCTATCAGCACAACTGCGACACCTGCTGCTAGATACACCAGGCCGGCGGCTACTCCACGGGGCAAAATGTGCTGCAATCTCGCGACTGCGTAGTTTAGCAAAAATGCAATCAGGCCGGCGGTAATTAGAATACTGATCAACTCACCCACGTAGCTAAGGGCACTCAGCATCGCCCAACCCGAAAAGAAGATCAGCAACCACGTGAGCAAAAACCTTTGGATGGGGGAAAAGACTGGATTCATCAATCTGGAGTGAGGGTGAGTTCGGGGCAGAGGTTTGACGATTGGCTAGCAGCATGGGGATAGGGAGAAGGGAAAAACTTTTAAGTTGCTTGTTGCTTCTCCCTTCTCGTTTTGCCGCTAGCTATTTATTCATCATCTAGCTTTTCGTGCTCAACGACAAATACATTTGAGTAGAGGTTAGCAATCACTTGTTTACCTTGCTGCGTCAGCGATAAATAATGAAGCGCATCTTTGACATAAGGATGAACTCCATTCCAGTAAAATTTGGGATAGTTTTTCCGCAGATGTCCGGGATGGCTGTAACCCAAATATTTATTGGTGCCGGTTTCTTCAAATTCATAGAATAAGGCACTAATTTTTTTCAGGTATCGCGGATCGCTGAGTTGACCGATGAGGTCGGCTGCGCGAACTAAGCCGGGATAATTGATGGTATCTTGATGATCTTCTTTTTTTGGCACCGGGAAACGCGTCAGTTCTATGTTGCGTTTGATCACCTCAGAATCAATTAATTTGTGACCACCAAAGCGCTCATCAATAAACAGTTTTGCACGGTCTACATGATAAGGCGTCAGGCCGGCATCTGAAGATCCGGGGGGCAAACAAACCATCGTCCCATCTTGCCCTGTGGCATACACTCCATCTTGATCTTGCCGGCAGACGCCTTTTACATAACCAATGTCATGGCAAACCAAAGAGATAATGAAGTGCAACCAGTCTTCGCAAGAAACTCCACCTTCCCGGATGTGTTTACCGCGCAAAAGTTCTTGCCCGACGAGGGCGACCATTATTGTGTGTTCTACATTGTGATACAGGGCATCGCTGTTGGCAATGTTTTCCAAAGCCATGCCCCCAGCCCAAGCAATAATGTCTTCGTAATCTGGCCTATAGCCTCCGTAGGTGCGGCGGTAGCCGTCCCGAAGCTTGTCTACAAAGGTGTCAATCAAAAGTTCAGTGGCGTTGAACATACTTGCTACTCGCTTATGCTGAATGCAATGCGTTTGGGATGGAAAATTACGCAGAAATTTGTTTAAATGTCAAGCATCAGCAGTGAGAAACACGGTCAAAAATTGAGACCAAGTGTTCGGGCTGATGATTCGAGTGCATTGGGAACCGCGTATCTGAACCATAAGTATTTAGGCTGGGGAAAATGTTCAGATAGAACATTTGGCTCAACAACATCATTTTGTTGCTCTCATGACCGTATTTTAAGGTTCAATGCTTGGAAATCACCACTTCTTCATCCCCCTCAAGGAGTAAAAAAAGCGAGCAGCCTCAAGTTTAAGGGGAGTATTTTCTAGCAGAAAGTGGGATAATCTGCGCTTCTGCTTCTGTACTTCGCTTGTGGCAATCTTTCTGCACTCTCAACTTCTGCCGGCTCTCCAGTCAAGAATGGGGCAATGCCGGTGAGAAAATCATGATATAATCCTTATCTAGTTTGAAGTTATCCCGGTCGAGCCGGTGAAAATGGTAACAAATTACTTGATGCGGGCGTAATTCAGTGGTAGAATGTCAGCTTCCCAAGCTGAACGTCGTGGGTTCGAGTCCCATCGCCCGCTTTAATCCCTACATTTATCGCGGTTTGCAGCAGATTGGCGGTGAGTTAACGCTGGGTGCAGAAATTTCTTAAAAATCCGATCTTCTATTTAACGGTATTTCAAGTTTCAAAAAATTATGCATTCCCAGAAAACTCGGTTTTTTATGGGGCTAATTTTAGGAGTCATTCTAGTTAGCCTTTCAGTCCTGATCCCTCAATTTGAGAGTGTAGCCAAAAACGACCGCAGTGCAACGGGAGATGTTTCTGCTTTTATCAAAGCCGGCTGTGTGCAAGAAGGAGAGAGTTTAAATTGTTCCAAAATTAACTTGGAAGAAAAGTTTTCTTGTGAAAAGATAATTCCCCCCTCAGACGCGTTGAGTAGGTTATCTCCGGCTTTGCCGATTGCTGAATGCACATTTATTAATAGAAATGCCTCGACAACAACCGAAGGAATATCGCGGAAAGGTTGCAGATTGCCCTTATATAATAAGTATATTGTCTTAACGGCTGACAGTCAGTTTAAAGAGATTGGAACGAAAGAAGCGTTTCAAAAGTTGTTCGCGCCGGTGGAGAAACCAGAAGAGGCTTTAAGTTTTGCAGTCGCTTTAACGCAATCTTATCCCAGATACAAGATCACTGTGCCGAAAGAGTTTCGAGTTTTTGTCCCTAAAATTAAAGATACTTTTGTCAAAAAGATAGCGAATGGGTATCAAGTCCATCTGTTTGACTATCAAGTATGTGGTTGCGGCCCACACCCACATTATACAGTGGATTATACGGTGACTAAAACAGGGGAAGTGACAGAAACATCACGAGAAAAAATTTATGAAGATCCCAAGCAAGATGGGCTATGTGTGGATTAGCTTAAGAACCTGATAATGATTGAGCTTGCCGTACCGGAATGTCAATTAAGAACTCTGTTCCCATGCCGGGTTTCGACTCACACTTCAGCGTTCCTCTGTGTTTTTCCGTTATAATTTCGTAGCTAATTGCTAACCCCAAGCCGGTTCCCTGACCGATTGGCTTGGTTGTGAAGAAGGGATCAAAAAGACGCGCCTTAACGTCTTCTGTCATGCCAGGGCCATTATCTGAAATACTCACAGTAACAGTATCGGGGCTTTGCCTTTCAGTCCGAATCGTAATTGTGCCACAATTATTCTGATTTCCTCTAGCAGAAGCCTGATTGCTGTTTTGATCGAGTGCGTCAATGGCATTGGTGAGAATGTTCATAAATACCTGATTTAATTGCCCGACATAACACTCTACCAAGGGCAAATTTCCATAATTTTTAATCAGTTCAATGCCGGCACTATCTGACTTAGCCTTGAGCCGGTTTTGCAAAATTAATAGGGTGCTGTCAATTCCTTCGTGAATATCAACTTCTTTCATGTCGGCTTCATCCAGCCGCGAAAAATTCCGTAGGGAAAGGACAATCTGACGAATCCGATCTGCCCCCACTTTCATAGAAGACAGCATTTTAGGCAAGTCTTCAACAAGAAAATCAAGATCAATGGCTTCAGTTTCCGCTTCGATGTCAGCCGGCGGCTTGGGATAGTGCTGCTGGTACAGATTCAGCAAGTTGAGCAAGTTTTGAGTATATTCATCAGCGTGGACAAGATTCCCGTAAATGAAATTAACGGGATTATTAATCTCATGAGCAACCCCTGCTACTAATTGACCTAAACTAGACATTTTTTCAGTCTGTATTAATTGGGATTGGGTCTTTTGTAATTGATGTAAAGTTTGCTCCAATTGTTGGGCTTTTTCTCGTTCGCGGACTTCCGATTCTCGCAAAGCATTCAGTGCCTGCTTGCGTTCAGTAATATCACTGTTAATTTCCAGCATTGCTATAGGTTGCCCCAATTCATCCCGTTGCAAAGTCCAGCGGCTTCCCACGATGATTTTCGTACCGTCAAGCTTGGTGTGAATCAGTTCACCTTCCCATTGCCCTTCACGCAGAAATATCGCTAATACTTCCTCGATGGGTTGGGGAAAAACTGTTTGCAAGAAAGTATGGATATACTGCCCCGACACTTCTTGTTTTGTCCAACCGTACAACTGTTCAGCACCCTGATTCCAATAAACGATCTGGTCATCCAAACTCCGAATAATGATGGCGTCACTCGCTAAATCCAGTATTTGCATATTCTGTCGCAAAGCTTCTTCAGCTTGTTTGCGTTCGGTGATGTCTTCAATCGTTGTTAAAATGCCGATAACTTTCCCTTCCATATCATGAATCGGCAATCGATTAATATCTAGCCATATTTCATCACCATCAGCTTGTATTCTGCGTTGAATATCGTGCAGTTCTGGCCGATTCAGCTCCATTACCCGGAGATCTTGTGCTGTGAATTCGTCTGCCACTTCCTGAGACCATAAATCATAATCTGTCTTCCCAACAATTTTTTCTGGGCTGCTAATCCCAACAATTTCACACCAATTTTGGTTGCAACCTAAGTAAACCGAATTGCGGTCTTTCCAAAGAATAGATTGGGGAATATTATCGAGTACCAGTTGCAGCAGTTCCGCGCCTTTACGAATTTCTTCAGAGCGGACTCTATAGCTGATATCGTTACCAAATGCAACAATTTCGATTAAGTTATTATTTTCATCAAAACGATATAGAGATTTCCAAGTAATTGTTCGTTTTTCCCCACTCCGACTTGTTAAAACCATCTCGCTGTCGCGCAAATTTTCCCGCTCATAACTCCCAAACAATTCCTGAATTTGTTGAGAGTCATTACCCAACTTGAATTTTTGTGCCCAGTTCTGCCCAACTAATTCTTCAGATGAATACTCTGTAATCTGTGCAACAGCCGGATTGATAAATTTTGTTACTCCATCGGGCGTTACCCCCAAAATCATTGCTGGAGTTTTTTGAATAATAAAAGCTGTATAATCGCGTTCCTTTTGGAGAGTTTCTTCTGTTTGGTTACGGTCTTTAATCTGCAAATAAATTATATTGTAAATCCAGAAAACAATTCCTATGTTCAATAATATTCCGACAGAAAATGTAATGATAGCTCTGTTGGCAGCAGTTTTTGCTTGCTGTTGTTGCTGCTTTAATAATTGTTTATGTTCATTTTCTAAATCATTAACAATTTCTCGAATTTGATCCATTATTTGTTTTCCCTCGTTCATGGCGACGACTTGCATTGCCGGCCCAAATCCCTGCTCTCTGCGTAACTCAATTGTCTGCTTTAATTCCGCTAATTTACTGTTAACTAAAGACTCTAAAAGCCTTAAGCTTTGCTGTTTGTTAAGAGTGTTATTCCTCAAAGACTGGAGAGTTTCAACTTCTTTGAAAACACTGGAAGTAGCAGAAATATAGGGTTCTAAATATGACTCATTTCCTGTTATTATGTAGCCCCGTTGCCCTGTTTCTGCGTCTTTCATTTGAGAAAGGACGTTATCAAGCTGTTTAATAACTGCAAACGTTTCGTCCAATGACTCATTTGTTTTAACAAGTTGGGTAATGCTCTGGTAACAGACTCCCCCAATGACGATTAAAGTAAAGGTTGCCAATCCTAAGCCGCCAACAATCTTCTGCAAGAATTGTTTACGAACTTTTTGAATCTCCTGTCGCTCAGCGGGTGTTTGTCCTAGATTAGTTAGATAGTTTGGTAGTATTGCTTTCATGATTCTTTTCTTGTTTTTACTGATGTGGAAGTAATTAATCCTATTTAAAAAAAGCTACTAATTCAGCAAATTCATGAATATTTTAGAGTGAATTTTTTGAGGAAAATACTTAAAAACTTTTAGTTTAATTTAAAAATTAAGCTCTTAAAGTTTTCATTGAAAGTAAATTAAATTGAAAAAACCGAGGAGACAGTGAATTTAGGGTATTTCTCAATTTAAAAATTATATCTTATAAAATCAAGATTTGTTTAAAACTATTAAATGTTTCAAAAAAAGCTAGTATTTGTACTATTATTTTTTTATCGGTAGAATTACGGAATATTTTTTCAGTAAAGAGAAAATGAGTTTTCAGAGAAGTATAAGAGTGCTTTATTTTGCTAGCAATTTTTTGAAAATTCCTGTCTTAAGCTTGAGCAACCCACATCCGATCCCGCCCTTCTGCTTTCGCTTGATAGAGCGCTTTATCAGCTATGGCGATCAGCATTGCCGGCGTGCGATCATGTTGGGGAATCGTGCTAGCTACACCCATACTTACGGTGACATACTGACTCACTTGAGAACCACTATGAGGGATTCGCAAATTATTCAATTTCGAGCGAACTTCCTTTGCCACACAAGCCGCGCCTGTAACATCTGTGTGGGGTAAAACTAAAGCAAATTCTTCTCCTCCATAGCGAGCAACTAAATCAGCAGTCCGCTGGCCGGCATCACGAATAGCTGCCGCCACCAACCGCAAACAATCATCACCGGCTTGATGACCGTAAGTGTCATTATAGCTCTTGAAAAAATCCACATCACACAAAATTAAAGAGAGTGGCTCTTGCTTGCGTGCCAGTTGCCGCCATTCAAACTCTAAATATTCATCAAACCGGCGGCGGTTAGCAAGCTGAGTCAACCCATCTGAAGTTGCTAAGCGTTGCAACTCTTCATTCGCAGCTTGCAATTGTTCATAAAGTTCTGCTTGTTGAATAGCAATCGCAACTTGAGTCGCTAATTGCTTAAGTAAATCAATTTCTAAAGGCTGCCACTGCCGAGAACCGCTACAGTGATGAGCGATTATCAAACCCCATAATTCAGGTGCTGAAGTGATGCGATGATGAGGTAATAAATCAACCTCTTCTCGCTCTTGAATGCTTTTGTAGTTGCACTGTTCGCTTAAACCTTTTTCCCATTCTTCTTGACTCTTAACTCCTTGTAAAATTGGAACCGTTAAATCGGCTATCACCTCAAACGGCTTCAATAGATCGATATAACATTGAGATAAATCAGCCGTGTAAATATTTTCAATCGCTCGGATGCGACCTTGTTGATAAAGTTGGGTATAAGTTTGTGCAAAACAGGGATCATAAATTTCTTTTCCCAATAGCGGCGTCCAATTAGATCCGACCGATTCGACGATTACCACTCCCTTATCAGGTGATTGCCAGCGGAAAAAGACCACCCGATCAGTCTGAAGAAACTGCCGAACTTCTCTCACTGTGGTATTCAGAATTTCCTGAAGATTAAGAGACTGGCGAATGTGCTGAGCGATCACTCTGATCAGACGCTCCCGTTCATTTTGCTGGCGTACTACCTCCTCCGCCCACTTGTATTCTGTGATATCTTGAGCGGTTCCAAGAATCTGTTTAGGCACACCCTCATCTGTTCGGCTAAACACTAACTCCCGACCGCGAAGCCAGCGCCATTCCCCAGAGCGATGCTTCATGCGATATTCTAACTCCATGACCTCACCATCCTGCATCATGATGAGTTTTCCCTGGTGTGCCGGCAGTCGAGTTAAATCCTCAGGATGCATTAAGTTGAAAAATAACGCCTGTCCCATTTCTTGAACTTCTTCAGGTGTATAGCCTAGTATTCCAGTAATTTGATGATTTGCATAAACATTCTGCTGTTCAACTAGGTCATAAATGTACATTAAATAAGGAATTGCATCTGCCATTTTTTGAATAAAATGCTGGCTAGATCGTAGTTCCTGTTCTACTCGCTGACGTTCCTTGACTTCATCTACAGCCTGATCCCGCATGGCTCTATAATCTTTTATTCTGTGGGTCAGATCCGTGACATCCTGAATAACGATCAGTCCGTAAAACCCTTTTCCCAGGAGAGCCGGCACAGCAGTGACTGTTGATTCTTGAATGCGACACTGACCGTCTAGCATGGGGGCGGGAATCAAATACTTATGGATATGGGCAGAAAAGATAGCTGGGGGACTGCCGGCAAATACGAGCTTGAGGCGAGTGGTGTATTTGGGGTGATGCAAGTGAGGAAAATGATCATGGATGTTGGTTCCTAAAATTTCATTTTTAGGAATTTGTGTCCAATCTTCCAAGCAGTTGTTCCAAAACAGAACAACAAAATCTTCTCGCAGCACGCATACCCCCACCGGCACGCGATCAAGAACGCCAAATTTTTCTTCCACTTTGAGAATTTCGTTTGTCATGGCTCCCTAACAACCCGATCAATAGCAGCCAGTAAGGCATCAAAGGAAGCCACATTAAAAAGGAGGATGACATCTCCTTCAATGTGAAGTCGCTCGATAATAAAACGGGTCTGAGCCAATAAAACAACGGCTTTAGAGGTCAAACTCCCAGAATTCAGAAGCAGTTCAACCGTTCCTTCTGTGTAGGTCGGAAGTGAGTAGTCAAGACGTTGCTCAAGCACATTGCTAATTGAACCCATGACCCCATTGATCACAATGTTTCCCACTTCACTCAGCGTACCAATTTTCACTAAATCAAGGTCGGGGGTTCCCAATTCCTCGCCACTGAGCATGGCTGCCAAAAGATCGGCACTGTCTGCGGGAAAAACTAACTGAGCTAAGCCAGTAAACGAGCCGGTGAAGCCAAGCCCAACTGCAGAGATACGCTGTCCATTAACACGACCTTCAAGCTGTTGTTGTAACTCCACCGGCAACAGAATTTTCACAAAAGGAATTTGCAAGCGAATGTGAGATTCGATCATCTCATTTAAAACGCCTGCCGCTTGGCCAACCCCAATGTTGACGAGTTCCTGTAATGCATCAATTTGGTTAGCTGTCAAGTTCATGACTGGCTTTCCTCGCTGGCGCTTAAAGCGGTTTGAAGAACCTGGCGCAGTTCCTCCGGTTTGGGAGGTTTGTTAATGACTGTGAACGCACCGAGTTCTAAGCATTGTTGGCGAGTGCTTTCTTGGATGTCTGCAGTTAGCACGATGACCGGCAACCGTGACTGCTTTTCACGTAGCGCTTTGAGAACGCCCCAACCGTCCACCTCTGGCATTAACAGGTCTAGCAGGATACAGTCGATGTCTGGCCGGCTTGCAGCTATCTCCAGCCCTTGGCGTCCATTTTCAGCCTCCAGCGTCTCGTAACCTGACTGTTGTAAAATTTTGCCGATCGCCCTGCGGGTAAACCAAGCATCTTCGATAATGAGAATTAAGGTCATTTTTCCATTGCCTCCTAATAGTGCCCCGGCACTCGATTGCCGGCCTCTCCACTGAAAACTGTCTAGTGTTAAGCCTGACTGCGAGGTTAATCAATCATTGCTATTGATATTACTAATAGTTTTTTGATGGCAAGCAAATAATCCTTTTGGTGGAAAGAAAGCGACGCAGAAATCAGAACGAGAAATTCCGGCTTGTGTGTGGGGTGCTTTAGCGAAGCGCCCCGGCTGCTGAGTAAACTAACGGCTGAACCCTAACTCTGATTATGAAACTATCTTGGACTACTGCCTTAGCGATCGCCCTCGCCCCAATCTGCGGGGGAATTGCCTTAACGCCTTTGCCCAACCTAGCCCAGAACTCGCTCACCAGTCAGCGGCAGCCAGCCGCTTCAGCACAGTCGGGAAAAACTTCACCTTTGATAAGGGTGCCCTTTAAAGGTGAAAAATTCGATTCATCTGCTCAAAAAGTCGGGACAATTCCCCCCAAACTGGCACAGCAACCCAGCCCAACTCCCAGCCCAGCCCCTAGCCCAACCCCCAGCACTGCCGGCGAGGAAATTTTGCAAGAAGTGGTTGAGTGTGTTAAAACTGCTGTCCCTAGCGGACAAATACCTTCCCTAGAGCAAATTCAAGCAGCTTCTTCGCAATGTGTCTTTAAAGTGGTGATGTTAGCACCAGACGGCAGCATTCGTCCTGACGCGAATGAACGCATGATTGCTTTGGTTAAAACCACCGGCATTACACTGCCGAAACCGTCAAGTCAGGGACAAGCTTCTGTGACGCTGAAGCCGGTTGCTGAACAACAACTGTTTAGCCTCTCGGTGAGTGTCGGCGGGCAGCCTAAAACTTTTTTGCTAGATACGGGCGCATCGAATTCGATTGTGGACAGTCAGATTGCCCAGCAACTCGGTTTGCCAGCAACTCCCATTCCCCAGGAAATGCTGGCTTATATGGTTGTCGGTGACAATTGTTCTGATATTAATGCGTCTTTGCATGAGATGCCGGTGATGGCGGTTGACAAGGCGAGTGTGCAAGGGATCACCGGCATGGGACTGCCTAAAACAGCAATTCCTGGCGACGTTTCTGGGGTTCTGGGGCTTGATTTTCTCAGTGGCTTTGATATGGTGGTGAATCCTAAAAGCTTTCAACTGCAGCTTTTGCCGCCTTCTGGTGCGACTGCCGGTGTGATTCCCCTGAAAGGAAAAATGGGGGTGATGACGGCTGAAGTTGAAATCAATGGTCAAGGGCCATTTACTTTTCTGCTAGATACCGGCGCTGATGTGAGTGTGGTTTCCGATCGTTTGGCTGGTAAACTTTCCTTGGATTTGGCTAATGCTAAAGACATTGAGGTACAGGGCTTTTGTGGGACAGAAGCCGGTAAACAAACAACCTTGCCTCAATTCAGTTTACGAGAACACCAAGTTTCAAATCTTGATGCTGTGATTCTTAAGAGTGAGGTTTTGGATTTGCTGGGTGTTGAGGGGATTATTGGCCAGAACTTTTTGAGCCGGTATCAGCAACACTGGCGGTTTAGTGAGCGCAATGAATTAGGGTTTCCGAATGAGGGTAGTTTGGTTTTAACGCCTTTATAAAGTTAGGGGATTGAGCGTTGTTGTTGAATTTTGTTAGATCTCTTGCAAAAGTTGGAAATTTTGATTTTAATCACAGATGCACAAAGATAGTTTAGAAGAATTTTTAACTTTTGCAAGAACTCCCTTGTCTATTTATTCTCCCATTTTATGAGAATTTTAGTTGCCAGCCACACTTATATTGTTGACCTCAACCGTGAGAAATTGCGAATTTTAGCTAATTTGGAACCGGGGATTGAGGTGACAGTTGTGGTGCCGCGCCGGTGGAAACCAGGGGGTGTGCAAAACCAGACGGTTGAGACGCAATTTCTTGATGAAGGGTCTTTTAAAGTGGTGCCGGTTTCTAATTTTAGTAAGAATCACCAAGGACTGCTCACTTTTGGGGCTGATTTAGTTCAGCTATTGCGCCGGTTTCAACCTGATATTATTCAGGTGGAACAGGGTTCTCGTTCCCTGGCTTATGCTCAGTTAATTACGCTCAACCGGCTGCTGGGATTGAATGCAAAAAACTTGTTTTTTACTTGGTGGAATTTGCCATACCATTTAAAATGGCCGATTTCTCAATTAGAGGCTTATAATTTGCGCCACACTCACGGTTTAATTGCCGGCAATCAGGATGGCGCTGAAATTTTGCGCGGGCGTGGCTATCAAGGCGCGGTTCAAGTGATGCCGCAATTGGGTGTAGATGAAACCTTATTTCAACATCAACCTCAGACAGAATTACGCCATAACTTAAATATTCAGCCAAATGATTTTGTCGTGGGATTTGTAGGCAGATTTGTGGAAGAGAAAGGTTTACTGACTCTCGCTAAAGCTTTAACAGACTTGCAAAATTTCCCTTGGAAATGGTTATTGGTAGGGCGGGGAGAATTACAGCAAACTTTAATGGAATGGGCGACAGAAAATAACCTGCAAAATCGACTAATTTGGGTTGAAACCGTTCCTCATGACCAAGTTTACCAATATATTAACCTAATGAATGTCTTGGTTTTGTCCTCCGAAACCACTAACAAATTTAAAACTTTAACGGCTGCCGGTTGGAAAGAACAATTCGGTCATGTGCTGATCGAAGCAATGGCTTGTCAAGTGCCAGTTATCGGTTCCAATTCTGGGGAAATTCCTCATGTTATTGGAGAAGCCGGTTTAGTCTTTCCAGAAGGAAATGCAGAAGCACTAAAAAATTGCTTAAGTCAGATAATAAATCAGCCAGAATTAGCTAAAAGCTTATCACAAAAGGGTTGTAAACGAGTTAAGAAAAACTATACTAATAAAGCCCTCGCTCAGCAATTACTTGAATTTTATAAAGAGCTTATTTGAAAAATACAAAGATTAGCCTATCCATTCCAACATTTAATCCTGAAATAAATAATTTATTCTCCTTATCCTGCAAAATAGCCACTTAACTCAACCAGCAAAAACATCCATTATCAGCTGATCTCAGACACCAACCCTTAACCCATCTGCGTTTATCTGCGTTTATCTGCGGTTAAAAAATCTTCAAAATATGCGAATTCTGCAAATCATCCCTTCAATTTCTCTAGTCTACGGGGGTCCCAGTCAAATGGTGCTAGGACTTTCCGCAGCACTTGCCGGCAAAGGAATTGAAGTAACCATTCTCACCACCAATTCTAACGGAGATGTGGGTCAGCCACCGCTAGATGTACCATTAAACCGACCAGTAGAACAAAATGGTTATCAGGTGTATTATTTTCCCTGTGCTCCGTTTCGGCGTTACAAATTTTCTCTTGACTTGCTGCGTTGGCTAAGCCGGCACGCAAAAGCCTTTGATCTTGCCCATATTCATGCCTTATTTTCGCCGGTGAGTACGGCTGCGGCAACAGTGGCGAGAACTAGAAATTTACCTTATATTTTGCGTCCTTTAGGCACTCTTGATCCTGCTGATCTACAAAAGAAAAAGCAGCTAAAGCGTGTTTATGCAGCCTTGTTTGAACGGCCTAATTTAGCCGGGGCTGCTGCTATTCATTTCACCAGTCAACAGGAAGCTAAGATTTCAGAACGATTTGGTTTAATCACACAGGATTTAGTAATTCCTTTGGGAGTTAACTTTAACAAAAATAGAATTAATAATCAACAATTTAATAATTTAAAATTAACCAGCCCTTTACTGCTTTTCATGTCCAGAATCGATCCTAAAAAAGGACTAGATTTACTGTTGCCGGCTCTAGAAAAAATCCTCGCTGAAGGATTGAATTTTCACTTTATTTTATCCGGAAATAACCCCCAAGATCCTGAGTATGAGGCTAAAATTCAGAAAGAAATAGCAAACTCCTCCCTTGCCAAACACACGACAGTAACCGGCTTTGTTTCTGGTAATTTTAAAGCGGCTTTGCTAGAAAAGGCTGAGATTTTTGTTTTGCCTTCTTATTACGAAAACTTTGGAATTGCAGTAGCAGAAGCGATGGCTGCAGGAACGCCGGTGGTTATTTCCGATCAAGTGCATATTTGGGAGGATGTGCAGCAAGCAGAAGCCGGCTGGGTGTGTTCCTGTAAGGTGGCAGCGCTTACTGATACGCTAAGATTAGCGTTAAAGGATGCAAATGAGCGCGAACGGCGAGGATTAAACGCTCAGAATTATGCTTTAAAGTATTATAATTGGGAGACAATTGCCCAACAAACAATTCAAGCTTACGAGCAAATTTTAGCGAATAAAAATTAGTGAATTTTGACGTTTTCCCATTCTGGGCGCAAGAGTCCATACAAATACATATCATAGCGCTTGCCGTCGCGCTGTAAAAATTGCCGGTAGACACCTTCACGGTGAAAACCCAACTTTTCATACAAAGCAATTGCACGTTCGTTGTAGCTAAAAACGGTTAGTTGTACCCGATATAAATTCAGTTCATCAAAAGCGAATACAAGGGCAAGTTGCATAGCGTCATAACCATAACCTTTGCCCCAATTACTACGATTGCCAATTGCAATGCTCATCCAACTCACTTGATGCGTCCAGAGAATTCCTTCAAATTCAATAACCCCAATTAAATCATCGCTACTTTTACCTCGCATTGCCAAAACAAAAGCATCTGTTGCTTTGTGCCGTTCTTCTAACCATTGTGTTAGCAATTCCTCAGTTTGAGGAGTTGCTGGACGCGCATCTACCATGCGTAAAAAGTCAGCATCTTCATGCCAGCCGGCAACGGTGGTGAGATCCTTTGATGTTAAAGCAGTGAGTCGAATTCGATCACCCCGCAATAGATTTGAAAATATCATGATGCAACTGAATGTAAAGGCCGGCAGAAATTATGCAATAAATTTTTAATTTAACACTTTCTAGCTCAATAAAATTGAGACTTTTACAAATCTTTTCTCATACTTGCTATCATCTGTGGTTAAAATAATCCCTACCAAATTGCTTTTTACTCGATAGCTAGCTCACCTACACAGAATCTTGTCGGCTGTAGATTTGTCCATCATCCCAAGTCGATTGAACCACTGTAGCAAGCGCTTTTAAAAAACCGAGAGTATAGAAACCGGCTCGCACCACAGTCTTAATCAAAGAACCGCTTTTGTTGCAAGGAGGATGGCCTAAAACTTGACAATCAAATAAACGAGCAAAGAATTTCAAGCACTGAGAAGCTGTGAGATTTTTAAACCCCATTAAAAAGTGATTATGATAAAGATTAATCTGATATTGAGCTGAGCGAGTGCTGATATCGTGGCAACCGCCGGTTTCCTCACCCAAGTGAATTAAATGCGCTTCGGGTTCATACCAAATTTCGTAGCCGGTTTTGCGAAATTGCAGGCAAAAATCAGACTCTTCTCGCACCGCACTGCCCTTAAATCGCTCATCAAAACTTAAGTCAAACTCAGTAAAAACTTGCCGGCGAAACGACATATTGCAGCCTCTCGCTGAGATCACCGACTGAGGCTTTACCGTATGCACTAGGTCAATATAATACCAAGCAATGCCAGGATCTGCCGCCTCTAGAGGAAGATATTCAATCGTTAAATCCCCGCCTGAATCAGTCAGTTTCATTCGGTCAAATACCCGTCCTGCAACTGCCCCTATCGATGCTTTTTGATAGGTTCGTCCATGAGCTGCTAAAAAAGTAGCCGGCAGCCGCACATCATCATCAATAAACACAATAATTTCCCCAGACGCCCGACGCACGCCATAGTTACGAGCAGCCGGCAAACTTGCCCAATTTACCCGAAACCACTGAATTTGGCCGGCAGAGAAGAGTTGCTCTAAAAAAAGTTGCGTTTCTGGTTCATGATTCGCCGTTTGATCAACAACAAGCACTTCAAAATTTGGGTAATCTTGCTGCAATACATCTGTCAGAGTTTGTCGAAGAGGTTCCTCCCGTCCATAAGTGGGAACAATTACAGAAATTAAAGGCTCATTTACAGCTTGCATCTTCTGTCCCGAAAAAGTGGAAACTCAAAATAAGGTTTTTATGCGAATGCCGAACGCCGATTTTTTTTCAGGCGTTCTTTTCTAGCATCAAAAAGCAAATTGGGTTCGGCATCTTGAAGCTTTTCTTGCTCTTGGCGATCCAGTGCCGGCAATTTAAGAATCACGCCGGCAAAAAACCAGTAATAAACTGCAATTGGATCGGTATCTAGTGGATACCAATAAGGGTTATAACTAACAAACAAAACAAACACCCATAAACAAGCCCCAAAACTTCGTAGATTCTTATCCTTAAGAGAACGGTAAGCCTTAAAGGTAACCACACTCAAAGCTGTCACAAAAATTAGAAACGCAATCAACCCAATCGGCCCGATTTCATAAAGTAATTTAGGAAACCAAGTTTCTATTAGCTGTGTGTCACCCAAGGCACGAGCCGAGTTTGTTGCACGTCCCAAACCTTTGCCCAATAATCCTGCCTGTCCCTCAACAGTAAACTGCACTTGATTAGCAAAAAATTCTGTAGGAGGTGAAGCCTGCCAACGCTCAATAAAACTTTTGATCCGATCTTGAACAAGCTTAGGAAATATTGCCACACCAGCAGCTGCCAAAAGGCCAATTCCCCCTGCAATGGGAAGAAAACGTTTTAAGTTTGCTACTTGCCCAGTAAGAATCAGTAGAATTATAATAATTGCCGGCACTGCAATCAGGGCAATTCTTTGACCGCAAATAACTGCATTGATAATAACGGCTGCCAAAGAAGCAAAACTCGCAATTTGCCAGAGTAAAGAAGGGTCACTAAAGGCCGATCCAAAGGTTAAAAAGGTGTTAGACATCAAGAACCAAGCCCAATGCCAAGGCGAAACAAACGTTCCTGGTAAGCGGATCACATTCTCTTGAGGGGTAAAAACGAGAGACCCCCCCACTAAACACTTGGCATCTGTGGTTGCCTTAAATAATTCAGCTCCTTGTAAATTACGAGTACCTTCACACACCCCAGTTTGCAGCATTAGATACTGCAAAAAACCTAGGCTACAGCAAATCAGTGCAAGAACAACGTGCAGCCGAGTCAGGAACAGAAATTGCTGCTTATTGCGAATGAGGTAGTAACCGCACGTGATCAAGGGGACGTATCCGATAAAAACTTTTAGACCTAAAATTCCTAATAAGATGGGTTTCCCGCCAGGATTTGGAGAGAACTGCTGGGAGCCATTAACTATTATTAATGTCAAGATACAAACTGTCAGCAGAATGAGCAGGGGCTGCACCAGACCTTTAGAAATGATTAGAGGCAGCCGGCTGTGTTTCAAATGCTGAACTAAGGCCACAAGGGCTGGAAAGTAAAGCGCATCTTTAGCAAGTTGAAAGACTGCATTTCCGCCGCCTACCCAATAAGTGACGGTGCCATTAATAGGTAGGTAAATTAGGAATGCCCAAAGGGCTTGTCGGGGGTATTTAAAAGCAAGTGCTAGGGCAAGAAATCCACCGCAGCCGGCAATCGCGAGTTTTGGGCCTTTGAGGAGAAACAGCAAGATACCAATCGCAAGTGAGGCAAACACAGCGGGGGTGATTGTGTTCATCACTTCTTTGCGTTCACGCGCTGCCTGTCGCTTTAGTGCTTTTTGCTCTTTTTTACTAAGGGGGAGCTTTTCAGCCGTGGGTTGCTGTTTGGATTTCTTAGATTTCCGCTTTGATTTGGCCTTAGATTTCAGCATTGAAGAATTTTTAAGCTTTCAGCAATCAGCCCTCAGCTACCAGCTTAGTGGCATCTGAGGGCTAATGGCGAATCTAAGTTTTGGGCATTGGGCATGGGGCATGGGGGATTGGGCATTGAGCTATTAACTTAAAACTCAAACCTCAAACCTTAAACCTCAAACCTCAAACCTCCCCTAGGCGGCTAAATGCTGCTGAACGGCTAGAACTAAGTTTTCTGTCCAGTAACGGGTGAGTTCCGGGCAGGCGGCTTCTACCATGACGCGGATCAATGGTTCTGTACCAGAGGCGCGGACAAGGATTCGTCCTTGATCTCCCATTGCGTCTTGCGCTTTGGCAATGGCGGTTTGTACGGCGTCGCAATTTTGCCAGTTGAGCCGGCGTTCCCGATCTTCTACGCGCACATTCCGCAGCAATTGGGGATAGGTTTGGAAGCTTTGATCGATGAGTGATGCCAGTGTTTCACCGGCTTGTTTTACCAAGGCGGTAATGTGCAAAGCGGTTAGCAAACCGTCGCCGGTGATGCCATAGTGCCGGCATAAAATGTGGCCTGATTGCTCACCACCTAACATTGAACCAGTCCGGATCATTTCAGCTTGAACGTACTGATCGCCGACTGATGTCCGCATCAGTTGGCCACCCTGCTCTTTCCAAGCACGTTCAAAGCCTAAATTAGCCATCACGGTGGCAATAATCAAATCTCCCGGCAATTGTTGGGCTTTACGAAGGGTTTGGCCCCACAGGTAGAGAATGTAATCGCCATCAATAGGCCGGCCTTGGTTATCTACGGCTAAAACCCGATCGGCATCCCCATCAAAAGCAAACCCCATATCAGCGGCGTGTTGCCACACGGCTTTCTGTAGCGGTTCTAGATGGGTGGAACCACAATGGACATTAATTTGATTGCCGTCGGGCCGATCATGCAAACAGATTACCTCTGCGCCCATTTCTCTGAACACTGCCGGCGCGAGGTTTGCGGCAGCGCCCCAAGCTAAATCTAAAACGATTCGCATTCCCTGAAGGCTTCCCGCCGGCAGCAAGGGGCGCTGTAGAGACTCGGCATATTCGCTCACCAATTCAGGCCGGTGGTAATATTGCCCCCAACTGTAGGTGGGAATCGTTTCTGTTTTTCCTCGCAATCCGGCTTCTATTTGCTGTTGCAAGGTTGAAGATAATTTTGAACCATCGGCGCGGAAAAATTTAATTCCGTTATCCTCTGGCGGGTTGTGGCTGGCAGAAATCATCACTCCACCCACAGCCCCAGAAATGCTGGTGAGATAGGCAACGCAGGGGGTTGGGCACAATCCTAGGTTCCAGACTTCTAAGCCGGCAGAAGTTAAACCGGCAGACAAAGCCATCGCTAACATATCGCTGGAAGTTCTGGAGTCTTGTCCCAGAATAATTGGCCCTGGCATAGTGGCGTGCGATTTCAGAACTTGGCCGGCCCAGAAACCGACTTGCATCGCCAAGGGTGCAGTTAAAATATCTCCGACTCGTCCGCGAATGCCATCTGTGCCAAATAAGGCGGTTGTTGGCAATTGGCGGCCTAGCCAAACCGGATCGATTTCTGGCCGGTTGGCTGGTTGTACCGGCTTGACTGCCGGCGCTTGTGATAAGGACACGGTCGGGTTGATTAAGCCATACTGAGTCCGAGCTGGTGTTGCTACCATATTTTTAATTCACTCCACACAAACACACTCACAGTGGAGAATAACATTTCCATGAGCTATACCACTTAACCCTAAGAAAAACGAAAATCCGGATATACTTGAGTTCGGCAATGAATTAACGCGAAAAAAAGCGTTAAATATATCTTTTTAAGATTTCTGCTGTATTTTTGCCCGTTTTTGCCCAGCTAAATTGACTGGCTCTCGCTAAACCGAGTTCCCGCAGGCGCGTTCGCCATCCTGAACGGGTTGCCACTGTTACCATTGCCTCAGTAATTTCTCTGACGTTGTAGGGGTCAACTAACAATGCTGCATCCCCAACAACTTCGGGTAAAGATGAGCGCCCAGATGTAATCACCGGCGTTCCACACGCCATTGCTTCCAGTGCCGGTAAACCAAATCCCTCCCAAAGGCTGGGAAAAACCAGGGCAATTGCCTGATTCATCAACACCGGCAGTTTTTCATAGGGCACATAGCCGATAAATTTTACCTGCTCACTTAAACCCAACTCTTCAATATGCGTGGCGAGTTCAGGCGTGTAATTCCGATCGGCAGGGCCGGCTAACCACAATTCAAAATTCTTGTAATTGGGCAAAGCCGCAAATGATTCGACTAACCTATGCAGATTTTTATAAGGATCATGCCGGCCTATATAAAGGAAATAATTGCTAGTCGGCAAATCGAGAAATCGAAAGTTCTCCGTATCATAGGCTAAGGGTACGGCTGTCATTTTTTCAGGCTGAATATTGAAAAAATTTGTGACATCATTTGCCGTTGCTGTGGAGTCACAAATGATATGCTCAGCTTGCCTTAAAACCTGGGGAATGTAATGACGAAAATATGCTGTTAGCCTGGAAAACCGTTTCGGAAACCGCAAGGGTATTAAATCGTGGACGGTAACAACATAACGGCAATTAGAAAAGATAGGCGCTTCTGGAAGCGGGGAAAAGAGCAAATTCGCGTTGAGCTTTTTATAAATTGCCGGCAGTTGAAACTGCGTCCAAAGAATTCTTCGCAAATGTCCTTTTGTGCCTTGATCCGGCGTCATATCTGCCGGCACTGGATAGTAGCTATAAGGATCTACCTCTTGAGACGCCAATAACGTTGGATTTAGCGGCTGAAGTTGCGGAATAATATTATTTGCATAGGTTGCGATTCCGGTCGGCTCAGCAATCAGAAATGATAAATTAATTAGAAGTGGATTGGCCACAACGGCAGCACTCGCTTGCAATATTTCACCACACCTTTGAGTTTATTCCCTGCCAGTTTGGGTTTCACCGGCAGGGAAATCAGCGCCGATAAAAAAATCTTCGCTAGTCTAGAAAATAATACACTGGGACTCGTATGTTTTTCTAGAGCGAGGAGATAACTGTAAATACTGTGTTGCTGCTTTAAATCCGGGTGGCGGCTGGTAATTGAGGAAGGGTGGTGAATGATTTTAATGTCACAGGTAAAAACGATGAGATGTCCCTGCTTTGCATAGCGCCGGCAGAAATCAAAATCTTCATAGTAAAGAAAGTAGTCTGAGTCAAATTGAGGGCACTCAGGAAAATGCTTGAGGTTAATCAGCATACTGCATCCCGTTACCCAGTCTACCGGCACGTATGGCGAACAATCAGAGGGTAATACCCCTTCATCGGCGATAATTGTGCCCTTTTCTGGTGCAAATTGCCCCCCGGCAAACCAAACCTTCCCATTCGGTTCGTAAACACTGGTGCCGGTGATAGAAACTTCTGGGTTAGCTGCCACAAACTGGCCGGCTTTTTTGAGTGAGTTTTCTAATAATAAAGCATCAGGATTTACAATCCACACAATCGCTTGAGGCTCTTGATCGTAAACCCAATTCAGCCCTAAATTGCACGCTCTCCCAAATCCTATATTTTCGCCGGCATCCAAAATTAAGATTTCTCTACCATTCTTTAAAGAATTAATAGATAAATCAGCCGGCGAATTATTTACAATCACTATTTTGTAGAAAATATCTCTATTTTCTTGAATTGAAGTGATTAGTTTTTCAAGCAATTCAGTCGAATAATAGTTAACCGTAACCAGGTAGATCACGCCAGTTCAATTTGACAGTCATCCCCGATCATAAACCGGATCGCTTTCGGGCGGCGGGGGGCGACACCCAACTGTGCTCTCTGCCCGATTACACTATCCACAATCCGCTGGTGAATGCCGGCAATTGTCGCTTTCTGCAATATCACACTGTGTTCCAAGTCTGCCTCAATCAGAGTCACACCATCAGCAATACTGCTATAAGGGCCAATAAAGCAATTTTCTAAATAACAGTCGCTACCAATAATCACCGGCCCTCGAATTGAGGAATTAACGACTTTAGTGCCAGCGCCAATTTGTACCCGCCCAATAATTTGACTTTTCTCGTCAACTTCTCCCTCAATAGAAGGCGTGATTTGGGTATCTAAAATAATCCGATTGGCTTCGAGTAAATCATCTTTTTTACCCGTATCCAGCCACCAGCCTTCTAGGGTGCAAGCTTCTACTTTTTGCTCCCGGTCAATCAGTTTTTGAATTGCATCGGTAATTTCCAGTTCCCCACGGGCTGAGGGTTGGATATTAGCAATTGCGTCGTGAATTGTGTTTGCAAAGAAATAAATCCCTACTAACGCTAAATTAGAGGGAGGATCTTTGGGTTTTTCTATCAGTTGCAAAACCCGTCCGTTTTCATCGACTTTTGCTACCCCAAATGCGCTGGGATTGGAAACCCGACGCAACATAATCAGGGCATCCAATTGTTGCTTTTTAAAAGTATTTAAGAACGTTGTCAATTCACTTTGGATAATGTTATCTCCCAAATACATAATGAAGGGAGAATCGCCTAAAAAAGGATGGGCAACTTTGACAGCGTGGGCCAAACCAGCCGGCTGTTCTTGCAGAATATAAGTGATATTTGCCCCAAAACGTTCGCCGTTGCCAGTTTTCGTTTCGACTTCCTTGCCGGTTTCTGGGCTGATGATGATGCCAATGTCTGTAATGCCGGCGGCAACAATGTCTTCAATTCCATACCATAGAATAGGCTTATTGGCAACTGGCACTAACTGTTTTGCGCCGGTGTAAGTGAGGGGGCGCAAACGGGTTCCTTTACCACCAGAGAGAATCAGAGCTTTCATATTTTAGGGGCTAGGGATTAGGGGCTAGGGACTAGGGACTAAGAAATTCACTCAAAACTCAGAACTCAGCACTCAGGAATCAGCACTTTGGGATAGTTCTGCAAGCATCTTCCTGAGTCCCTCCCGCCAATGAGGGGGGTGGGTTCCCAGAACTGCCGTTATTTTCGCACAGGACAGGACAGAATAAGCGGGACGCCGTGCCGGTGTGGGGTATTGGGCAGTGGTAATTGGAATCACGCGTTCAACTTTTAAGGGAAAACCCAGCGCTTTTGCTTCTTCAAAAATGGCTACAGCAAAGTCATACCAACTGGCGACACCGCTGTTCGTGTAGTGATAAATGCCTGCAATTTCTGGACTTTTTTGGGAAATTAACTGAGCGATCGCACCGGCTAAATCCCCCGTCCAAGTTGGACTGCCCACTTGATCGGCCACCACCCGCAGTTCCTCACGTTCAGCACCTAAGCGCAGCATGGTTTTCACAAAATTACTTTTGCCACCAACCCCATAAACCCAAGCTGTTCTGAGGATAATCGGCTGTCCACCGGCTGCCCCGATTGCCTCTTCTCCTGCCAGCTTAGACTGACCGTAAGCCCCTAGCGGGTTCGTCGGGTCAGTTTCCAGGTAAGGCCGGCTGCTTTCGCCATCAAACACGTAATCTGTGGAAATGTGAATTAGCCTCACCCCCAACCGTTGGGCTTCTTTTGCCAAAATACCAGGGCCAGTCGCATTAATCGCCGTAGCCTGTTCCGGTTCGCTTTCCGCTTTATCCACAGCCGTATAAGCGCCGGCATTGACAATCACATCCGGCTTCAGATCGCCCACAAATTGACGAACAAGGTCTGGATCGGCTAAATCGAGGGTATCGCGACCGGCACCCGTAACGTCCGCAACTGGGGCGAGCGTGCGCTGCAATTCTTGACCCAGTTGCCCATGAATGCCGGTGATTAAAATTCGCTGCATAAAAAAGTCAACAGTAATGCGTAAATTTTTCCCAGACTGTCCTTAATCTTTAAATCCCGGCTTCATTCTACGGATAATTTTTAATGCTCAAACACCTCTGCTGTTTTGAAAGCCTTGCCGGCTTGATCTTTCGCAGATAAAATCGGCGAAGCACCATTGAGCGGCCAGTCAATCCCAATATCCGGGTCATCCCATAGGATACACCGATCGTACTGGGGCGCGTAGTATTCAGTTGTTTTGTACAGCACCTCAGCAACTTCGGAAACCGCTAAAAAGCCATGAGCGAACCCAGGTGGTATCCACAGTTGCCGGCAATTTTCGGCACTCAGCCGGCATCCCACCCATTTGCTAAAGGTGGGCGAATTTTTTCTGATATCGACTGCCACGTCGAATATTTCACCGACAACCACGCGCACCAGTTTGCCTTGCGGTTGTTGAATTTGATAGTGCAAACCCCGCAGGATATTTTGGGCGGAACGGGAGTGGTTGTCTTGGACGAACTCAGCGGTGACGCCGGTTTTTTCGGCAAAAGCCTGCCGGTTGAAACTTTCAAAAAAAAAGCCTCTGGCGTCTGAAAACACCTTAGGCTCAACAATCAAAACATCTGGAATTTCAGTGGGCAAAATATTCATTGACGCACAAGCCCTCAAGAAGGGAGTAGTAGAAAGGGAAAGTGGAGAACGAGAAAATCCCCAATTACCCATTATTCATCACTCCCTTACTTTTTTTACTTCACCGTCTCTAAAGTCTTCACTTTCCGTCCCATCCGATCCAAGAACATTTCCATCACAGTCCGCTTACCGATCTTCACCGTCGCTTGGACTGCCATCCCTGACTGGATGGGAATCTGTTTATCACTCACCTTAAAATACTGACGATCCAGTTCAATTTTTGCTGGGAAAGAATAGTAGGGGCGTTCTTGAGTGGGCGGCAAAGCATCTTTCCCAATCGAGAGCAATTTGCCTTCAATCGTGCCAAATTCCATTGCCGGGAACGCTTCAATGTTGATATCCACCGGCATTCCTTCTCTGACCAACGCAATATCCTTATTTTGAATGAATACGTTGGCGATCAGCTTATCATTGGGAATCAGCTTGAGAATCGGCTCTTGATCAGTTTCCCGCGCGACACTCCCAGATGATGCTTTGAGATCGAACACGAAACCGCTCACGGGTGCCCGCAATTCTTGATATTGAAGAGCTTGTTGAGCCTTCGTCAACTCCCCTTCTATTCGGGCCATCGTTTTTTGATTTTCCAGCTTAGACTTTCCTAATTGGGAATCAATTTCTGCAATTTGCTTTTCATTGTCTGAAATTTTCGTGAGAACGTCTTTTCTCGACAACTCTTGTGTATTTTGCAATTCTTGCTTCGCCCGTTCAATTTGCACGGCAATCCGCTGCGCTTCATCGCTAAGCCGGTTGACTTCGGCTTGGCGTGCCGTGATTTCATCCTGACTGGTTAACAGTTCCCGCTGCCGCGTTTCGATATCATTGAGGCTTGTCAGCAGATCTGATTCTCCTGATAGCACTTCAGCTTGGCGAGTCAAGACTTCTTGCTCTTGACGTTGACGTTGCAGCTTAGACAGCGCCCCTTCTTCCACCAATGGGGACACCTGGGATAAAATCTGTCTATTCAGCTCTAGCACCTCTTCGGTCTTTGCTTTTTGTTGCTGGAGCGTTTCAATTCGTCTTTGAGCCGTTGCTAATTGGATTTGAGCCTTGGGGATTTGTTGCCTAGCCGATGCTAGTCGCTCTTGGGCTGATGATAATTGTCCTTGAGTTTGGGAAAGCTGTTTTTCCAATTCCTGAACTTGCAAACGGGCGGCCTGGACGCGAGACTGGTACTCGGCGCGGCTGGCTCCTAAAAGTCGCTCTTGGGTGGCGTCAAACGCGCCGCTGCCACCGACTAACCCATCGGGTTCATTCGCCAACGCTTGGTAATATTGATTTTGTGTGATTAAGTTCTCGCGCAGTTTAGTCAGTGATTGTAAATCGGAGCCTTTGCCTGCGGGGCTAGTGCCATCTACTGAGGAGTAAAACTGATTTTCGCGAATCAGAGATTCTTTGAGATTTCTCAAAGATCCCACATCAGCTTCGGGTGAGGTGGGGTCAAACGTCAGTAGGATTTCGCCTTGTTTAACAAAGTCTCCGTCGTCAATGAGAACCTCACGGACAACTCCGCCGGTGGGCGCTCTTATTTCTCTAGGGGCTTCTTTTGGTTCTAATTTGCCTGTGGCGGGAATGGCTTGCTCAACATTCGCAACCGCTGCCCAAATCAGACCCGATGCTGTTACGCCGACAATCAGCCAAACAAAGACTTGTGACCAGATCGCTGGCTGCTCTAGAATGACGGGTTGATCAAATACTGAATCAGATTTCACAGCTGTGACTCCTGTTGCTGATAGAGGCAATAGTAAAGCCCTTTCAGGGCCATTAATTCGTCGTGGGTGCCTTGCTCGACGACAGAACCTTGAGCCATCATTAATATCTCATCCGCACTCCTCACGGTGGAGAGCCGGTGAGTAATGAAAAAGACGGTACGCCCCTTAAAGGCAACCCTCAAGTTCTCACACACTTGTCGTTCTGACTCGTAATCGAGGGCACTGGTTGCTTCATCTAAAATGAGCAGTTTGGGGTTTTGCAATACCGTGCGGGCGATGGCAATTCGCTGTCTCTGACCCCCAGATAGACCTGAACCCCGTTCTCCTACGACTGAGTTATAGCCATTTGGCAGAGACATAATAAACTCGTGGGCGAAGGCAATTTTTGCAGCCTCAATAATTTCTTCTGTGGTAGCTTCTGGGTTGTTGAGGGCGATGTTTTCTTGCACGGAGCCATTGAATAGCAGGGTGTCTTGGAGAACCATGCCTATCTGCCGGCGCAAGGAATACAGTTCTACTTTCGTGATATCGTACCCATCAATTTGAATGCGACCGGAGAGGGGGTCATAAAGGCGCTGCAGTAATTTCATCAAGGTACTTTTACCGGAGCCACTCTGACCGACAATGCCCACAAATTTGCCGGCGGGAAACTCTAGGTTGATATTAACCAGTTGCAGCGCTCCAGCGGCGGCAAAGCGGAATGAAACGCCGTCATATTTGACATTTCCTTGAATCTCCGGCAGGGGAATATTATTCCTATTATCTGCGTCTGCTTCTAAAGGCGCATCCAGAATATCACTGAGTCGTTCAATGGACAAAGCAGTTTCTTGGAAATTCTGCCACAGCTGTACTAAGCGCAGCAGGGGGCTGGTGACATAGCCTGAAATAATCCGGAATGCGATTAATTGACCTAAACTCAGCTCATTGTTCAAGACCAAATGTGCCCCAGCCCACAGGATGAGTAAGCCTGAGAGTTTTTGCAAGAAGCCGCTAACTGAGCCGGCGGTGCTAGAGGTTAATACGGATTTAAAACCGGCACTGACATATCGGGCATAACGCTCTTGCCATTGCCAGCGGGCTAGCAGTTCTATGTTCTGCGCTTTGACGGTTTGAATCCCGTTAAGGACTTCAACAAGATAAGATTCTGCATCCGCGTAGCGTTCGGCCCTTCTGCGTAACTGCTGGCGGATGATGGGAGATACGAGCAGGGTTAAGGCGGCAAATAAGGGCACCGTCGCCAATGCCACAATTGACAGTATCCAACTGTAAATGAACATGACGACGATGTAGACCACTGAAAAGACGGCGTCGAGTACCACTGTCAGGGCTGTGCCGGTGAGAAATTGCCGAATTCTTTCTAATTCATTCATCCGACCGGCCAGTTCACCAACGCGCCGGTTGTCAAAGTAGTTCAGTGGCAGGCGGACTAAATGGTTAATCACCTCCGAACCCAAACTCAGGTCAATTCGGTTCGTGGTGTCCACAAATAAATAGGTTCGTAGGGCGGTCAGCAGGGCTTCAAACAGCGCTACACCCAGCAAAAAGAACCCCAAAACATCTAAGGTTTCGATACTGCGCTGTACCAGCACTTTATCGATGATGACCTGGGTGATCAGCGGGTTGGCCAACCCGAACAGCTGGACAAAGAATGAAGCAATGAAGACTTGGCTTAAGACGCCGCGATATTTAATAACTGATGGAATAAACCAGTTAAGGCTGAACTTTTCCGTTCGCTCCCCTTGAGGAACTTGTAGCAGCAGTATCTGCCCGACTTCTCCCCAAGCTTCTACAAATTCCTTGGGAACCTTCTTGATAATGCCGGTTTCTGGCACGGCCATGACCAGCTCTTTTTCAGTGATGCTGTAGATGATGGCAAAGCTATCTTTCCAGCTAATCAGGGCAGGTGCTTTAAGCCGGTTTACTGCTGTTGCAGGAACTTGCACCAGTTGGGCACGCAGCCCCATCATCTCTACTACAGCTCCGCAGGTTTGTAAAGAAATTTGCCCTTTGGTTTTCAGCTGGCTATCGAGTACCCGGCGAATAACGTCCTTACGAAATGTGACGCCAGTATGCTTGCTTAACATTTGAAAGCAAGCTAAGGGCGCATTAATGGGGCCAATTCCCTTGACAAACGGGTATTTCGCCCGTGGTGCGAAAGGGTCTGGTTCCGGCTCTGGGGGACGTGGCGGAGCGTCGGTTATTTGGTAGGTAGGAGTTGGGGGTAACCGCTCAAGGCCGGCGGTGATGCCGTCGGATGGGGCTGAGTCTTGGATAACGGTTACTTCTTGAGCGGCTTGGCTGGTCATTTCAGTTTGAAACTGCAAGCCAAGCAATCTGGCTCCTCTTTTCCCCTGCACAGATAAGACGCGCTGTGAGCCGTCAAGGGACAGCCGGCTTTCTGTAGGAAAATCTCCGACTTCGCCACTGCTGACTAGCCAAACCCGATTGGGGTCTAATTTGGCGAGATTCAGCTGGCCGGGTGGTAAGTTTAAGACAACCGAATCTTCCCAAATTCGGAATGCTAAGTCTTTGAGATTTGCAACTCCATCGGCTCTGCGCTGGAGTTCTGCACTTAAGAGTTCAAAAACTTCGCTAAGGGCGGGGCGCTCGCGAAAGGCTTGGCTCAGGACGGGTTCTGCGTCTAGGGAGGCTAAAAAGTCTGCGGCTGAAAGGCTGATACATACGACTTCTGTAGAGGCGATCGCTGTTTCGCATGGTACGTTTCGCACCAAGCCGGCCCAGCCTAAAATTTCTCCTGAACCCACTAATTTTAAGCTGACGGGCATCTGTATGCGCTGGTCATAGCCTAACAATCGGGCTTGCCCCTGATAAATCATGACCACCTGAGTGGGCATTTTCTCGCGTTCAAAGATTGGTTGCCCCGTGCGGTAACGCAGGAGTTGGCATTTGGCTGCAATCGCTTGTAAAGCATTTACTCCCAGCCGATCGAACGGGGCCGTTTGCGCCAAAAAAGCAGGAATTTGAGACGGGGAAACTGTTTGGGTCATACCGGAAGTTTTGAACTTGGCTTCGGGTGGGTCGCTTTCATCCGATGGTAACTTTAAGCCATTATTTGTTGCTCTCCATGTCAACAAATCTCAACTAATTCCAAGCCGATTCTCGTTATGATGCCCCATTTCAGTAATTTTGCCGGCTTGGCAAAATACAGCTCTCACAAGCAGCCATCCACCCTCAAGCATTTTAGCGCTAATGAAAGCGCTTTTGTGTTGGGTGTAGCATTTTATGATCGCTGGCAAATTTAGAGGAGATTGGAATTGCTTGAAACCGATTGACTCAAAAAAATTTATATTGGCTTGATCCTAAATACTTGTTGCGGTCGGTAGTGATTGGGATCGCCACAATTAACTGTTTTAATCACGCCGAAGTTGGAGTTGCTGACAAAAGAGATTGCAAGGGTCTGACTTGCTGGATTTGCTCTTTGATCCAGTTATCAAACATTTCATCAATGAGGTGACGGCGCATCGAGTCATCTAGGCGAGCCGGTAGAAATTTTTCCAATCGAATAATTACAAACCATTCGGCCAGAACACGTGGGGGCCAGAGTTGACCGGGTTTACTGACAGACAGAAGTTTACTGATGGCTGGGTGAGGCTGAGAAAGAGGAACCGGCCCTAATAAACCACCTGTGCGGGCTTCTGGGCCTAGAGAGTATTCTTTGGCAAGCTCCGTAAAAGACTGTTCGCCTTCTGAGATGCGAAAATAAATTTCTTGAGCCATTCCCGGATCTTGGGTGCGGATTAAGGAATAAACGACTTGATCTAAGCTGCCCTTGCGGGTGAGAAAATAGGATTCTACTTTGGCTCCCCAGGTAGCTGTTTTAAATTTTTCTAAGAGTAGGGGGCGAACTACGAACTCTTCCATCTGCGCTTGGGTCATCCCCTGATTTTGCAGCCAAGCGTCCCGTGCTTGGGCCGAACTCAGCTGGTGCTGCTGGTAAAACTGTTGGATGATTGCTTGACGCTCTTCGTCAGTGCAAGTGATGCCGGTGATCGCTTGGTCAATGATAATGCCTCGCAAAAGTTGGGGCATTAACTGATAGCGATTTAAGAGCGAGGGAATTTCATGCGCTTGGATGACTGTGTTGCCTACTTGGAAAAGTTCTGCCATGTTTTCCGGTTCACCTGTGCTCATGAGGTTTTCTGTGTAGCTATCAAAAGGAGGCCAATCACTTGCTTGCCGGCCTTACCTTAATTTCAGGGCTGCCGATGAATTTGTCTGCTCTAAGGTAGTAAAATGTGCCAACTTCACTCGCCTCGCAACTGCTACATAATGTTAATGCTATGAGTGCGTCGGCGCTGATTCAATTTGGCATTCTCTATGCGTATTCTGTTCACAATTGCCCATTTTTTCAATCCCGCTGGTGGTGGTTCTCACGGTTCTCAAAAAAAAGACCCGCAACCCCGTATCCAAGCTTTGAGTGCCGGCATTACTGCCTTGCACCAGTTATTTGGCAAGTCTCAGAGCATTATTGACATTGCCCAGCTTTTAGCATTGCCTGCCAATCAATCGCAATCTCACGATATTGATATTATCGTCTGTACAACTCAAGACTGTCATATTTTGTCCCAGGTTCCCTTGCGGTCTCACTTATACACTCATCATGGCACGAGTGCGGAGCCAATGCTGTTAGGCTTTGAGTGCCAAGCTGTACTGCGGGATAGTTTGGGTAAATATGACTACTACTGTTTTTTGGAAGACGACTTAATTCTGCATGACCCTTGGTTTTTCGTGAAATTACAGTGGTTTAGCAAGATATCGGGGGAGTTGAACCTGCTCCAGCCTAATCGCTATGAGGTATCGCTTTACGGCAAAGTTCACAAAGCTTATATTGATGGCGACATACGACCTCGTGCAACTGCCAAATTCCAGAATGTGGGGGAACAGGCGGAATTGAAGGGCAAGATTATGGAAACGCCGGTGCTGTTCCGCCGTGCGCTAAATCCTCATTCGGGTTGCTATTTTCTGAATGCCGGCCAAATGGCTTACTGGGCAAAGCAGCCTTATTTTTTAGACCGGGATACTAGCTTTGTTGGCCCCCTGGAAAGTGCAGCAACTCTAGGAATCATGAAGACTTTCAGGATTTATAAGCCGGCTCCACCTCAAGCAGGGTTTTTAGAAATTCAGCACTACGGCACGGCTTTTCTTGGTTTGATTGGGGGGCAAGTGCGCTTTCCGGCTACAGAAGAGACTTCCCAAGGGGCCGGCTGAGGCAAATTGTGGGGTGCAGTCGGTTCAAAGGGCCGTGCTCGAAAACCCACAAAAAAGCTGGGGATCGCCTCCCCAGCTTCATTTAATTACAGCTCTGCGCTTAATAAGTGAGAGCCGGCACTTATCTTAATCAGAGCATTTAGATGATCTGAATGTCATTCTCTGTGACGGTGCCACCGAAAATTGTTGCGACAACAGATGTGCCGCCGGCGGTACTACCATTGACATCAAAAATTAAGTTCCTGGTGGTGGTTTCAAACGCGAACAGAGGCGCAGTCCCGGCAGCGCCGGTTGTGCCGTTGTAAGTTGACACGACCACGAGCTGAGCGTCATTTAAACCGGATGCTCTTGGCAAGTTTCCAATACCAGCACCCCGGAATAATAATTTGTCAGTGCCGCTGACAAAATCACCGATGCGGTCACCAAACTCCCCTGGTTGAAAGTAGCTAAAGCGATCTTGACCATCACCTCCAGTCATTATGTCTGCACCCACGCTGCCGTACAGGGTGTCATTGCCTGCACCACCATTGAGAATCTCTACATTCGCACTACCGAGGAGCTGGTCATCCCCATTACCGCCAGCCCAAACTAGGCCAGATGAGGATTCAGCCTGTCTTGCGTCTAAAGTATCATTACCATCTCCAGCTTCAAAGAAGTCTGTGCCATCTGTTGAGAACAGGCTGTCATTGCCTGCGCCACCAATTAGCTTCTGAAAGCCGACACCGACTATAATATCGTTACCGTTGCCGCCCTCTAAGGCGGTTCCTTGCTCTAAGGGTGTGTCCTCCCCGCTTCCCGCAGTCCCCGCTACACCCGATAGAACATCGTTGCCGTCGCCTCCCCTTACGGTATCATTAACGTAGGCGGCAATGATAGTGTCATTGCCCTTGTCCCCAGACAAAATAAGTTCTCCTGAGGCGTCGGCACCACCAGCGGCATTTTCGGCAGTAATAAAGTCGTTGCCCTGGCCGCCATACACCGAAGATTGAGAACCTTCACCCACTTCTATGTAGTCATTGCCGATATTGCCGTTGAAGTAGACTTTATCTCCGGCTCCACCCACAATACTGTCATCGCCGCCGCCCCTTGGGTCGTAATCACCGAGGACGGTATCACCCCCACCGCCACCGGAAATTGTGTCAGCACCTACGTCACCTGACAAGAAGTTTTTAGTCGAAGTTGCCGTTGCAACCAGCAAGTCGTCTCCCTGGCCACCATACATGCTTTCAGAGCCGCCGCTGCCGGTGAGAGTGTCATCTCCTAGGTTGCCAAAGTAGGAGTTTTTGGTTGCCAGCAGTTCTTCACTGGTCGGAAAGAAAGGACTTGGCGGTGCAGTTGCAGCATCCCCACCGACGATAGAATCATCACCACCGCCGCCGAACATCGAATCGTTACCGATACTTGAGCCGTTAATGGTGTCGTCGTCTTCCTCTCCAAATAGTAAAGTCCTTCCCTTGGAACTCGTCAGAGTGTCATTATCCTTACCCCCAGCCAAGGTGTCGTTTGGTCCTTCAGCGAAGAGACGGTCGCCATCGGCGTTACCGTAAAGTGCACTGCCCCCACCGCTAAAAGATTGGATAATGTCCTGGCCTCCCAGGCCGAGTACAGTATCCGGGCCATTTACTAGCTGCTGTACGTTGTTGCTATCGTTGAGTATGATCGCCATTTTCTGGTCTCGCTCCTCTGTTGCGCGTCGTAGTAGTTGTCATACTTGCCAAATCGGCTAACGCCTGAAACCCTTGACGTTAAATTGGCAGTCGTCTAGTCTATTCAGTCCGCAGCAAGTCTATCTTAGATTACAGCGCAGTGTCTAGCCTGTTCGTCTTGAAAACTCTTGATTGCTTGCCTCTTTCAAGATTTGTGTTGCTCATTGCTGTCTGGACAAGTTCAGTTGTCTTGGCTTCAATATTATCCTGCTGCTGTCTGTATTTAGAAAATTTACAGGTTAATGCTGCGCTTGTCACACCAGCTTTATAGGCTGAGTTCCCATTGATTGTGTATCGTTGAAGACAGATCGCCTCCTCCTTAAGTTCCCAAAATTTTAGGGAGTTGCAAAAGTTTTTCGATTTTAGCGCTAAGCGCTTAGAAGAATGCTTGATTTTCGCGAGGGGAAAAGGCTTTATTCGGAACGTGAGAATAAGCGATGGGGTACGCCCCCTGATCGCGCGATCATTGTAATTAACGTGAGTATCAAATCTCAAGCTAATAATTGATGGGGATAGTGCCGGCCTGAGCTGGGTTAGCCTTGCCCCATTCGGGTGTTTGTTGATCGTGAAAGCATTATAGCAACTGGCTATAGAAGTTTTATCTTTGATTGAGAGCGTGCCTTCACGAAACTAGCTGGGAATAGACGAAGCTTGGCTACAGGTTTGAGCGCTCAACGGAAAATCGTATAATGCCAACGATGGTCTTGAGGGAAGGATGCAGATTAATGTTTTGGCATTTCTCGCCCACCAGCCTACAGCCTCTTTTACCTATTGCCCATTATCTATTTTATTTTGAGTGAGGGTTCTTTGGTGAATTTCAAGTCAGCTCAACTTCATTTCAACACAGGCAAGCAGCTCAAAGAGTCCGGCAAGTTTGATGAGGCCATTGGCCACTACCAAATAGCTTTGGAGCTCGAACCCGATCAGGTTGAGGTACTAAACCAGTTGGCTGAGGTCTACTATGCCCAGAACCGTTTAACAGAGGCAATTGTAGCTTGCCAAAAAGCGCTGAAGCTCAAACCGAATTTTGCTGAAGCGTATAAGACGTTGGGGAACGTGTTACAAGCTCAAGGTAAGCTAGAGCCGGCAATGCGAGCTTATTCAAAGGCCATCGATATCAAGCCAGACTTTGCGGAAGCTTTGGCTAACTTGGGCAGTATGTTTTACAAGCAAGGCCGACTTGACGAGGCGCTGCCTTACTATCAAAAAGCGGTTACCTTCAACCCCGATCTAGCTGGGGTCTACTGGAATTTAGGGAATTTATTAAAGCAACTGGGCCGGCTTAATGAGGGGAATGCTTGTTTGCAAAGGGCTTTAGAACTTAAGCCAGAATTGGGTGGGGCCGAGTTCCTAGTTAATCTGGGAAATGCTTTGCTCAAGCAGGACAAGTGGCAAGAAGCAATTGGTCGATATCAAAGCGCACTGAGGCTCAAACCCGATTGGGCCGAAGCTCATTGCCAGCTAGGGTTGGCACTTTGGCGATTGAATGAGCGGCAGGATCAGTTCAACTTACAGAATTTCTCCGAGGCCGTTCGCTGTCTTTTGAGAGCGATTGTCACTAAACCGGATTTCATGGCAGCGCAACAAGGTTTGGGTAACGCTCTCATCGCATCACGGACAGGTCCGAATGAATTGAGTTATTTAAGACAAGCGGCTGATAAGTATCTTGAAATCTCTGGGGAAAAGGGAAAAATTATAGCGAAGATGGCTTTTGCTGTGACCTATTTTAAATCAGGGTTGCATCAATTAGCTGAAGAGAAGTTTAAAGAGGTAGAAACGCAAATAATTCAGAGTTCCGGGACTTTAAATCAAGATAATAGAGCGATTTTATACAGTGGTATGCTGCTGGCTGCCCCTCACTTACGAGACGATCTAGAGGCAAATACTAATCTTTTTAAATTAGTTGGACAACAGTACCGCAAATCCAATAATTTGAGGGTAAATCCTTACCAGCTCGGAAACATCAATGAAGCTTTACCGTTTAAGACGCGGGAGGGAAAGTTAAAAATTGGGTTACTTTCAAAAGATTTTACAAAACAGGCATCGGCAGGAAGCAGTTTCGATGTGATTGGGGAGCTAGCCCAGCTAAGCCCCCACATTCATTTATATGCGACAGATTGGATAAAATCTGATGAGACAAGCCGGAAATTTGAGAAAGTAGCGGCCAAATTTTATCAGTTTAAAAAGCCTTCTGAAGAGTTTTCGCTTTATGATCAGGAAATTGTTAAACAAATATTAGAAGATGACCTAGATATCTTGGTGAATTTGGACTCTATAACGAGTTCTGGTCATGCAGAGATCCTCGATTGCCAACCGGCTCGTGTTTGTATCTCTGGCTTAGGATGTGAAGCACCGTTTATCTCTGATAAAAATTACTTTCTTTGCGATTGGCACACGCACCCAGCCGGCACTGAGCAGCATTACACCGAACAGTTAATCAGGATGCCTAATTCCTTTATGGCGGTTTCTGGTTTTGACAGTACCCCAATGGATCGCAATGCTGGTCGTAAATCCTTAAGGATTGGCTTGGATCAGGTTGTTTACCTATGCGTATCTCCGGCTTCCAAGTTGAGTGATGAAATGATAGAGGCGCAGATTAAAATTCTCAAGCAGGTGCCTGATGGAGTGCTACTCTATAAAGGTTTAGCAGACGAACAGGTAACTGTACCCGCTTATCAGCAAGCCTGTGAAGCTCAGGGAGTTGGTTCTCACCGAGTTAAATTTTTACCCCAAACACAAACCGAGAAAGAACACAGGTCTATTTGTAAAAGTGCTGATGTGCTGCTAGATTCCTATCCTTATAATGGTGGAATTCAAACGCTAGAGGCATTGTGGTTTAATGTGCCGATGGTGACGAGGACAGGTAAGCAAGGTGTTGCTAGAAAGGGTTACTCATTTTTAAAAAGCTTAGACATTGAGGCAGGTGTTAGCCAATCTTGGGAAGAGTATATAGAATGGGGAATTCGATTGGGTCTTGGTGCTGATTTAAGGCATGAAATTCGGGAGCGTTTGGAGCGATCTAAACAACCAGAAGGTTTAGCACCTGTGTGGACTCCTAAGAAGTTTGCGGAAGATATGTATTCAGTTTTTGAAGAACTTCTCGCTAAACAAAGCGGTTAGTATAGTCAGAGAGTTTTCAGTATTTGTTTGTCTGTAAAAAAGGTTGAAAGCTGGGGGGGGGTAACAAGAAAGCTGAAACCGTGACAGAGAAAGGATGAGAGCTTGGTGAAAAAAAAGATGGGTCGGCTATAGTGACAAGCAAACCCAAAAATCAAAAAACAGCAATTCTATCACGAGCATCTAGAGAAGCAACTGGGCCGCGCCCAGTTCTTGATGTTGCTGATTCTAATCAACATTATTCAATCCCAGAAAGAAGTCAGACTAGAAACCATAGCGAGAGTGTTTCCGCTGTGGATAACTTTTGAAGGAAGACGCAGAAAGATACAAAGATTCTTGGATTTACCCAGCTTAACAGTCAGTCGCATATTATGGCCCATTATCAGTTATTGGCTCTTGAACTCGATGCCAAAAAAGCCGAATCAGAAGTTATACTTAGCGATTGACCGCAGCCAGTGGAAAAATATCAACTTACTGATGGTGAGCGTGATTTGGCAAAGAAGAGCTATTCCCTTAGCCTGGAGATTATTGCCGCACTTAGGCAATAGTAACTTTGAGGAACAAGAAAGCGTACCCTCCCCAGTTTTAGCCAGATTCAAAGATTATCAAATAGTGGTGTTAGGAAACCGAGAGTTTTGTTCCCTAGATTTAGCTTCATGGCTTGTGGCAAGTCATGTCGGAGTTTGTTTAAGGTTGAAAAAAGCCACTTGTCTGGAAGTCGAAAATCAAATTTGGCAGCGATTGGATGAGTTACCAATTAAGCCGGGAATCTCCTGCTATTATCAAGGCAGAAGAATCAGGAAAACCCGGCCAGTTGCCGGATTCTCTGTGGCAGCGAAATGGAAAAGAAACTACCGGGGTCAAACCGCAAAAGAAGCTTGGTTTATCTTGACGAATCTGGGAAGTTTAACGGTGGCAATTGCCGCGTATAAAAGAAGAATGGGCATTGAACAAATGTTCCGAGACTGTAAAAGAGGGGGCTATAACCTAGAACGCACTGGATTAAGAGGAGAGCGATTGAACGCAATGATTTTGGTGATGTCTCTGGCTTATTTACAGTCTACTCTGCAAGGGGATGAAATCAACAGACATCAGGGAAAAAAATATGTCTGTCGTTCCAAAGAATCGGGAAGAATCTATCGAAGACGCAGCACCTTGGGGATTGGGTTAGATGCAGAACAATGGGTAAAAAACTTGGAACAATATCACCCATGGGCCGCAGAATTAACCAGTAAATCTTCTCATAAACGCCACTTTTATCAGCGAGGTCTAAGGGCACAAACCATTATCCGCTCTATTTCTTAGCTCTCTTGTTACCCCTTCAGGGTTGAAAGAAAAACCTAAAAAAACTCACCGTTGCTGATTTAATCGTTGCAGCAAGGGGTGAAACATTAAACTTTAGCCAATGTTTGGTAGTCGCTGAGGAACCACTTGGGAAGGTGAGAAAAATCAGCCGACACCGGCAGCCGGTCGGCACTGTAGTAAAGCGAGGCTGCTAGCAGGTAATGAATAGCTTTTGGTTGATTAACTTCTTTATCCATATTGGCTGTTAAGTCGCTCACAAAAGCTTGTTCATTTGGAGTCAGAGGCTGATCTTTCATTTCACTGCTTAAAAGTGCGCGATATGCTTTACCAACATCAGATGCGTAGAAAGTTTCTAACGCCTCTGTTGGCACACTCAGCCAAAAATCAGCCAGTTGTTTGCGAAGCTTTTGTAAATCTGCTAGCACTAATAAGTCGGATGGATCAATTTGATAAAGATTTACACATCCAATTAGCTCGTTTAAAAATCGGGGAGAACAAACAGTTTCTTGAATAGAGAAAGTTTCTTTTGTCTTTCTTCCCTGGAAAATAACTGGATAAGCGTTCTTTATCTTCAGAATAAAAGCCTCTTTTGGTGGCAAAATTCCTTCAGCTAGCATGGCGGCTTGAGCAACATCAGATATCCCCGCTTGCTCACAGTTAATAATTAATGTTGTTATGACACCATTTGGTTCGGCAAAAGGGCCTTGAGGGGGTTCGCGTTCGCCCATCTTTTTCGGAGGAATATTTAACCTTGAAAGAGGAATTTCATACTTTTGAGCTAATAATTTAATGTCGTTTAGAGTGTTTTCATAACTTCCCGGATCTACATTAATGCGTAAAGACATCCGTTTTAATAATTCTTCTATATTAACATCGAACTCTTGGTTCTCTGGGAAATATAGCTCTTTGGTTTTAAGGATAACATCAGCAAGTAGTATATATTGATCTTTTGAAGGAATCAAGCGTGGGTGCAATTCAGCAGAAATATCTTTTTTTTCTTCTTCTATATAATCTTTGAAAGGCTGCGCGTTTAAGCTTTGGTAGTTGGCAGAGGTTCCTGTACTATGTCCTGAAACTCCAATAACTGAAAGGGGACGAAAAGAATACAAGTATTTTTCGGAAAAATAGGCATTAAGGATGCCAGAGGCGACATCCGGACAGTAGGACATAAAATATTTACCATGGATAGATTTGATTTTTTTAATCAAATCTTGATGAATAAAAGAGTTATAAACCATCGGCAAATATTCATAAGTTAGATGATAATTACAATATTGAAGCAATTTTTGATGAGAATTAACAATTCCAGCTTCCTGGGAAAAGCCCATTCTTAGCCTGTTGCGCCGCCAAGGAACAATAGCGCTAGGCCACCAATAGAAAAAGCGGTTCCAAGAAATAATTGAAAGGTTGGAATCATTGATCAAATTGAACGCAATTTCTAAACCGTCGGGCATTAAAGCATCATCATCTCCTAAAACAAAGATATATTCTCCCGTTGCGTAAGATAAACCTAGTTCCCAATTGTCCGACATTGAGAGCCTTTCAGTTGCACGATAATATTTAATTCTTGGATCGTTAAATGAATCGACAACTTCAGCGGTTTCTGGAGTGCTAAAGTTATCCATAACGATTAGTTCAAACTCTTTATAAGTTTGATTGATGACGCTCTGAATGGAATATTTAAGGGTGTCGTGTCTCTGACGAGTTGGGATGATAATTGAAAAAAGAACTTGGGGCATAAATCACTCTTTTTGAATCTCGCTTGTTGAGTTGATTAAACAGAAGCCGGCCTAAAATTGTCAAATTACTCGAGTGCTACTGAGTAAACTATTAGCTTGTTCACGCTAAATCAATTAACCTCTATTAGAGCCACGTTTGGCAACTTCAAAGCCTTTACTCGTTTTCTGTTTCCGAGGCTTTTCATTGCTTTGTGGGGTCATAGAACCGCTGGCAACGTCTTTAATCAGTTGAAGTTGACGGCTTAGCATATCTTTCAAAGCATATCGCTCCAAAGCAGTTTGGCGAGCTTTCACGCGAAGCTCAGCCATGCGCGTGGGGTGATCCATGACTTCATCAACTCTATCTGCAATTTGCTTGGGTGAGAAGAAATCCACCAGCAAACCATTTTCTCCATCACGGATGACTTCTTTCACCGGCGCAGTGTCAGAACCAATAACTAAGCAGCCGGTTGACATGGATTCAATCATCGACCAAGACAACACAAATGGCCGGGTTAAATAGATGTGCGCGGAGGATGCCTGAATCACTTTCAGGTACAAACCATAGGGGAGAGAACCGACAAAATGAACGCGTGATAAATCGAGTGGCACCTTTTTGAGCATATGCTCTTTATAAGTTTCGTTGTTCGGCAAAGATTTCCCGTAACAAACTCTATCTGAGCCGACAACGACAACATGACAGTTTGGCCGGCGCTCTTGAATATAAGCAATCGATTCAATAAATTCTGGAAAACCGCGATAAGGTTCCATGCCCCGTGCGACATAGGTAACAATTTCATCAACACCGGACAAATCCAGGTTCGGTAAAATCAATTTTGCGCCTGGGTTTGGCTTAAAGTAATCGGTATCAACGCCATCGTGCAGCACACTAATTTTGCTGTGGAATTCTTTAGGAAATTGCGATCGCTGCCAATTTGTGGGAGAGACGCCCCAATCGCAGGAATATAAATCAATAAGAATGGGGGAATTTTTAACACGAATGCGGGGAAAATCATCAAGGCTTAGAGGGTCTGCTGGGTCAAAATTTGCATCTGAACCGTAGGCGTGATAAAACCATTCAAAATAGCAAAGGAGGCGGCTTTTGGGAAAGGCGTCTTTTACAAAAAGTGTTGGTCCCCAACCCGAATGACCGCAAACAATATCTGGTACAAATTCTTCCTTTTTCAGCTGTTCAGCGATGCGAAATACCGCTTGTCCGTAGAGAACAGCACTTTCTAAAGGACGAACATAGTGGTGAGTTTCTGGACGCGGATCTCGACTGGGTGTAAAAACGACTTTTCTGACGCCCGGTATGTTCCATTCAGGACGCTCATTTTTAGTCCCAAAAACTACTTCATGATTGGGATCGCTGCCGAGGGCGGTGACAATATGGCGGTACTGAGCGGGAAAGTTGGGATGAAGGAATAAAACTCGCATTGGATTGGCCAAAAATATAGAATAAGACTACGCAATTAATGGAAATTTACCGAACTCGACTGGATGGGAGAACCGGCAGCTAGCTGGGCTTTGCAAGATTCAGTGGGGAAAGAATGTCATGCCTAAATATTCCTGTAATTTGCGATTGTGGAGTTGGAAATAGTCGCTTAAGTAACGTTGGGTTGCTTCCGTAAGTGGGGGGTAATCCCCTACATTGTACTTGCTGTAGTGGTCAAGTTGATAAGCCGGCAACTCTAAAAATTCAAATACCTGATCAAGAGTTTTCCCAGGATTTGTGTAAAAGTTTTCACTTTTGATAACTAAGAACTGTTTTTTGGGGAACAGATCCATCCAGGTTTCGAGTTGCTTGATGTAGATGCCGCGTGACAGGTAAGAGTAGTGCTGGTGATTGAAACTATAGTAAGTTTCATCTGCTAAAAGCTTCTCGGTTTCTCCGTTGAGTCTTTCCGCTTCCTGTGCGATGGCTTCGTCAAAGGAGAAGGACTCAAACCCTAGTCTAACTTCATGATGGTAGTGTGACCAAGCTCTAGCAACCGGCTCTCTGAGCAAAACGATTAATTTAATATTGGGAAAGAGTTGATAGACTCGCTGGGGAACGCAGGGATGAAAGAAATAGTAGGGGCTTGATTCTCCGGTGAGTTGCTGTTCGCTAGTTGGCAGGGGAAATTGCTGCTGATACCACTCAATTCCTTGAGAAAAATTTAGGTCAAAAAAGTGTACTTCCTTTTGGGCTGCCGGCAGAATTTGAGGATGCTGAATCAAATACTGGTACAGGGAAGTTGTGCCACATTTTTGACCGCCAATAATTAGAAAGTCTGGCATCATATATTAATACTGTAGTCCTCCCGTCCTCTGGTTAAATGAGGGCTGTAACAAGGATCATGATCGATCATGTATTGCCACCGGCTTTTGAGAATTGCTGCTTCTCGGAGGCGTCGTAGTTCTTTTTCTGGGGTATCTTCGTAACCCCGGGTTTTCGATTCATAGTGGTAGAGAACGACGTGGGGAAGATAGATATTTCGATATCCTTTGGCAACCATTTTTAGGCACAAATCAACATCATTGTAGGCAACGGCTAATTCTTCAGTAAATCCTCCAATGCTGTCAAAAACATCGCGTCGGCACATTAAGCAAGCGCCGGTGACGGCTGAATAATTACTGATAGTTTTCACCTGACAAACGTAGCCGGGGGTAGTGGAGGGGAAATGCCGGTGACTATGTCCGGCAACGTCCCCAATTCCCATCACAACGCCCGCGTGTTGGATGGTATCATTGTCATATAATAAAAGTGCCCCGACGGCTCCAATTGAGGGTCTTTGCGCTTGCTCAACCATTGCGTCAATCCAATCGGGTGTAACGATTTCTGTGTCATTATTTAAAAAGAGCAAATAGTCGCCTTTGGCTTGGGTTACGGCATAGTTATTAAGTTTAGGGTAGTTAAAGGGAATATCGAGCGGGTAACATTTAAACCGGCTGGGTTCTTTTGCACTCCAATCAGCAAAAAGTTTGGCGGTTGCGGCTTCTGTGCTGCCGTTATCTATGACAATGACTTCATAGTTGGGGTAAACGCTCTTTTTAAAGATCGATTCCAGGCATTGATTCAGCATTCCTGCTAAATCCTTGGTGGGAATGATGATACTGACTAATTTATAATCAGAGATTTTGTAGCGAACTGTATAGTGTCCAAGATACTCAGTAACGCCTGTGACTTTTCCTTTTTCGCCGCGTCTGTGAATGGCTTCTGTAATCGCTTTTTCTGCGGCTTCGTAAGCATAAGATTTGACGCTGGCGGTGCCGGTTGCGGTTGATTCTGGATGAACTCGCCAGTGGTAAAGAATCTTAGAAATGTGGAAGATTTTTTCGGTTTTTTCTGTGAAGCGAAGAACAAGATCATAATCTTGGCTACCTTCATAGCCGGCTCGAAATCCGCCAATTTCATTTAAAATTGAGCGCCGGTAGATTCCCAAATGGCAAGTATACATTCGGGATAGGAAGGAGTCGGGACACCAGTCCGGTTTGAAGAAGGGATCTTTGAGGCAATTACCCTCATCAATTTTATCTTCATCTGAATAGATCATGTCGGCTTCGGGATGCCGGTTTAGCAGCAACGCGACTTCATACAAGGCATCTGGCGTTAATAAATCATCATGATCAAGCAGTGCGACAAATTCGCCAGTGGCAATTTCTAAAGCTGAGTTAGAAGCGCGAGCAATGTGGCCATTTTTACTTCTAAAAAGAACTTTTATGCGGGAATCTTTTTCCGCATATTCCTTTAAAATCGATTTTACATACAATTCTGTTGAAGCATCATCTGCAATGCACAGTTCCCAATAGGGATAAACCTGATGAATAACTGATTCAATTGCTTCTTTTAAGAAACGTTCTGGTGTGTTAAAAACCGGCATGATAACACTGATAACCGGCTTGTAAGGAAAAATTTCCAAGGTTTCAGCCATTTTCCGAAGATCGGCTTTTCTGGGATAATGTTTGTTAAGCCAACGCGCGTAAGGATCGTCATTTGTTGCCATTGCCGGCGCTGCTTCAATCACTGCCGGCGGCGTAGTATCTAGCTTAAGATAAAGTTTCTTAAATACTTTTGATAAAGTATGGCGTGTGCCTTTGGTTTTCCAAATAATAGATAGATGCTTTAGACGTGACAAAATATGTCGGGGACGGGAGAGTGCACTTTTAAACATCGATCTATCAGCTTGTGAACTTGCTAGTTTTGGTTGAAGCAGTGAGGGAATGAAAGCAACTGGTTAGGGTTCTTGTTTTAACCCCATAACTTTTTTAAGCTTAAACCACTGGGCGCGTAACTTCCAAAATTTACTGGTTTCCATCGCCGCAACCGTTGCTTGTGAGGACTCCAATGCCAGTTGGGTTTGTTGCAGATGGTTTTGAGAATGGACGAGTTCGTTTTGAATTCCATCAAGCTGGGTTTGAGTTTGTTGCAACTCGTTATGCCGGCTGCCTAATTCGCCTTGGATGCGATCAAGCTCGGCTTGGGTTTGTTGCAACTGATTATGCCGGCTTTCTAGTTCGGTTTGGGTTTGTTGTAGCTGGGTTTGGGTTTGTTGGAGCTGGGTTTGTGACTTCTCGAACTCATCTTGGGTTTGCGCTAGCTGAGTCTGCCGGTGTGCAAGTTCAGCCTGCAATTGCGCCTGGATTTGTTGCAGTTGGATTCGCGCTTGATCTAAGTCAGCTTGGGTTTGTTTTACCTGCCACTGTAAAGTTTGAGAATGAGCGTTTTCTCTGAGCAAGGCAAACTCTTTTTCTGCAAATATATTAGCAAAATTTGTTGTATAAAGTCCCAAATGTTTAGTACAAATATATCGAAAAAGTTGCTTGCGATTTTCCGGAAGATTGCAAGCGCTTACCATAGACTCTGATCGCACCCGGTAGTCAAACATCACTTCCGGAAGGTGATAAAATTTCCATCCTTGTGTAGCAGCGCCTAGCCAGAAATCCCAATCCTCATAGCCTAATTTATCGGGTATTTTTGGATCGTAACCTCCACAATCTTTCCAAACAATTTTTCGGAAAACCGCACAGGCATCAATATAATTTCCCAGTGCTAGCCGATTAATATCAAATTCGGGAACTTGCCAAACTCCTGTTTTTGCGCCAAAAAATTCGGCATCGCCGTAAACGATTCCGATTTCTGGATAATTATCCAAAATTTCAATACTTTTTACAATATAGTTTTCTCTGACTTTATTATCAGCATCTAAAGGTAAAATATAACGTCCTAAAGCTTTGCTAATTCCTGTATTCCTTGCTTGAGCTAATCCTTGGTTAATTTGATCGATGACTTGATAGCCATTTTCTTTTAAATAATTTAAAACTTTATGGGTTAAAGGTTCGGTTGAACCATCATTAACAATAATGATTTCTACAGACTCATTATTTTTATAATTTTGTAATCCTGAAACAGCTTCCAAAATAAACTCGCCTTGATTGTAACAGGGAATCACCACTGACAAAGCGACTTGACTGCTTCTAGATTCTTTTAATGCAGACATTTAAGTTGGTTCTCCCGGTTTGTCATAGTTGTTTCAGTTAATTAATTTTAGTTAGCTTTTTAATTTTAGATAAGGCACGGTGTAATTTCCAAACTTTGGAACTTTTTAAAATTGAGTTTTCTTCTTTTAATTGAGCGAGTTGAGATTCTAGGTCAATTTTATCTTGCTGAAGCTGCCGGTAAAGATTTTGAAGCTGTCCCTGATTTTCAAATGCCTGGCGGTAGAGTAATAAAGGTAAGCATTCGGCAGGAGAAATTTTGCCGCCTGCCGATTCCTGTAAAAAATCACTGGGAATATCTGCTGCGCGATCTAACTCGGCGAGAAGTGAGAAATATTGAGGTGCAATCTGTTGTAAAAGTTGAACAAGGGGATGTTGCCGGCCTAAACTATTAAAAAGGCTGGAATCATAAATTTCTTTCAAACGTGCCGGCTCATAATCACTGGCAACTCTCAAGTTTAGCTTAGTCTCCAGCAGTTCAACCAGCCGGGTTGGAGATTGCAGTAAGGTATTAATATTAACTAAAATACACCGATCTGAATGTCGAGCGTAAAAATCTAGGAGATGCCGGTTATAAAAAGCCCAAACTTTTAAGGGATATTCAGGATGTTCAGTGAAAATTCCACTATTGAGGCGAAGAATCGAATCAGCGACATCCCAAGGTAAGCGATAAACTAATAAATATCGCGCTTCAGGGAGTAATTGTTCCCAAAAATCAAGCATGAGAGAGGTACGCGGATCTTTCCAACCCCAAAAAGCTGATTTTTGATTGCGAGATGCGATTAACTCTTTTGCCGGCTTAATGTAGGTTTGAAATTTATCGCGATCCAAGCATTCACTTTCTGTCCAACCCCAATCTGTCCAACCGGCTTCTCCCTGCCGGCAGCAATTTTGCAGGATTGTTCGCTGAAATTCTAAAAAATCCAAATCTTCAAAATAACCTTTAGCATTAAAAATATCAGCGGCAAAGAAATTTTCTCCTAAATTAATACCTAAAGCTTGGATGAATGAAGCAGTTAGGGATGTGCCAGAACGGTGCATTCCAGTTATGATTAAAGTCTGTGACATCATTTCCCTCACTGTGCGCTTAGTTTTGTTATAAATTATTTCAAATTCAGTGTTTTAGCTTTTATAATTCTTCAGGTTTTAAGGAATTTTCCCAGTCTTCTTGAGGCAAGTCATTCATCACCTGCGATGAAAATAAAGATACCTTTTTCCCTTTAATTGCTAAAAATGTACTGCGATCCGTTTCCTTTTTTAATCGCATCATTTCATACTTTTTGACGGGAGGGTTGTGACATTCATAGATAGAAGTAAACCCAATATGAGACAGAAAATTATATAAAGAGGGACGGGTAAACCAAAAACTGTTGGGATTATCTAATGATGACCACAAAACCTTGACTCTTTCTTCAGGAGTCGTATTAGGATCGTGTTCTGTATATAATCTTCCCCAGTATTCTTTTTCTTTATATAAAGCAGGAGTTTCAGTCACCATACTAACCTGGGTGTCTATGATGGCAAAACTTTGACAAACTTCTGAAATTTTTTCTAAAAACTCAAAAACATCTGGAGCATCTAAATGATAAAGAATTCCTATACACAGAACAATATCAAATTTTCCATATTTTTCTAGGCTGAGATTACGAACATCATCTTGAATAATTTCAATATTATTGACTGATAAAACATCCTTGGCAAACCGCGCCTTTTCTACATTCGCTTCTCTCCCTTCTATGGCGACAACGTTGGCACCTTGCAAGGCAAGTTCCATCCCATAGAGTCCTTCTAGGCAAGCCAAGTCTAAAATTCGCATATTTTCAAATGATTTACCTGAAATATCGGCAACCATTTGCACAATTCGCCTTAATTTAACTTCTGCGCCAGTAATGCTTTGCCGGCTAATGGTATAAAGATCGCCCTCCAGTTGAATGTTGTGATTCGTCCATTCCCCATATTTTTGGATAATATCTGCTTTTCTCTGCTGGATAGTTTCGAGGTTACTCATCTGAATTTTAATAGGACAAAAGATGCGGTAATTTTACAAACTTAAGATTAGAGATATGGATAGGATTAAAAACTTATATCCCTACAGTTCTGATAAATTCAAGTTTTTTGTTTCTTCGACTACACATAAGCTAGGCTCAATCAGTAAGTCAACGATTCCACTTCCACAAGACTCGATTTGAGGTTGAACTCTAAACATAGCAACATCAATACAACGAGCCAGGTAAGTAAAATTGCCGTCAACAATCCCTGAAACGCCGGCATTTAAAAAGTATACACCAGGATGCAGCAAACACTGAAATTGAAATTTGACAATCAAAGTTGTTTCAGCTTCAACATGGTTAATAGAATGACTGCCGGTTGAAAATGAAGCCCCTCCCAGTTCAAATCCGCTTAAGGTTTTGATTAACATCCCAAAGCGAATTTTAGAAGCCGGCTTAAAAAATGAAACAGTGTAGGTGTAAATGTAATCATTTCGCCCAATCAGATGATTGACAACTTTCCCCTCAAGTGTAGTAATTTGAGGATTGATAATTTTGGCACCGCGAGGCACATAGGAAATCGTATTCGCCGGCACTAATTCCGGATCATAAAATTCCCCTAACCCTTTATCCTCCATTGCTTGATTCGGCACAACAGATAATAAAGGAGTTTTTTCACAAACTAGGACAGTTTGATTAACCGGCTCAGGATTTACCGGCTTATTCAAAGCCCTAATATCCTCCCGCAAAGACTGTTCAATATCAGCCGGCGCATAAATTAACTTGTGATATTTATCTAAAACAAACTTGGGCGTATTAAACAGCAATAACTCGCCGCGATCCATTAAAATCGCCGAATCGCAAAGTTCAATGACTGCCGCAGCCGAGTGAGAAACAAATAAAACCGTTCCCCCTCTTTCCTGAATTGTTTGTAGGCGGACAAAACATTTACGCTGAAACGCTTCATCTCCAACTGAAAGCGCTTCATCCACAATCAAAATATCCGGATCAACACTCGTTGAAACCGCAAACGCCAGCCTGACAAACATCCCGCTGGAATAGGTTTTCACCGGCTGATCGATAAAATCTCCAATATCGGCAAAAGCCGCAATTTCATCAAATTTTTCTTCAATTTCTTGATGCTTTAATCCCAATAACTGACCGTTAAAAAAAACATTTTGCCGGCCTGTAAACTCAGGATTAAATCCACTTCCCAACTCTAATAAAGCTGAAACTCGACCCTTTACCTCGACTTCGCCTGTGGTTGCCGCTAGCGTTCCCACAATGACTTGCAACAGCGTACTTTTTCCCGAACCATTGCGCCCCACCACCCCTAAAGTCTTCCCCTTTGGCACTTCCAGGTTAATATCTCGCAGCGCCCAAAACTCCTGAGACCGGCTCTTTCCAGGCAGTAAAATTTCCTTTAATCGATCTACTGGATGCCCGTACCGCTTAAAGCACTTCGAGACATTTTTTAGTGAAATGGCGACATCATCATGCATGGGATTCTGTTGTAAAAACCGGCAACGAATAACCTAACAATTCAATTTGAAAATTTAGAGAACATCCGCAAAAGCAGGGCGCAACCGCTTATACGTCCATAATCCTCCATAGAACACAATTAAAGAAACCACAGAAGCCACACCCCATTCTCCCCAGTGCTTGACTTCCCCTACTAATATTAAATCCCGATAAACTTCAGAAATTGCTGCCATTGGATTAATCCAAAATACCAACGCCCGCCAACTTTCCGGAATAATTTCTGCTGGATAGCAAATCGGCGTAAAGTAGAACCAAAAATTTAAAATGACTGAAGCAGTTTGGGGAATATCTCGCAAAAACACCGTCATAGCCGCCCCTAAGTATCCAAAGCCGGCAGTTAACAGTAATTGCGGCAACCAAACCAGCGGCAGTAACGATAAAGTTGGGTGCAGAGAGTGCGTTGTCATGGCTAACAAGACAATTAAAGCCATTAAACCAAAAGCACTCTCAATGAAGGCTGAAAGCACCGGCACCATCGGCAACAAAGTCAGCGGAAACACCACCTTCTTCACCAAATTAGGCTGCGCCACAACCGATCCCGATGCCTGAAGAAAGCCGCCGGTAAACGCTGTCCAAGGCAACAACCCTGCAAACAGCCACAAACCAAACGTTAAATTATTATCCGGCATTCCGTTCAAGCTGAGCTTGACTTTTAACACAATCGAGAAGACATAAGTGTAAATCACCAATTGTGATAATTGAGTCACTAACGGCCATAAATTACCCAAAACTGAGCCTTTATAGCGTGCCTCTAACTCTCGCCGCACCAGCGTTCTCAACAGCTCGAATTTCAGCCACCACTGAGCCTCCCTTAACGGGTTACGTCTGACTCTGCCGGCCTTGTGGACAACTCCTTTCATCGACCTCAGCAATTTTACCTTCCTTACCTACTACCTACACACCACCTAAAACACTCCACCCCAAGCTTTGGGGTTCGCTGTTCTATTAAACAGCAATCAATCTCAACAGCAGGAACAGAATCGCCTTTAGCCTGTGATGAATTTGAGTTTCCTAACGTTCCCCGCTCACCCCGCCAGCGCCGGTTAAGCCGGTTTGGCCAAGCCTAACCCCACCTTAACGGTGTCTTGTCACCATAGATTAAGATTTTATGCAGAATTTTTCAACTTGTTAAGCCAAACTTTTGTTTTCCCCGCTCTCAGAAAGCACCGGCTGCACCGCTTGCTGGATCGCCAGCCGTTGCTCTGCATCATATCCCCAGCGCTTCAGAAACGCCTCATAAACCCCCTCACCGGCAGTCACACTCTCCAACATCTGCTGAGCCAGCTCGTGTGTCCGTGGCAGCTCAAGCATTGCAATTAAACCAGCCGAACGGGTGGAAGTACGCGCAGAATTCGCCGCCATCTCCTCATCCTGCCTGCGCCGGTGCGCCACCACCATCGCCGCCGACATCGCCACATTTTTCACCAGCAATTCTGAGACAATCTCAGGAGAAGTCCGCAATGCGTTAATCACGCCAACAGACGGACGATCTGCCAAAGGCCGGCTATCCGTTAGATAAGTCACAAAAAATCCCCGTGCCCCATTCTCGCTGCTAACGAGCTGGGTCAGTACCGATTCTATTTCCTCCTCCGATAGCGCTCCTCCTTCGATCTGGTCGAGTAAAGATTGAGTTAGCGAGATCGCTTGCTCAAACGTCAAAGATTCTGGGACTGACAAAGACAGTGGAACAGTCATAATTTAAAAAATCGTTAACTCAGATTATTGGCCGGCAAGAAAGTCCAACCGACAAACAAGGTCACTTGAACTAGGGGAATATTTTATACGACGCGATCAAATCCGGTTAATGGATTTCTTTCATAAAAACATGGCCACATCTGTCAAATCCAATCAGAGGGATAAGTTCACAACAAAAGGCCGGTTTTGAGAAAAATTTAAATCTCACAGCGAAGCACAAACCAAATTTAAAATTTAAACTCTAAAATCCTATGGCAATCGTCTCCTCCAACAAACAACCGCAAGAACCAAAACGGCAAAAAAGTGCTGCCGAAAAACCGGCAACCTACAACGCGCCGGCTCCCTCCCTGCTTGAACCTCAAGCAATTGGTGAGGAAGACAGCAACAGCAAACAAGAAGAGAAAATTAGACCCCAGCGGCTTGCAGACTATATTGGGCAAAAAGACCTTAAAGAAGTTCTCGATATTGCCATCAAAGCCGCCAAATCTCGACAAGAATCTTTAGATCATCTCTTGCTTTATGGCCCTCCTGGCTTAGGCAAAACTACAATGGCCCTGATTCTCGCCTCAGAAATGGGCGTTGGCTGCAAAATCACCACAGCGCCGGCATTAGAACGTCCCCGCGACATTGTCGGCTTGCTCGTTAACCTCCAACCCGGAGACATTCTTTTCATCGATGAAATTCATCGCCTCAGCAAAATGAGCGAAGAAATTCTCTATCCCGCAATGGAGGATTTTCGCCTCGACATCACCGTTGGAAAAGGCCAAAGCGCCCGAACTCGCAGCATCCCTCTGCAACGCTTCACCCTTGTGGGTGCAACCACAAGAGTTGGCGCATTAACTTCCCCACTGCGTGATCGATTTGGCCTAATTCAGCGCCTGCGCTTCTACGAAATCGACGAACTTAGCCAAATTGTGCTGCGAACCGGCCAAATTCTCAAAACACCCCTAACTGACGAAGGGGCAACAGAAATCGCCCGACGATCTCGCGGCACCCCGCGCATCGCCAACCGGCTGCTCAAACGCGTGCGCGATTACGCCGAAGTCAAAGCAGCCGGCACCATTACCGCCGAAGTTGCCGGTGAAGCCTTAGAACTATTCAACGTAGACCCCTGCGGCTTAGATTGGACAGATCGCCGGCTGCTTAGCGTGATCATCGAAAATTTCAAAGGTGGGCCGGTTGGCTTAGAAACCATTGCTGCCGCCACCGGCGAAGACACCCAAACCATTGAAGAAGTCTACGAACCTTACTTGCTGCAAATCGGCTATCTCAACCGCACCCATCGCGGACGTATGGCTACTGACGCTGCTTGGAAACACTTAGGTTATAGCCCTCCAGATCAGCAGTTATCGTTGCTGCGGTGATTCTTAGTATGGGGCATGGGGAATGGGGCATAGGGCATGGGGCATAGGGGGTGAAGAGTGAGCAGAAAAATCACAAATCTGGGAACGCCGGCCTCACGAATCACCAAATGTCTGAATGCCGGCCTCTAAAATTAGCAAATCCCTTATAAACTTCACGATGATTCGCTCGATTCTTAAAATACTGTGTGTGCTGCTTGTCAGCGTTGCTATCAGCTTCGTGAATAACGCCCCAGCGATCGCGCAAACTAATACAGACCAAATACCCATTGAGGAACTCGCCAGCCAAGCCTTTGATGCCACCAACACCGGCGACTTTGCCACCGCAGAAAACTACTGGACACAAATTCTTGAACAATTCCCAGAGAATCCAGCGATTTGGAGCAATCGGGGAAATTCTAGAGTTAGCCAAAACAAATTAGAAGCGGCACTTGGGGACTACAACAAAGCCATTGAACTCGCCCCCAGCGCCCCCGATCCTTACTTAAATCGCGGGACTGCGCTGGAAGGACTGGGCCGGTATTCAGAGGCGATTGCTGATTATAATCACGTTTTGGAACTCGACCCCCAAGATGCGGCAGCCTACAACAACCGGGGCAACGCGCAAGCCGGCTTGGGACAGTGGAAAGCTGCGATCTCAGATTATGGGTACGCTGCTGATTTGGCCCCAGATTATGCCTTCGCACGCGCCAACTACGCCCTCGCCCTCTATCAAGCCGGTGAAACTGAGGAAGCGCTTCGCACGATGCGGAATTTAGTCCGCAAGTACCCCAAATTTCCCGATATCCGGGCAGCGCTAAGTGCTGCGCTTTGGGAGCAAGGAAAACGCGGCGAAGCTGAAAGTAATTGGGTTTCAGTCGTTGGTATGGATTCGCGCTATAAAGACATTGATTGGGTGAAAAGTATCCGCCGCTGGCCGCCGGCAATGGTAACTGCCCTAGATAAGTTTCTCCATCTTCAGTAGGGAAAGTGAGTCCTGAGTCCTGAGTCCTGAGTGCCCAATGCCCTATCCCCCATGCCCTATCCCCCATGCCCCATGCCCCATGCCCCATTCCCAATCCCCCATGCCCTATGCCCTATGCCCTATGCCCCATAACCAATTCCTGAATTACCTTTGGCGTTAGTTCTTCTACATTCCTCAAGACGATTGCTGCACCGGCTGCTTTGAGGGTGTCGGTGTAGGTGTTGCAACGTGCCGGTGTTTCTTGAACATGAGGCGGCAGAATTCCTACGCCAATCCAAGTTCGGGATGGCTGTAGCTGTTGCGCTTTTTGGATGGTTTGCATATCTGCAACAGTGTCACCGGCATAGACAACGGGCTGTGATTTCTCTATTTGATGCCGGTGTTCTAACTGTTCCACTGCTGCGAACAAGCCGGTGGGATTGGGCTTATCTGGGGCATCCTCCATTGCTACGAGAACAGGTGATTTTAAGCCCAGGCGTCCTTCTAAAACATAAGCGGCTTCGGCCCGTGGTGCCCCGCTAAAAAAGCCCCAAGCAATCCCCCCATCTGTCAACTGTTCAAGATAGCCCAAATGTAACAGCAAAGTCTCTTGACAAATATATCCATCCCATGCTGCTTCATCACTGCCGCGATAGCGGGATTGGAAGAAGGCGACGATGGCATCAAAATTGAGGTTAATTTGCCCTCGCGGCTGTCCCTGGCCCTCAAAGTGGCGGTAAACCAATTCTTGTGTTGCTAGCCAGTCGTTGTTCCAGATGCCTTCCGATTTCAGCCGATCAATGTCCACCGGCATGGGGCGGTAAGCGTTGCCGGTGAAAGACTCAACCGTATCGGCTAAAGCCCGCCGGTAAGAACCGGCCACATCCCGAATTACGCCGTCAATATCAAACACAACGATAGCCGGTGCTGGCGTTGCTTCTGTGATCAGTTCAGTATCCAAAGAACTAACATCCGATTGATTAATCAATTGATTCAGGCATCTGCCCAAAGCTGAAACCCTATCAGATTATGGATTTTACCAATAAACTCTAAGATTAAATTAAAAATCGAGCCGGTGCGGTAGAATGAGAGACTGTAGATTTTCTTTTTTAATCCTGGGGTTGCCCTGGAGGTGTTTTTGTCGAAGTTCATTCTGAAAGTTCTCTGGCTAGAAGAGAACGTCGCCCTCGCTGTTGACCAAGTTGTAGGCAAAGGCACTAGCCCTTTGACATCTTACTTTTTCTGGCCTCGCAACGATGCCTGGGAACAGCTCAAAAATGAAATGGAAGCCAAACACTGGATTTCCGAAGGCGATCGTGTCGAGTTGCTCAACAAAGCAACGGAAGTCATTAATTATTGGCAAGAAGAAGGCCGGCGTCGGCCTATGGCTGAAGCGCAAACCCGGTTTCCAGAAGTTACCTTTACAGGTAGCAACTGAACCCGAATTCATAGAATCTGTTGCTAGCGGATGCCTAGTCTCCATCAGGAAGCTAGGCATCCGCTTATTGCTATGTCAAAACATTGCCGCTATACTGAGCTGCAATCGGCTTGGTTATTGCAAACTTGAGCGGATAATTTTCTCAAAAAGACTTGCTTGTGCGATCGCTTAAGTCATGACTCCTCAAGAAACTTTGATGCCGGCTGAGCAAAATATAGTCATAACAGATTCAGCCACGCTCGATCAATCCATCACAAATAGAGTGGATAGTTGGATAGTTACCCGTGGTGAACTATCCTTGCCTTGTGTGCCGGCTTTGTTAGATAAATACGTGGAGCGATTGCAAGCGCTGTTTGAAAGTATTGGCAAGCCGTGGAAGCCAGAAGAAATAGAGCGATTGCGCCAGCTACTTGCTGAAAAGTTAGCAGCGGCGTTTGAGACTTCGCCCCATTCTCGAATAATCGTGAAGTATGAGACAGATAAGTTTCCTTCCACCCCAACAAAGCGCTTAGTGGTATCAGTTTCAGTCCTCGTTTCCACTGTTGAAGACGAATACAAAATGTGGACTCAAACGAGAGAACCGCCCTTATTTGGCAAGCATCCAGACGCTAAGGTGATGGCAGTTGCAGCGGAACTGGGCGAACCGGCTAGTGCAGCGATCTTGGATGTGGGTGCCGGCACAGGTCGGAATACGCTGCCACTGGCAAGACTTGGCTATCCCGTTCAGGCGTTAGAAATGGTGCCGGCATTTTTGCGGCAGATCCTGGCTGTTGTCAACGCAGAAGGGTTGCCGGTGATGGTAACACCCGGAAACATCCTTGATCCAAAAATTGGGCTACCAAAGGCTAATTACAAACTGGCTATCGTCGCGGAAGTCGTCTCTCATTTTCGCAGTGTTGAGCAGTTGAAGCAGTTGCTTGCGAAAATGGCTGAGGTGCTGCGTCCGGGCGGTTTGTTACTATTTAATATGTTCTTAACCGTAGAAGGTTATGAGCCAGATGCTGTTGTTCGGCAGATGTCTGAAGTGGCTTGGTCATCCCTATTTACGCCGGCAGAACTAGCGGCAGCGCTGGAAGGTTTGCCTCTGGAATTGGTTTCAGATGAATCGGTTTATGAGTATGAGCAGGAAAACTTGCCGACTGAAGCGTGGCCACCAACCGGCTGGTTTACTCAGTGGGCTGCCGGTCGAGATTTATTCCCAATTTCAGATGGGCTGCCACCCATAGAATTGCGCTGGCTGCTGTACAGACGCTTGTAATACTAACGCTGTTTTGTGATGAAACAGTAGATTTGGGGGAACGTTTTTTTAGCCACAAATAGATAGAAAAGTCTTTTTTTTTACCACAGATAAACACAGATAAATTAAATGGGGTTAAAGCGGTTATTTGTCTATGTATTACAGACAAATAACCACCAACTATTTTCTATTGACGCTCTAGCAAGGCTTTACGGCTGGGGACAAAATGGCCATTCTCGTCGTAATATTCCGGTAAGTAAGGTGCGCCTTTGTAATACACGACATCAGCAGGATCGCGCACTGTGCCTGATAAATCGTGATAGTAGTCCACGTCAAAGCCGATATAGTGGCAAGCCATGCTCTTGCGGCTGAGAGTGGGTTCTTCTACCAAGGCACCGCCATGAATCAGGTTGGCGTGCCAGAGGAAAACATCTCCTTTGCGTGCAATGAACCGTTCGGTGGGTAGGCCATTTTCGCGCATTCGGTCGGTGAGCAGATCCTGGACTTCATCAGCAGAATCTTTGCCGCCGGTTAAACTTGCTGCTTCAAGATAGCGCAGCCGGTGACTGCCTGGAACGTAAAGTAATGGGCCGGATCGGGCGTCGATGTCTTCAAAGGCAACCCAGGCGGCGGCGAGAAATCCATAGGGTCGCGTGGTCATGTGGATGTGATCGTGATGCAGTGCTCTCTGGGTGCCTTTAAAGAAATTGATGGTTTGGCAGCCATAGACATCGCGACCTAAAATTAGACCGAGCCATTTCAAGATTTGCCGGTCCAGAAATACATCCTTGATCACATCTGACTGCATATGGACGTTGATCGGCGGCTCGAAATGGCCATTAGCGTCACGCTGCAGGGGCCGGTGATGGCCACCAATGATGGTTTGCTCAGTCCAAAACCGCTCAAACTCTTCCATGACGAGATCGAGCCGACTGTCGTCGATCAGCTTAGGCAGGACGAGGTAGCCGTTTTTGTGCCAGTAGCTCAACTTTTCTGCGGTGTCGCTGTCAATTTCACTGCGTTCCTGCTTGGCTTGAATTTCACTCAGGGCATTAGATCGGTCAAGCCAAGGACTGACTGCTTCTGGTTGAGGCCATGCTTGGTTTTCTTGGAGTTGCTCTTGTGAGGTGGATTGCTCTTGTGAAACTGGCTCTTGTGAAGTAAAGATTTGCTTCAGCCATGCCGTCATGCGGCTCATATGTGGCCTCCTTTGTTAGCGATTGAGCTGGAGAAAAATATAATCTTTTTTGCCTACTATTGCCCTGCCGGCAATCCTGGTCAGTCTTAGACCTGAGATTATTCTTTTGACAGCACTAAAATAACACCGGCAACGATTAAACTTAAACCTAAAATGCGGCGTAACGGAAGGGTTTCGTGAAAGACGAAGTAACCCAACAGCACGGAAAAGACATAGCCTAAAGCCAGAGCCGGCCCTGCCACGCTGAGTTTAACGCGAGAGAGCAGCAAAATATAGGCAATCACCCCGACGCCATAGAAACTTAAGCCGACTGCAAGTTCGGGGATGACAATCATGCCTAAAATATCGCGAAAAAAACTGCCGGGGTGGTATTTCCCGATCTTTAAAGCGCCGGATTTCAGGAAAAACTGCCCCGCTGCACTCGTTACGATTGATATTAGGAATAAACCAAACTCTTGCGGGGTCACAGAGGTGTCCTTATACGAGCAGCTCAGTCTCTCAGTTTACAAGCTGCACTCACGCTAGAGCTACGATTGATTTGAGTCGATACACTTACAGGTGTCCATCCTATGACTGGTGTTGTAAATTCCCCCCTAACGGGCGAGCAAATTTCTGCATGGCTGCGCGGACTACTGACCATTGCTTGGTCAGACGGCCACTTCGATCCAGAAGAACAAGCCATGATTGGAGAGTTGACTCAAATAGAATTAGCGCCTCGGATTGATTTAGGGCCATTGGAGCCAATTTCTCCAGAAGAGCTAGCTGCGATATTAGGGAACGACTCTGTCATCACAGAAAATTTTATGAGAACTGCGGTGATGGTGGCTTTGGCAGATGGGGTATATTCTGCCAGCGAGGATGAACAATTGCAGCAGTTTTGTCAAGCTTTAGAACTGAATGTGCAGGTGCTTGAGGCGCTGCGCCACACGCTTTACGATCAACACGAGGATAGTCACACCGGAACTGTTAACGCCCCCAAACAGGGACAAGGACTTGCCTCACCGGCACTAACAAAACGCCAGCGAGATATGCTGCGCCCCGTGCGCTACTGGCTAGATGACTTGGCAATTCACGACCCCAGAGTGGCTCGCTTCTTATGTAAAATGATTCCTTCCCAGTGCCCTTTTGAGCGAGATGTGAAACTGTTCGGGCGTAAGGTGGTGCATATTCCCCCACTGTGCAAGCTCAATCCCCTTTACGATCAATTAGTAGGTCTACGCTTCCGCGCCCTATCTTACCTAGCCGATGATTGTGGTGAGGATGTTTCCCCTTACTGCTAACCTCATCTGCGTATGGCTAGCGCCACGCTACGCTATCATCTGCGGTTAAAAAACAGAAATCTCTTCCCAGCCGGTTGAGACAGCAATTTTTCCCCAGTGACACCCCAAAAAGCTCAAGGCGCACTCGCCCCGACCCAATGACAAAGGACAATTATGCAATTTATTGATCGAGCAGAAATTCAAGTAGACGGCGGCAGTGGGGGTGACGGACTGGTTGCCTTCCGGCGGGAAAAATATGTACCGGCGGGTGGCCCTGCCGGTGGCAATGGCGGCAAGGGCGGATCTGTAATTATGGTGGCAGTTGAGAACGTACAAACGCTGCTGGACTTTCGTTACGCCCACCAATTCAAGGCGGAAGACGGCAAGCGCGGCGGGCCAAGTAACCGCACGGGGGCCAATGGTCGCGACTCTATCCTGGAAGTTCCCATTGGTACGGTTGTTTATGATGCTTCCACCGGCGAAATGCTTGCGGATCTTGTGGAAGCGGGCCAGACATTTTGTGCTGCAGCCGGCGGTAAAGGTGGGTTGGGAAACAAACACTTTCTCAGCAACCGCAACCGGGCACCTGAGTATGCTTTGCCTGGGTTGCCAGGAGAAAGCCGGCTTCTGCGTTTGGAATTAAAACTGTTAGCTGAGGTGGGGATCATCGGGTTGCCCAATGCCGGCAAATCAACTTTAATTTCCTCTCTCTCAGCGGCGCGTCCAAAAGTTGCAGATTACCCATTTACAACGCTGATCCCAAATTTAGGGGTCGTCCGCAAACCCAGTGGGGATGGAACCGTGTTTGCCGATATCCCCGGACTGATTGCCGGCGCTCATGCCGGTGCCGGTCTTGGCCATGAATTTTTGCGGCATATCGAGCGCACAAAAGTGCTGCTGCACCTGATTGATACTACCGATGATGACCCCATTGCCGCTTATCAAACGATTCAGGAAGAGTTGCAGGCTTACGGACGTGGACTTGCAAACCGTCCGCAAATTATCGCCCTCAACAAAATTGATGCGGTTAACGCAGAAACTTATGATCTCGAAGGTCTCAAGCGCACACTTTCTGAACTAAGTCAAGTACAAGTTTTTACGATCTCTGCAGTCTCGCGAGAAGGACTGGAGCCAATGCTACAGAAACTCTGGCAATTGCTTGATGAGATGGCTCTGGTAGAGCCTTTACCCGTATCCTTTTAGCGACCGGGCAAAGGAGCGCAAGGACTTGCCCTCTGCGTCCTTTTGCAGGGAAAAACAGCCGGCTTCACGCTACTTACTGAAAGATTTGTAAGCGATGCGAGAAAGCTGCCGGATTAGTTCCGATCCCCGCTCATCATTGTGGGGGCGTTTAACCATCACAGCCGCAATATATCGCTGGCCGGTGGGCATATCGATGAGGCCAACATCACCCACCAGGGAACCGATATCGCCGGTTTTGTGAGCGATTGTTGCTCCCGGCTCCAGTCCTTGGGGCAGCAAGGAATTATTCACAGTCCCTTGCATAATCGCCAGCAAGCGATCACGACTGCGTAGTGACACTAGCTTGCCTTGATGCACCAAAGCCAATAAATTGGCCATATCTTTAGGACTGGTTGTATTGGTTCCTTCTAAATCGGGGAGGATGTTGCGGATCGCTGTGGTGCTTAACCCCCAAGATAGAAATCGCTGATTGAGGGCAACAGCACCGCCTAAGCGATCAATCAGCATATTGGTGGCGGTATTGTCGCTGATCGTAATCATCTTCGTAGCTGTGTCCAGGGCGCTGTACTTCGTGCCTGCCGGCTGAAACTGCATATCCCCAGAACCTTCAGCTATCTGCTCAGCGCTCATCGTCAGCCGCTCATCCAGGCGAATTTTGCCCTCATCCACATCCTGGAAAAAAGCGATGAGAATGGGCACCTTAATCATGCTGGCAGCCGCAAACGTTCCAGAACCTGTCAAATCGATATAACCGCCGGTATCGAGATCAACAAAAAATGCTCCCGCACTCAACTCGGCATTTTGAGCCACCAAAGCCTGCATCTGGTTTTTCATCGGCACGAGTTCCTCACCCAGCTGTAAATCAGGCAGTTGGCTTGCTTGGGCAGAATTTTTCTCTCCACTCTGTATGCTTTGTTGAGACTGACCGCTTTGAGTGACTACAGATGCGTGGTTAACGGTTTCTGAAGCGGGATAGCGGCTGGCTGGATCGAATACAGACAGTAGCGTTCCGGCAATTACCCCAATTCCTACGCCTAAAATCAGCATCCGAGTGCCGTATACCAGGGGAGAGGTGGATTGCTTGCGCGGCTGGTTCTTTGGCGTACTCTTCTTTCGCTGGCGAGGCGGTTGGGAGGCTGGCTGGTTAGTTTTACTCGTTGAGTTTTGCGGGGGCTGTTTTGCCGGTTGCCGGCTGGCTGAGGGCTGCTGGCTGGTTGGGATCTGGGTTTGACGGGACGGGCGCTGCTCGACGGGCTGCACCGGCGCGGTTCGTTTCTGGGATCGCGGGGTTGTTGAGCTTGGCCGGTATGGCTTGATATCGCCCATCGTCCGTCGTGCAGAATTCAAAGAGGTTCGCGAAGCCGGCTGGACGGGATTTCCTGTCTGAGATTGTCGGGAATTAGAAGTAGGCGATCCACCCCCACGGCGTTTAGTTGGCAGTGGGGAAACCGACTGGGGTTCGTTGCGGGGATTTACGCGATCCGGGCTAGACAGCTCAGATTCCCCATAAACGTCTTTATCTACGGGCTGGCGTTGCCCCCCAGATCTTGCCTGGGGTGGCTGTTCTTGGGGCTGTTGCCGGCGTTGCTTGCGGGTATCGCGCCGGCGTTCCCGACGTGGTTTTTCTTCCGACACGTTTCGCAATTGTCCTGCTGATTGATTGTGCGCTCTTGACTCTGTTGACGTCTCATCTGACGCCGGTTTTGATGGCACTGCCGACAAAATTGACCGAATGGGAGTTCTCTGAGCCACACCAGACTCCTTTACATTTCATCAATAAGAGGCTGCACCCACGCACCGTTGCGTTTGTACAGCAGCCTTTACTTCTACCCTATTTGCGTACCTTTTCCGCAAAAGCTGAGCCAGGATCACGTTAGGTTTGGCTCCTGTCCTTCGGGCCGGCTTTGCCAAAGTTTAGCGGGTTCTTAGGAGAATCGCTAAGCTTGTCTTGCGACGCCTTTAGCGTACCATCAACCATCGTGTGGTTGGATAAGGCCCACTCAACCTGTCTAAGGATACCCCGTAACATCGACACTTCAGATCCTGAAGGCTGGGCGCGGTTAAACAGGCACCGGAATTTTTCCATGCGGCTGGCTGCTGTGTGAGGGTAGAGGTATTCGATTTTGAGCAATAGGGCTTCTAGTTGCTCATAGTACCCTTCCAGCGCCTCTAGGGGGGCGGAGTCAGGATTGAGCGGGAAGGATGGTTGGGTGATGTTGCTATTTTGCGTTTGTGCTTCCCCGAACCCCTGCTGTCTTTTTTCTTCCAATCGCGCACTCTCGGAGAGTTCGTAACAGCAAATCGCCACTGCCTGAGCCAGGTTTAAGGAGGGATAGATATCCGTTGAAGGAATTCGCACAAATCGCTGGGCATATTTTAATTCTTCGTTGCTTAACCCTCGGTCTTCGGGGCCAAATATTAAGGCTGCCGGTGTCTCTAGCAACCAAGGCAAACCGCTGCGGGGGTGTTCCATGACTGGGGGAGCAATGGATCGCTCGCGAGAGGTTGTAGCAATCGCTCGCTGGCATCCTTGCAGGGCTGCCGGCAGGCTGGCAACAAGCCTGGATGATTCTAAGATGTCTGCGGCGTGAACCGCCATTCTTCGGGCGTCTTCTCCAAGGGGATCGCACTGGGGATTGACGAGTACGAGCTGTTGCAGCCCCATATTTTTCATCACTCGCGCGATCGCTCCGACGTTAAGCGGGCCGGCAGGCTCTACTAATACAATCCGAATTCTCGATAATAAGATACTGCTGTCAAGTTGCATTTATTCAAATAAATTGCGTCCGTTATTGATTCTTCAAAATATTTACTAGCCTCGCCCCCAAATTGTGGCATAATTCAAGGCAATTTTATTTCTAGTTATTTGCTCTCTGTTTCATATATTGATTCAAAATTTTGGATATTCTAGAGTGTCTGCTTTCCCAGCTAGTTTTCCGTAAAATTGAAAGGAACTGTATCGTCAAATTAGCATGGGACGGGCACGCTCTAAATCTGACTTACCCACGAAAATTTGCCCCGTATGTCAACGCCCCTTCACATGGCGTAAAAAATGGGCAGATTGCTGGGATGATGTGAAATATTGCTCTGAACGCTGTCGCAGGCGTCGCGCTGGGGCTGGACTGGAGACGAAAGAATAGAGAATGGAAGAAAGCTGATGCATTCTCTATTTTCAACTGACAACTGACAACTGACAAATGACTATTCACAAAGTACAACCTAAACTAATTATCCACGGTGGTGCCGGCAGTTCCTTGAAAGGAAAAGGCGGGGCAGATGCAGTGCGGAAGTCTCTCTACAAAGTGGTAGAAGAGATCTATGGGCTGCTGTTAGCGGGAGCAGCTGCTAAGGACGCAGTGATTCGGGGCTGCCACTTGTTAGAGGACGATCCGCGCTTTAATGCCGGCACGGGTTCTGTACTGCAATCAGACGGTCAGATCCGCATGAGCGCTTCGCTTATGGATGGTTCAGCGCAACGATTTAGCGGTGTGATCAATGTGTCGCGTGTGCAGCATCCCATTGAGCTTGCCGAATTTTTACAGGGTTCGGCGGATCGGGTGTTGTCAGATTTTGGGGCGGCAGAACTTTTGCGGGAGTTGCAAGTTCCTCTATACAATCCTCTAACTGAGATTCGGTTGCAGGAGTGGATGCAGGAACGTCAAGAAAACTTTGTTCGCGAAGCGGCTGGGGTGGTGGCTGAAAACGAGTTGGTCGAGGACAGCAACGCCGGCTACGGGACAATTGGCGTAGTGGCGCTCGATAGCCAAGGGTGTTTAGCAGCCGGCACTTCGACAGGCGGTAAAGGTTTTGAACGGATCGGACGGGTAAGTGATTCCGCAATGCCGGCAGGGAATTACGCAACAGCGAAAGCGGCGATCAGCTGCACCGGCATTGGTGAAGATATTATTGATGAGTGTTTGGCTGCACGAATTGTAGTGCGTGTAACCGATGGTTTATCTTTGGTAGAAGCATTTGAGCGTTCGTTTACAGAAGCCGGTGTCAGCAAACGCGATTTTGGTGCAATTGGACTCGATGCAAATGGGGCGATCGGTTGGGGTAAAACTAGCGAAGTTTTGTTAGCTGCTTATCACACCGGCAATCAAATGGGCGACACCCTCGATTTGAGTGAGGGCGTTGAAAGTGGCGGGTTGTAAACGTCTGATTAAAATCTGAGTTTTGAATTCAAGCTGCCTCACTCAAAATTCAAAACTCAAATTTTTTCGGTTAAGAAGAGGTTAGGAATTCGGTAGGTGGGACAATTTTTTTTACCCGAAAGTCTTTACCCTTGATCGGGTTTTAACCACGCCATTGCCTGAGAAAAATCTCTTGCCAATCCAGCAACGCCCTTCAAATGTTTGTAAGGCTGCTTTCTCTAGGGCAACCTCATCTCCATCTCCCAAAATAGCTAGCCACCTGCGGTTTCATCTTTCTGAGATTTTATCCGCCACCCATGCTTAACAGATTGGCGAGAACGTGCAATTACCAAACAATCTTTGGGCACGTCTTCCGTCACCACAGAACCGGCAGCCACGGTAACATCTTCTCCGAGCGTCACCGGCGCGACAAGAACGCTGTTAGAACCAACCTTGGTGTTCGAGCCAATGTGGGTTGGGTGTTTGTTCACGCCGTCGTAGTTGGCAGTAATTGTGCCGGCACCGATATTCACCCGATTTCCTAGTGTGGCATCGCCTAGATAGGATAAATGAGCGACGTTGGTTTTATCGCCGAGGGTCGTATTTTTCATCTCCACAAAATTTCCGATCCGGCAGCCGGTGCCGACATTGACATGACCGCGCAGATGTGCATAGGGGCCAATTCGCGTGCCGGCGGCCACCACGCTATCTGTCACGACCGAGTAAAATACGGTAACCTTTTCACCCAACTGGCTGTTTTCAATTAAACTACCTGGCCCGATGCGGCTGCCGGCTTGAATAACGGTTTGGCCACGCAGATGGGTTTGCGGTTCAATCACCACATCCGGTTCTAACTGCACAGTATCGTCAATCGTGATGCTGTCCGGGTCGATCAGCGTCACACCGGCAGCCATCCAATCATCCTTCACCCGTGTCTGCAATATCTGATAAGCTGTGGCCAACTGCTTGCGGTCATTGATTCCGAGAATTTCCTGATAATCCTCAACATCCACCGCCATCACCGGCTCTAGATAATTAACCGCATCCGTCAGATAATATTCCTGCTGGTCATTTTCCGCCTTCAGACGCGGCAGCACTTCTGCCAAAGAGGGCCAGTGGAAGCAGTAAACGCCGGCATTGATGCGGCGATTTTGCTTTTGTGCAGGGGTGCAGTCCCGATCCTCCACAATTTGTTTGAGCAGATTTTGACCATCACAAAACACCCGCCCGTAGCCTTTCGGATTCGGCAGATGCGCTGTGAGAATCGTCGCTGCGTTGCCGTTTTCTGTGTGCGTCTGCAGCAGCATTTTAATAGTTTGTGGCCTCAGCAGAGGCACATCCCCATTCAAAACCAGTAAATTACCTTCAAATCCTTCTAGATGAGGCAAAATTTGCTGAACAGCATGGCCGGTTCCCAACTGCTGTGTTTGCTCAACAAACTCCACATCTGTATCCGATTGCAGGGATTCTCTTACTAAATCTCCCCGATATCCAACGATCACGATGCGCCTGGATGGCTGTATTGAGAAACAGCTGTTAAGAACTCGTTCGACAAGTGATCGCCCGCCTAAAGAGTGTAAGACCTTAGGCAAATCTGATTTCATCCGCGTTCCGCGTCCAGCCGCTAAAATTGCTACTGCTACCATTCGTTTCTGAGCCAGTTTCTCCCAATGGAGTATACCCTGCAACAGCCCCTATCCTGCCGGCTTTTCCCTGAAGTTAACCAGGAATGAGGCAATTGTAGATTCTCAATTTTAGATGCTAGATTGCCAGATTCTCTTATATTCCTAGCGTCACTCCTGCCTTATAACACCGACGAAGCGCTGGCTTGAAGCACTTCCATCGTCTGTATTTTCACATTACTTTTTCCTAGCAGCGTCACAATAAATTCCTGAAACTGCATAACCAACTCAGGATTCCGCCAGCCTTTGTTCGTTTCCTGGGCGATAATTTCTAGGGCTTCTGTCGGCGTGAAAGCTCGTTTATAGGGACGTTCGCTTGTGAGAGCATCGTAAATGTCAATGAGTTGAAATACCTGTGAGAGCAAAGGAATCTCATCTGCAACCAAGCCTTCTGGATAGCCGGAACCGTCCCACCGCTCATGATGGTATTTAATGATGGGCAGAACACCACGCATCGTCCGCAGGGGCTTGCAGATTTTCTCACCGATGAGGACGTGCTGGTTCATGATCTCCCGCTCTTCATCGGTAAATGGACCCTTTTTGAGCAGCACGGCGTCAGGAATTCCCACTTTTCCGATATCGTGGAGATAGCCGCCCCACATCAAATCCCGCAGCTCAGGACGGGACAGGTTAAGAAATTCCCCAAACTCTTTGCCCAAATCGATCAGCCGTTCGCAGTGATCGCCGGTGTTCGGATCTCGGCTTTCCACGGCGCGGGCGATGGAGAAAAGCACTTGTTCTGCATGGTCTAAATCTTCATTGAGACGCTTTTGGCGTACCAATGATTTGACGCGGGCGGTGAGTTCTAGGTGATCGAAGGGTTTGGTGAGGAAGTCATCGCCGCCGGCTTCAATTCCTTTGATCCGCGATCGCCGATCATTAAGGGCGGTGATAAAAATGACGGGGATGAGACGCGTCTGCTCATCCTGCTTGAGACACCGGCACACCTCAAACCCGTCCATCCCTGGCATCATCACATCCAGCAGAATCAGATCGAGATTAGTCTGGCTGACGCACTTAATCGCTGCTGGCCCACTTTCTGCTTCAAAGACATCGTAGCCTTCTACAGAAAGCAGTGCCACCGCTGTCATACGGCTAGCTGGATGATCGTCAACAACGAGAACTTTTGGCGGTTCAAAATCTAGGAAGCTCACGCTCGCACACCTTGCTGTAGGAACTTACAGACGTACTTGATACATAAGAAGCGAAACTAATAGGATCATTCTATCTAAAAGCCAGCTTCTACTCTTCTGATATTATCTTTAATTATCATTGTGTAGAAATCAGGCTTTCCACGTAGATCTGCTCCCCCTCTAAGTTATTTTGAACAGCTCCATTAATTTTTGTATTTAACACATGGCCAGCCGAGGGCGAAACCGAGTAAATGATTAGTTTCTTTCTTCTAAATTCGCACAACAGCTGACTTCGGTGCCCGTTTTTTTAAACTTTTGTTACATTTATACAAAATAAATTCTAGTTTCTCAAAGAAACTCAGGAAATAGACCAGCGCTTTTTCCAATGGGATGTGGGTTCTAGGGAAGATGCCTGCTGTTCAATTTGACGCCGCCCGATAATAGTTGCAGCACAGTCATGCAGATGGGGATCGCGGTAGGGGATCGCGGCACGAGTTTGCAAGTGTTCCCGCTCTTGTTGAGACAAACTCAGTAAATCTGCGGAAGTATTGGGTTCGTGATCTCTATCATTTTTCCAAGCCACTGTACCGGGTGAGCGCCGGCCTACCGGCGAAGTTGAGGCGATTTGCAACGCGGCGCTGATTAAAGCGCTGCGAACGGCGGCTGAGCACGAATAAGTTGCGATCAGGCCGAGGGGGTGGAGGCAGTTTGCTACCAAACTTAAAAATTCCACAGTCCACAACTGAGGGCAACTGGGTGGGGAGAAGGGATCAAGGAAAACCGCATCCGCTGGGAAACCGGACCTACATACCTGCTGGATCGTTTGTCGGGCGTCGCCGATCAGCAGTTGCGCTTGCAAACGGTCTGTTTCAATTTGGCAAGATGCAGCCAGTTGGGTTAAAAGTTGAGGAATAGGTGTCGGCCATTGGTTGAGCAGATTCTGTGAGATTGCAGCTTGAGGCGCAGCGGGGGTTAATTCCAGTCCGATCCATTCAATGCGACAGTCGGGATTGACTGCCCAAATTGTGGCTAAAGCCGCGGCGGTGTTATAGCCGAGTCCGTAACAAATATCCAGCAACCGCAGCACGGGTTGTCGGGCTTTATGGGCAAGCTGTAGCGGTTGTGTGAATTTAAGTTCAGCTTCTTGCCGTGCTCCAAAATGCGAGTGAAAAGTTTGGCCAAATTCTGCTGAGAAAAAGGTGAATGAACCGTCAGCGGTCAGTTGTGGGGTAAAGTTTTCAGTGTTTTGCATCGTTTGTCAGTTATTCTTTACTCTTGACTTATGACCTCTTACCATAAATGACTGACTCTAACCGTGGCCGACAGAATCTTTGGATGCCGGTGAGGTGTTGAGGAAGTCCGGTTAAGTTTTATTATTTAGTGGCAATTAAGCGAACGGACGGCTTATCTGAAGACTTTCATTCGGTTTTCCTATTCCGGAGGTGAGAAACTCAACACCGATCCAGAAGGCCGGTTTGCTGTGACTCCAGTGCTTTTTATGAGTTTTACACGGATTGTCTGTCTGTTTAAAGAAAAATATTTGTGCTTTTGAGTCGTAATAATGTTCTTGATGAAAAATTCTGCTAGTCACTATGACGAATTTTAATTCTGTAGAACTTCCCGATCAGGGGAATGCAGAAGCCATCGCCTCTCTCATCAATTATCTTCTTCATGACACCGGCATTACGGCAAGGGCAGCTTTGAAGGATAATTGCTTATTAGTAATGCTGGAATCCGATCAAGTTCCCGACCCAGATTCATCTATCGAGTTCATTCGTAAAACGATGGTAGAATGGCAAATCCAATTTGTTGATTTTATCGAAATTTATGGAAGAAAGATTGGGGACGATTCTCCGGCTTGGGCGGAATTAATTGTTTTGAAACCTCAGGATGATGAAAGTTTTTACCCGACAAGCGGAGATTTGAAAGCAGATGAGGAAAACTCGCTCAAACACAGTAAAAAAAGATGGCCGGCATGGTTTCCCTATCCAATTTCTTGGTTGAGAGCGTTGGGGTTACTTTTAATTGCGTTTCCTCTCACCAGTTTAATGGTGTTTAGGTTAAACATTGTTACCTCAACTGCCCTGATTAGCAGTCATGATGTTTTGGTTATTTTTGCGGGATATTGGGTTTTATTACCCACTTTATGCTTTTGTTTATATTATCATTTTTTCGGCGCGGCTGTTCGAGCAGAGAAACCTTCGTATCTATCTAAAGTAATTCCGTATTTTAAAGGCTTGTGGGAAGGCGTTTACGGTACATTTATCATCGCCCTATGTTTTTTAGTTATTTTAAACAGTATTGCTGGTTTTTATGTCTTAAATTGCAGCTTGGGAGGTGCGGGGAATGAAGATGTCAGTAGTTGTATTGGACGTGAATTTGGATACAGGGCATGGGAGATTTTTGACAGTGTTGAAAACTTTTGGGATGTCAGCGGTCGTGGCGTAATCATGGCGGGGAAAGATGGGTTCGCACTCAGACCTTGGGTGGTAATCTGGTTTGCAATCGCGGCTTATCTTTACCAAGTTGAGTGCCTGATCCGGCGATATTTCACGCCGAAACAACTGGCAAAAGGACTAATGGTGAGTTTGTTTGCGGTGTTGGTGGCATCCGGAATTGCTTTATTTTCTAAATGGCCTGAAGCCAAACAAACGATGCAGGTTGCGTCCCAGAAGCCGGCCCAAGTGCCATCTAACCCAATAGCGCTGATGCCTACACCGATTCCTGGTGAAGCTCCCTTGCCGGTTCCCTACGCGCCGGCTGTTGCCACCCCTTCTAAAATTCTGTTGAAAGCGCCTCCCCAAATGCCTCAATTTGATCCTTTTCCAGTGGCAATGACTAAGGCACAGAATGCGGTAAAACTCTCTAAATCAGCTAAATCTCAGGATGAGTGGAGTTTGGTTGTCAGTCATTGGCAACAGGCGAGTGCCTTGATGGAAGCAGTGCCGGCATCTAGTCCCAATTATGCAGTGGCGCAGCAGAAAGCGCTTGAGTACCAGGAAAATCTCGCCTACGCTCAGAAAGCAGCTGCGAATCGCCTCCGATAAAGTCGGGGCATTGCTCAAAGTAAAGTTTTTCTGCGCCGATACTATGCCCCCTGGGCACGCTGCACTAACGCCCTGACTCATGCACACACTTTTGCAATTTTCCCACCTCTGCAAAAATATCAACAGCCCTTCCTTGCAGTTGGTGAGCCAATGAATGACGCTGATTTTCTCGTTTCCCCCCAGTGGTTAGCCGAACACCTGGACGATCCACTTCTGGTGATCGTCGATTGTCGCTTTTCCCTCGCCGATCCAGAACTAGGGCAACAGCAATACACCGCTAATCACATTCCCGGAGCGTTTTACCTAGATCTCAACCAGGAGCTTTCCAGTCCTGTTGGTCGCCACGGTGGCCGGCATCCCTTGCCCGATCCACTCAAGTTGGCAAACACGCTGGCAGCAACCGGCATCAATTCTCAAGAAACTTTTGTTGTTGCGTACGATGATTCTAAATTTGCTTTTGCTTCGCGTCTGTGGTGGCTGCTGCGCTATTTAGGGCACGACCGGGTTGCGTTACTGGATGGGGGCTTCACCGGCTGGCAAGCAGCGGGCTATCCCGTCACGGCTGAAGTGTCGGTGCCCAAGCCGGCAACGTTTGTCCCCGAACCTCAACAGGATCGAGTGGTGGATATTGAGTATGTCAAAGCCCATAAAGATTTGCCGGGTGTTTTGCTGGTAGATTCCCGTGAACCGGAGCGCTACAACGGTTTACGAGAACCGATTGACCCGATTGCCGGCCACATTCCAGGTGCTGTGAACTATCCCTGGCAAGCGGTTACAGACGAGCAAGGTCGGGGGCTGCCGGCTTCTGAGCAAAAGCGCCGGTGGGCGGAGGGGACGCAAGCGAAGGAAATTATTGTCTACTGCGGCTCCGGTGTCACGGCTTGCGTGAATTTGCTCTCCCTTGAAATCGCCGGCATCCCAAAAGGCAAACTCTATGCCGGCAGCTGGAGCGACTGGTGTTCTTATCAAGTTTGAAGGGACGTTGAAACCGAGGATGAGGGAGTTAGGGAATAGAAATTTAGGCATGATCTTTCTTGCCTATGATTTCTATTGCCTCTTCTTGACCTATTTCTGTAGACTTTATTACAAAGTAATGCAGTTGTCTAAAATTATTTACTGCATTTGTATAAATATTCTCCAAAAAAAGATAAAAAAGATATAGTACAAAAATATAAGTGAAAATCTTGCCAAAAATGGGTGATTTGGAAATTATACGAATTTTGGGATAGAGATTTTGAGTTTTAGATTTTTGAAATCAGACTAAAGGGCCATTTTCTATCGGCAGGCGGTTGCTTTCTGTGGAGAAAAGAGGAAAGGGGATGTGCCGGCGCACATAAAATCCCCTAATCTCGGACTCCAAATCTTACTAAAAATCAAAGTAAATAAAGGGCGGGGTTCCATCGGGGGCGAGTAGCGCCACCGCGAAGAAACACAGCGGCACCAACAAAATTTTCAGAGGCCAATTTAACTCTAATTTGAGAGTTCGATTGATTAAATAAGATACTGCCATCGCTGCAACTAAAGCACCCAGGAGCATAGAAATTTGCAAGCGATCTAAACCCATTGTTTCTAGATAAACCTTTTGGGTGAACTGGATATCAGCCGCGTGTCCCCACAGATGCTGAATTGCCCAACTCGAATATCTCAAATCGGGAAGCCGGAACCAGATCCAAGCGGTAAAAACCATTGCCTGAGTCAGTAACCATGCCGTTAGCACACCTGGAATACTTTGCCACCAGCGTTTGAGAAGTGGCAACCGATTTGATAGGGCTTCTGTAAGGCGGTGAATCACTAAAGCGACACCGTGAACCCAACCCCAGACAACAAACCCCCAAGCAGCACCGTGCCAAATTCCGGCAATTAACATCACAATTAATAAGTTCAGACAGGTACGGTCTAAACCTTTGCGTGATCCCCCCAGGGGAAAGTAAAGGTAGTTGCGAAGCCAATCTCCTAAAGTAATGTGCCAGCGACGCCAAAAGTCGGCAATGCTGGTACTAAAGTAGGGAAAGTCAAAATTTTCTGGCAGGTTTAATCCCATCAGCATTGCGCTGCCACGGGCAATATCTACATAGCCACTAAAATCAAGATAAAGTTGCAATCCGTAAGCGAGGGTTGCTAACCAGATATCACCGCTCCCAGCGCGTTGCAAATTCTCGAAACTTAGATTTACAAGAATGGCTAAGCGATCAGCAAGTAATCCTTTTTTAACCGCCCCAGAAGCAATTAACCAAAGCCCTTCCGTCACCCGTTCAGCAGAGGGAAATTTTAGGGTTTGTAGTTGGGTGGTTAGATGATGATATCGGGTAATTGGGCCGGAAATCAGTTTAGGAAAGAAAAACTTGTAGGCAGCAAACTGAAGTAAATGCTGGCTTGCCGGCGCACCCCGATAAACATCGATGAGATAGGCAAGACACTCAAATGTGAAAAAACTCAGCCCCAAGGGAGGAAAAATATGGGTGCGGAACCAACCGGCACTTTGCCCCGCTTCTGGCAATTTCAACAAAGTGCCGGCAGATTCTAATAAAAAAGGCACGTACTTGAAGCTCAACAGCACCAAAACATTTAAGAAAATGCCAAGCCACAAAATTGCCAGACGCCGGGGACTCCAATTTGCTTGAGCGACTTGCAAATCTTCATGCTCGGAAATATTTCCCTCTAAAGACTGCCGGTGTTTAGATGCTTTTGCGTTGAGGGCGCGTCCCAAACGGAAGTTAATCAGAATACTGACCAACAGCAGTGGGATGTATTGAAATTGCAGTGAGGCATAAAATACCAAACTGGCGCTTAAGATCACCCACAGACGCCAGCGTTGTTGCTGAACTGTCCAGTAAACGCCGAGAAAGCTGAGAAGAAATAAGGCGTAAGGAAGTGAGAGAAATTCCATCTGACGAATGAAGGATGAAGAATAAAGCAGGGAAGATAACGTGCTGAATTTTTAATTCTGAATTCTCAATTCTTCATTGGGCATCGGCCAGGGAATCATGGGATCTTTCGCCACGCGTTGTGACACTTCATGGGCACCAAAACGGTTTAGGTGGCTAGGATCTGAAAAGTGTTCGTTTTGATTTGGCCACAGTCCAGATAAATCTCGGAAGATAAATTTTTCTTCCATAGACAGACGCAACATTTGCTGTTGAAATTCCTGTTCGTAAGCGTTACGAATAGGGTCTAAATAATCCTCAGTCAAAGGCAGATTGACGAAGGCTAAGGTAATATCGCGCGACTGCGTAAATTGCACCAGGTTTTTCAGGGCAGAAGTTTGCCGGCCTGCGAGCTGAAAAGATTCGTAATCAGCGTCATAATTGCCGGGGACTTTGGGATGTTTGAGATAGTAGATTGCTGGGTTGAAGCGCACCGGCAGGTGCATGAAGCCGTTCGCATCAATCGTACCGGCAGACTGCATCTCATCCGCTTCAGGGGATTCAGCGCCTTTCGTAGAGGCCACCAGGGGCTGACGCGTCACGCCTTGCAGCTTGAGCTTCGTTGCGAGCTGCTGCTGCAAGAGCCTTTTGAGCCGGTCACGTTGGGGATAAGTCGCAGAGATGCCAGCCAGCTTTTGGCTGAACCACTCACTCATGTCGTCGTAACTCGACGTCCAGAACTTATCATAGGCTTGAGAGGCGGCGTCCAAAGCCGGCGCAGGAGAATTGGGTGCGCTAGAGCCGATTTCCCCACCGGCATCGGAGATCGGGTGTTTGCCGGCACCCAGCTGCCGATACCCTTCTGAAGCCACAATCGCGTTGTAGGTCACATCCACCCGACCGCTATTAAACGCCCGCGCCCCATCCGCCCACAAAATCATTTTGGGCAGTTGGTCTGGGCGCAAAATCTGGCGAATCAGCACATCGACTGTTTGCGCGGTGGCACCGTTGATTCCAAAGTTAAATATCTTGACATTGGGAGAACCTTGTGCACTCAAGGTTTTTTGCAGAGCTGCCGGATCGATCCCCCGCAGCGCCCGTGAACTGCCCACAATCAAAATATCTGGGGTGCCCGAATCAGCCAAATACTGCTGGTAGCGCAGGAGATGTTCATCTAGCTGGCGGCTATTAAAGCTGGGGTAAGACAAAGATTCCAGAATACAGCGCTCTGGGTCTAGGCCGCCGGCACCTACCTGACATTTGCCGGCAATCGTGAGCTGTTCGCTTCCCTGCTGAGTAAAGCCGGACACATTAAAAACGGAGGAATCGTCCTTTCTTGATTTCGGCAGAGAAACTTGGGGCAGATCCAGGGATACTCTTGTCGGGACTTTGCCCTCCTCATCCGCAACCGGCTTCTTAGAAAGCGCCTCTTGAAATACCTGGTTCAACTGGGCTTCGCGAACCGGAGACAACTTGGTATCTCGTACCAACTGACCCATCACCCAATCTGCCTGTAGCGCCAGCAGCAATCCCAGTGTGCCCCAAACAAGTGCCACCCAAACCCCGTGAGGCGTCGCTTGATTTGCGAACTGGTTGCTAGGACTGAACAGTTGCGCTCGAATCAACAACTGTTGTAGAACATGACCCATGCCTTGTCCCATCCCAGCCAAACCAGCTTTCTCTTGGCTCGGTTTGATAGCTGGGCGCAAAACTAAATCGCCCGGTTGCGGCAGCAATTCCGCCCCCTCCGCAACCGAAGCCGCAAACTCTGGTGCCGCTTCTGGTGCTGCGCCGTAGCGCCCCACAAAATCAGCGCCGTAGCGCCACAAAGGCTTTTTCTGGCCGGCACGTCGTCCGTACACCCGCACCCCGGAAATTTCCGGAATTTGTAACTGGCGCAGTAACTTGGCGATCGGAGGGCCAACCCGACTTTGTGGGGGGCACACCGGGGCATCGCTGATCACGTGCAGCAAGTCGTCTTTCTGCAAAATTGACAGGTGAATACCGCCGGTAGCCAGCTTGGCATTCAAATTGGGATGAATCAGCCGGTCGAGGACAAACGTCAGCGCCCCTCGATCTCCTCGCTTCGCTAAATCTAAAGCTGACTCAGCTAAAGCCGGATGCTGGGTGGCAGCTAAATTCACCCAATCAATCCAAACGGGTGTTTCTTCCGCACCCAGCCCCAAACCCGGAGTTTTGGGTGAAACGGCACACTGAGGATTTAAAGACTGGGAACTGTCTACGCCATAGATCGTTGCGGCTTGAATTCCTTGAGGGGCAATGCTTTCTAAGACCGGCTTAATTGCAGCCACACACTGCCATTTATCAGGTGCCGGCTTATTCGCCTCGGCGGCAGTTTCCGCAGCGTTTGGAAGGCTGCCGGTTTGTGAAGGCTGCCGGCTGCAAAACAGATGCAGCGTTGCCTCCTTAAGCACCGCCCGAACCGCAATTCCCTGATTCGCTAAAGCGCGGTCAATCAGTAGCGCGATGGCTTGCACGTCACCCCAACACGCCCACGCCTTCAGCATCTCCTCCGGCGGCGTCATATCCACACGCAGCATCCACTCCGGTCTAGCTTCACCGCTAACCTGACCGACGATCACCGCATCTCGAAATCCCTGGAGAGAAACCCCTTCACGCTTTTCTAATAAGTTCCGCAATCGCTGGGCGATTGGTTCGGCAAGCAATGAGGGATCGGGACTGTAGGCAGACTCGCAACACACCCAAAGACGCTTGGTATTTTGGGCGGAGGTATTGCCTCTGCTGTACCCTTCGCTTGCTTCCTCCGCACCAGCATCTTGAATATCTCTTACGGAAACCTTCACCCCAACTCCTAAAGCGCTTAGGGTTTCGCTGAGATAGCGGGCGATGGCATCCGGGTTCCCAGATCGGGCTGAATACTGGTTAGCCAGACTTTCAGGGCTAGATGGGGCTTGTATGAGGCGCTGAGGCACTGAGACGCTGAGGGGTTGCACTGCTGCCACACTCCCCCGCTTTTCTGCTGCCGGTGGAACCGCAATCGGCAGGGTGCTAAAAGTCGGTTGCGCCGGCGTCAGAGTTGGAGGTTCAGGCTGAGGCACTTTAGATGGACTCGCCGGCTCTAAATGCCGATCCAGCTGAGTCGGATCGAGTCGCACCGTCCAATCAGGCCGATTATGGCCAACTTCCCGACCCGATAAAAATACTTGATAGATCCGGGGTTGCTCCGGAGGGCTGAGGGTTTCTAGAGAGTTATGGGCGAGTGCCTGGGCGAACCGAGTCACTGCAATTGCCACATCCGGACACGGAGATCCCTCACACAGAAGGTACAAATTATTCCCGCGCAGCCGTACTTGCACCCGCACATCTGGAAGTCCCAGTGCGCTCGATGCCCACTCGGCTAGGGTTGGCCCGCTGCCCACCCCGACTCGCTCATTCACATTCAATATCAGCGTCGTCATAGTTGCTAGTCATCTCGCTCCCTAGAAATAGCACACCCGCCCTACGTTTTGGCATAGTTGATGATAAAGGCGCAACTGCCTTTATGTTGTTCCCACCATCACGTTTTTGGAGGCACCGATGTCATTATCTAGCCAAACCCTATCAGAAAGTCATCAATTTGACACCTCTAACAATCGGCCAACCTCTCCAGATGCAGCAAATGCTCCCGTGGATGTGCTGTTGAGCTTGGGAACAGTGCCGGTTTTACTTGGTTTGTGGGGAGGCAAAGCGATCTCTTCATTGATGCGCGAACTTGGTCAGGCGAGTGAGGAGGTGTTTCGAGGAGATCGGTTGCCGGTGCTGAATTTTCCCACCGCCCCAACTTCCGCTCCGGAGGAATCTGAGGATTAAGGCATAGGGCATAGGGCATGGGGCATGGGAAGAGAAAGAAATACCTCACCTCTCAACTTGCCCCCTCTCCCGCTTAGAACTTAAAACTCTACTCTCCGACTCAGGACTTTATTAGGAATAGGCAAAAATGTAAACTTTAGTAAACTCATTATTACTAAGAGCCGACCCTATGTTAATTTAATAGTGGACATCAACAAGAGTGTTAAACGTTAGTATCGAGCAGCAAAGGAGTGATAAAAAAATTCGTTGTTGATGGGTCTAGACCCGATGTCCCCTGTCTGGAATCCCTACGAAAGTTGTCCACCCTAGTAATTGACTGTTTTCACTCGTAACGTTCCGTCTTCTTTGGTTTAATTTTTGAACAATCTGTCTCTGATTTTCTTTCGAGCCTAACCGCCCTTGGTTAGGCTCAAATCGTTTTTAGGGGATTACAGTTAACTTAGCACTTGCCGCAATCGTTTCGCTTCAACAAGCGAGCAAGATGCCACCGATGAGCAGGAAGGGCAGACCGAGAAATAGCCCAATACCTGGGATCAGTAAGGTGGGAATGCTTCCCCATAAGATGAATAGCAAGCCTAAGCATTTGCGAATACTGGTGAGTAGGCAACCAATGAGTTTCATGATATTTATCCTTTGAGTTTTAAGATGTTTTGAGGCTGCCGCACCCGATGAGTGAGGGGCGGGCACCAGTTCTATTATGAAGGTTTCACTTTAGGATTGTGCGGAACCACAGGGGATGCCGGCATGAAAATTTTTCTTGAAAAAAAGTGGGAGAAGTTGCCCCTTGCTGCCTATAACGCAATTCGGCTAATTTAGCGCGAATCATTATTCTCACGCGCTACCTGAATTCACAGTCGGCACAGACACACAACTTACAAAATTTGAGTAGATTAGTTAGAAACACAGATCGGGTAGCTGTTATGAAACCAGTCTGGAATTCCCTGCTGATTGCCCTTAGCCTTGTCTTGTTGCCACCGGCTGCTGTGGCAGAACCTTCAGTGCCGGAAAGTCAAGCTTATAGTGTCGCTGAACCGACAACGATAGACATTCCCAAGAAAATAGCTCAAATCCAGCCAACGCCCGAAGCAGCCGGCAACGAAGAAACTCAAGAAACACCCGAAGCAGCCGGCAACGAAGAAACTCAAGAAACGCCCGAAGCAGCCGGCAACTCAGAATCGGCAGACACAGCAGAATTAGACGAAAAAAGCAGCCGGTTGCAAATTCTTGCAGAAGCCGACAGACTTTACCTCGCCGGCGATATCCCAGCAGCAGTCAACTTATATCAGACAGCAAAACGTCCATTTCCTGAAGAAATACAGGAACTCGGCAGTGAAAAGCGCCCCGAAGCAATTACTGATCCAGATTTACTTTCACCCGCCGGCAGGGTTTATTGGCGCGAAGCCCAAATCGGCTTCCAGCAGAAGCTAGCAACCCGAATTTTAGTTCCCCTGAAGCTTTTAGTTGAGCAATCTCCCGAATTCATCCCTGGACATTTACTTTACGCTCAGGCACTCAAAGAGTATGGCAACGCCAAAGAATACCTCGAAGTTCTCGAACGCGCAAACACGCTGTACCCCGATCATCCAGATTTGCTTAAAGGCAGAATTGGTGCACTTGCAGATACCGGAAAATGGTTAGAAGCATCGGTTGCAGCGCGTCAGTTTGCCTTGCTCAACCCTGATCATCCGCAAGTAACTGAGTTTACCGAACTTGCAGAAACCAACTTGAAACGCTTTCGCTCAGATTTGCGAGAGAAATTAACCGGCAATGCCATCGCAAATGGGTTGTTGGGCGCGATCAGCTTCGCCGTCACCGGCAACCCGCTTAGCGCTTTTTCTGCTGTGCAGACAACTGCCTTACTAATCGAAGGCGAATCAGCTTTAGGAGAGAGAATTGCCGGCTCAGCAAAACGCGATTTAGAGTTAGTTGAAGACGAAGTTGTTGTCAGCTATATTAATGACCTAGGCCAAAAACTGGCTAATTTAAGCGGTCGTGATTTTAACTATGAATTTTATGTTGTAAAAGACAAGGAACTCAATGCTTTTGCTTTACCAGGCGGTAAGGTTTTTGTTAATGCCGGCGTCATTTTAAACACCAACTCTGAAGCAGAATTAGCCGGCTTGCTGACTCATGAATTAGCCCACGCTATCCTTTCTCACGGATTTCAACGTGTTACAGAGGGAACCTTACTCGCTAACATTACCCAGTTTATCCCCCTCGGTGGCCCCCTCACAGACCTGCTGATGCTCGACTACAGCCGCGATCAAGAGCGTCAGGCTGATATTCTTGGCACTAGACTCTTAGTTGCCGCCGGCTACGCGTCTGATGGCTTATACAATTTGATGGTGACCCTCAAAGAAGAAAAGGGAGACGACAGCGATTTCCTAAGTTTCTTATCCACCCACCCCGGTACAAAAGAGCGGATTAATTATCTAGCAACCCTTATTCAGCGCAATGGCTATAACCGATATGCTTACGAGGGAGTGACGCGACACGCTCAAGTAAAGGCGCGAGTTGAAAAACTCTTAAAAGGAAGAAATCCAGATGGAGAGAAAAAGGAAGAACCAACCGCGCGCACTGAAGCAAACAATTAATTAACCTTTTCATGCCGGTTGATGGCTGTTGGTTAAAGGCGGAAGAAGAGAGTTATAACCCGGCGATTTTGTAGATAAATTAACAGAAAAATAGAGGCAATTTCCGAATTGCCCCTATTTTTTTCAAAAAACTGTATGGGTGAGCCGGCAAAGCGATTTACTTCGGGTTACCTCTGCTGAATTACTTACTCATCCTCAGCAAAAATAAAGCGGTAAAGCTCACTCGGATCAGGTTCCGGACTTTCCTCTGCAAACTTCACCGAATGATCCACAACTCCTTGAATCTTCTTCTCAATTGCCTTGAGTTCGTCCTGGGTTGCCAGATTTTGCTCAGTTAGGTAAGCCGCTAACCGTTTAATCGGATCGCGGGGAAACCAAAATTCTTTTTCTTCCTTCGAGCGCAATTCATCCGGATCGGCTAGAGAGTGTCCCCGGAAGCGATAAGTCAGCGCCTCAATCAAAGTTGGACCCTCACCGGCACGGGCACGGGCTACCGCCTCTTTAGCCGTTGAATACACTGCCAGCACATCCATGCCGTCTACCTCAATCCCCGGCATCCCAAACGCAGCACCTTTCTTGTAAATCTCTGGTTCAGAAGTTGCCCGTTCGTGAGACATCCCAATTGCCCACTTATTATTTTCCACCACAAATAAAATCGGCAGTTTCCACAGTGCCGCCATATTTAAGCACTCGAAAAATTGACCGTTATTGCAGGCACCATCCCCAAAGAAGCAAGCCGTTACCTGATCAGCATTGGCATCACCCATCGCTTCACGCCGGTACTTGGTTTGCAACGCTACGCCAGTCGCTACAGGGATTCCCTCAGCCACAAAAGCGTAGCCACCCAGCAGCCGGTGTTCGGCAGAGAACATATGCATGGAACCGCCTCGTCCCTTGCTGCAACCTGTCGCCTTACCAAATAACTCTGCCATCACCTCTGCTGCCGGCACCCCAGCACTCAGGGCATGGACGTGATCACGATAGGTGCTGCTAACATAATCCTCATCGCGGCGCATTGCCTTGATGACGCCGCTAGAAACAGCCTCTTGGCCATTGTAGAGGTGGACAAACCCAAACATTTTGCCCCGGTAATACATTTCGGCGCATTTGTCTTCAAAAAAACGCCCTAGAATCATGTCTTCGTACAGCACCAAACCTTCTTCTTTGGTGATTTGTACTGAACTTGTATCAAATGCCGGTAAAGTCCGTTCCTGAATCATTGATTGTTTGTCCCCTGGCAACTATACTCAAAACTGGTTTTGTCAAAATAGCCTTAGTTCCAGCACTCAAGCTGAATCTGAACACACGGAATTGAGACAAATTTCCCTATCCATCCCTCTCCTTACCTGGTAACCGCTTAAAAATTCCCGCCTTCTGTGCGCTAGCCGCCGTTGCGGTGAGTTATGGGTCACGTCATGGGCCAACAATCAAACTCTGGCGATTTTTCAGAGGCAAGTTGTAGTTTAGACTACAGATAAGCGAATTGACCCTGCCAATCTACTAAATTGTCAAAACTTATATTATCTTGGAGGGAAAGGGATCTTGTACTTATCTGGAGAGTAAACCGCTGACACCATCTCCAAAAAATTATGGGAACTCAGCTATTTTAATGATTAACGCCTCGATAATATAGATCAATTTAGTGGCTCACTGCTGGGGAAGAGGACTGTGCGAATCCCACTCGACTATTACCGGATTCTCGGCTTACCAATTCAGGCAACCGCTGAACAGTTGCAACAGGCTCATCGTGATCGCTCCCTACAGCTACCGCGACGGGAGTATTCTGAAGTGGCGATCTTGGCTCGTAAGCAACTTATCGACGAAGCTTATGCCATACTCAGTGAGCCAGACCAGCGTCAAGCTTACGATGCGAGCTTTCTGGCCAAAACCTATGACTTAGATTCTAAAGGCTTGGGTGAACCACCGGCAGCAGGGTCTGACTCCCCACACAGCCACGCCGATCTTCATACCCCTAGCATTGAGATTGAAGATAAGCAATTTGTGGGTGCCTTGCTGATTCTGCAAGAACTTGGGGAATATGAACTGGTTCTCAAGCTCAGTCAACCCTCTCTCAGTAGTGGCCGTTTTGGCTTAAAAGTAGGCCGGTTTGGAGAACCCCAGCTTGTTGGGCCAGACATCATATTAACGGTATCACTGGCTTGCTTAGAACTCGGTCGGGAACAATGGCAGCAGGGTCAGTACGAAAATGCAGCCGTCTCCCTCGAAACCGGCCAAGAACTGCTGTTAAAAGACGGTTTATTTCCGAACGTACGGGGGGAAATGCAAGCAGACCTCTACAAGCTGCGTCCCTACCGGATTATGGAATTGCTAGAGCTGAGCGACGAATATGTTGTTGAACGGCGCAGAGGCTTGCATCTGTTGCGAGATATGCTGCAAGAGCGAGGCGGGATAGACGGCAACGGCACCGATGAGTCCGGCTTGAGTGTCGATGACTTCTTGCGTTTTGTTCAACAATTGCGCTCTTATTTAACCGTCGCAGAACAGCAAAGTTTATTTGAAGTAGAGGCAAGGCGGCCTTCCGCTGTGGCGACTTACCTAGCAGTATACGCCCTGATCGCACGGGGATTTGCCCAAAGGCAGCCGATTTTGATTCGTCAGGCGAAACTGATGCTGATGCGGTTAGGCAAGCGTCAGGATGTACACTTGGAACAAGCGATTTGTGCGCTGCTGCTGGGGCAAACTGAAGAAGCGTCTCAAGCTTTAGAACTCAGCCAAGAGTACGAGACCCTGGATTTTATTCGCAAACAGTCTGAGAATGCTCCAGACTTGTTGCCCGGTCTTTGTTTATATGGAGAGCGCTGGTTGCAAGAAGAAGTGTTTCCCCACTTCCGAGACTTGGCGAATCAACAAGCATTGCTGAAAGATTATTTTGCCGATGAGCGGGTTCAAGCTTATTTGGAATCCCTGCCGGCTGAGGAAGAAGAAGCTAGCAATGAATGGTTTCCTGTGACAACTCAGCTAAGCCCCACGCCTAAGAAGGTGGAGGCCAAACCGCTGACGCAATGGGAGCCGGTGGCGGCCATTGCCTCGCGGGCTAATATGGCAACTTTGTCTTCAGCCTCAACCGGCCCGACAACGGTGCCGAGTGCCCTTAGCGGCAGTGCTGAGCCTCCCTTGGTTGAAGCTCAACACACGCCTTCTCCAGCCTTAAATGGCTCTGGGGCCAACTTAGGCGAACCCCTGCACAGCGAATCGGCTGCAACACTTCCCCTCACTGAGTCCAACTCGGAACGTCGGCAGGGACGGCTTCGGCCTGATGAAAGAGCACGGGTGCCAGTGGCTACTGTCCCTCGACCGGCAGCAGAAACTGAAGAACGGCGAGGCAACCGCTCTCTAAGAGGTTGGCAGCGTACCTCTGGAAAGCTACTGCGCTCTGTTAAAGTAGAGCGGCTGATTGGACTGGCATTGGTCACACTGATCGCTCTGCTCGTCCTTGGGTTTCTCAGCGCCAGAACCTTGGGCTGGATCGCTGATCAATTGAGTCGTTTGTCTGGTCCTGCATTGGAAAAAGACCAACCCTTCTTGGAGCTACGTCAGCCTCCAGTGGCAATTCCTGACCCCGATACTAACCCACTCGCTACCACTGGCCCACTTTCCGATTCCCTTGCCGAGCAAGTGATTCAAAAATGGTTCACCACGAAAGCAGAGGCTTTAGGGCCAGAACATAAAGTTGAGCAGTTAGAGCAAATTTTGACAGGGCCGGCTTTAGCGAAATGGCAGCGATGGGCAAAAGAAGCCAAGGAAATGAACGCCTACAACGAGTACCAACAAAGTCTCAATGTTCAATCGGTGCAAATGGATAAGAACGATCCCAATCTAGCCAAAGTTGATGCTGAAGTCAGTGAAGCCGCTAAGTCGTTTGAGGGCGGTAAGCTGACAGACTCACGCGATGACAAGTTTGGGGTTCGGTATAATTTGGTTCGCAGAGATGGCCAGTGGCTTATCCAAGATTGGGTTGTGAAATAGCTAAAGACTAGGGATTAGAACAAACAGAAGCGTGAAGAGGGTGCAGAGCAATCTGCCGGCTTTTCACGCTTCTGTGTTTTGTTAGGCATTCTCCGTGCTGCTGAAGCTTTGTAGACACACTTTGTCAGGAAAACTTGACATTAAGCCAGAGTGCTGGCCTTTGGAAAATTCAATTGTCATGGTTTCATGACAAAATGATCCCCATTTTTCCTGTAAATCCGTAAATGTGCTTATAAACAGTCGCGTAGCCCCTTGACCAGACTTGGGCTTTTCTGCAACATATAAGTTAACAAAGCGATCCCCGCGATCCCAAAGAAATGCTATTTTTTAGCATTGATCACGGAAATAGGTTTGGAACTACAGACAGTGGCATGGCTGTAGCCTCTGCCAAACTCAACTCGCAAAGCGAGGACGCGAAGGATAAAGAAAATAGCCCAAAGAGTTTGGCAAAGCAATGCCGGCCCGTCGCCTTGAAGTTGACGGACTCAATCACACTTAACTCAAAGGGCCATCAACCAAAGTCTGTCGCGCTCAGAACCACCGGCTGCCAAAAGCCAAGGTAAAAGTGGATTCACCAGACTAATTCACCTTCAGAGGCACACGGATGAGTTACAGCCCATCTGTCCAAACCCTACACGAGGGATCGCCAAGCCATCACCAGACAAGGCTTAGAAGGTTTCAGCGCTCACCTGTGGGGAATAATGTTGTCCTACTAAATGAGTTCGTAAATCAGGAGCGACCTACCTGCCGTCTAACCTATTGGAGACCTATTCATGGCAAAAGAACGCCCACCCTTAGAAGAGATGACCTTGCGGCAACTTCGCAAAGTTGCTAGCGAATTTGGTATCTCTCGCTACAGCCGTATGCGGAAATCGCAACTGCTGGCTTCAATTCAAGAAATTCAACGCACCAAAATTTCTAATAGCCCATCTCGCACACTGGAGCCGCAAGAAGAAGTGGAAGCAGCAAAATTTGAACTCGGTCAAGAAGATCGCTTGGGTGGAGAACTGTCATCTGTAGATGAAGGACTGGCGGATCTGCCGGCCGGCTATGGAGACAGCCGCATCGTCCTCATGCCCCGCGATCCACAATGGGCTTACACTTACTGGGATATTCCCAATGACCACAAAGAAGACCTGCGCCGGCAAGGGGGTCAGCAACTAGCGCTGCGGATCTACGACGTCACCGACGTTAATATTGAATACCAAAGCCCCCACAGCATTCAAGAATATCCCTCAGATGAGCTGGCCCGCGAGTGGTACTTGCCCATCCCAGTCAGCGATCGCGACTATGTCGTTGATATCGGCTATCGCTGCGCCGATGGTCGGTGGTTGGTTCTGGCTCGTTCCGCGCAGGTACACGTTCCGCCGGTTTATCCCTCCGACTGGATCGAAGATGAATTTATCTCCGTCGCTTGGGAAGAAGACTTGCGCGGTAAGACCTTCGTGGAACTGGTTCCTCCCAGCAAGCGCGTGGAACCTGTCTACGAAAATCCGATTTACGACGAAATCTTCGGTATGGCTCAACCCGCCGAAGCCGCAAGAGTTGCCGGCTCAATTTTTGGTTCCATGCAGCACGTTGCCGGCTCTGTGCAGCAAATCCCGCTCTCAGCCATTAGTTCTTACGTTTTCCCTTCTGGCGTTGGAATGTGGGCCGTTCCGACCGCATCTGGTCTAACCATGTCCGGTGTCGGCATGACAATGTCCGGTGCCGGCTTCTCCGCTTCCGCCCCACCCAATCGCCCTCGCCAATTCTGGCTGATTGCCGATGCTGAGCTGATTGTTTACGGCGCAACCGAACCCGATGCCACTGTTACCATCGGCGGACGTCCAATTAAGCTCAATCCCGATGGCACCTTCCGCTTCCAAATGTCCTTCCAAGATGGCCTGATCGACTACCCGATTATGGCAGTCGCCTCAGATGGCGAGCAAACCCGCTCGATCCACATGAAGTTCAACCGCGAAACCCCCAGCCGCAATACCAATACCAAGGACGAAGCCGTTCTGGAATGGCTCGGTTAATTTTAGAGGCTTGATTTTAGGTTGAATTTCAAATTTAATCATTGCTTCTCCCCCGGCATCCGTCGGGGGTTTATTTTTTGAGGGTTAAACTTTCAGCCAATCAGCTGATGTGCATACAGCTAGCGCCCCTCTAGAATCTAAAATCTATAATCTATAATCGATATGACTCCTGAAGAAATTACCAATATCCTGGAGCAACAGTTCCCTCAAGCCGTTGAGATGCCAACATCGACGTCGTGGCAGGTTGACACCGACAAGTTCCGTCTTTTGGTTCTTCTGTCCGATGACCACTCTTGGCTACGAGTTTTAGTACCGATCCTGCCGTTTCAAGAAGCCGAACCGTTTCTCCAGCAGTTACTAGAAGCTAACTTTGACACCACCCAAGAAACTCGCTATGCCCTCCATGAAAACGTTTTGTGGGGCGTGTTCCAGCACAGCCGGCAAAGCCTGTCTCCCGCCGACTTTTCCGCTGCGGTTCAGCGTCTGGTGTTGTTGCGCGAGCGGGGAGTCACCGACAGCTTTAACGAGTTGAGAGAAAGCGGAATTCGTCAGATTGTTTTAGCTGCAAAGCTTCAGGGACAATCTCTGCAAGCAACACTTCAGACGTTAGATCGGTTTTACGAAGAAGGACTGATGGGGGACATGGAACAAAGCGCCGAGTCGCGAGACGCCGTGCTAGCCGCTTGGCGGTATCAACTTGAACGGCTGTGGCCAGAAGTGGAAACCTAGGAGATTTCTCAGTTGCCGGCATATCTGGGGGTTGTGAACTTGTGGGGATTTAGCAATCGGCTGCTAGACATTTAACTGAGCTGTAGCACTTCAGATGAGTGTTCGATTAAGCATCTCGAGTTCTACCGGCCAGATTAGCCACAACGGCCACCAACTCAGCCGGCTCAACCGGCTTGGTGACGTGCATCTGAAAGCCGGCCCACAAAGCCCGTTGCCGGTCTTCCACCCGCGCATAGGCTGTGAGTGCAGCTGCGGGAATGCGCCCCCCTTGCGAAGCTTCTAACCCCCGCACCTGGCGAATCAACGTGTAACCATCCTCACCAGGCATCTCGATATCACTCACCAACACATCGGGCTTCAGCTGTTGGAGGGTTAACAGCCCCTCAGCCGCAGATTTTACCGCCGTCACTTTTGCCCCGTATTCTTCTAAAATCGTTTTGATCAACTCACGCGCATCTGTGGCATCATCCACCACCAAAACCTGCAAGCCGGCAAGCACCAGGGATGAGTCCAAAGACGTTTCCCCGCCAGTGGTGGGGTGCAACCGCTGTGAGGGAAGGAACTTTTTGTGAATAATCATCAACGGCAGTTTCACCGTAAACGTCGAACCCTGTTCTTCACCCGGACTGGTGACAGATACCGTGCCTCCGTGTAGTTCCACCAAATGACGCACAATTGCCAGCCCTAAACCTAGCCCCCCATGCACCCTCGAACTAGAGGCATCCGCTTGACGGAAGCGCTCAAAGACGAATGGCAGAAACTCTGCCTTGATGCCCATGCCGGTGTCGCTGATTGTAATTTCAATGTGAGAATTAATGCGTTCTAGGAATATCTGAACCACCCCATCCTTAGGAGTGAACTTGATTGCATTAGAAAGCAAATTCCACAGTACCTGCTGCAAGCGCTCCGGATCACCGGCAATCGGCCCTGCGGACGGATCGAGCACCGGCTGTAGTCGAATTGACTTAGCCTCAGCCGCTGGACGCACCGCATCAAGCGCAGCCTCAACCACCGTATGCAGTGAGACTTGACGAACATTCAGGCGTAGCTTGCCGGTAATAATTCGGGAAACATCCAGCAGATCCTCAATCAGTTGCGATTGAGACTTCGCGTTACGCTCAATCGTCTCCAGCGCTCGCTCTGTAGTAGTTTGGTCAAATGTCCGCGTCCGCAACAACTTCGCCCACCCCAAGATAGAAGTCAGCGGCGTCCGTAGTTCGTGAGACAGCGTTGCCAGGAACTCATCCTTAACCCGGTTCGCTAGTTCAGCTTGAGTGCGATGCTCGACTGCACTGGAGTAGAGCTTTGCGTTTTCCACGGCTAAGGCAGCGCGGTAGGCGAGATCCTCAGCAAAGGCAAGGTCAGCGGAAGTATAGCGCCGGCCTGACTCAGCCGAGACAAAAGAGATTGTGCCTAGCGTCTGCTCACGAGCCACTATTGGCACGATCATCACTGAGGATAAGCCCACTTGCCGCAGGATTTCCAGGTGTTCTGGGCTGCGAGCGAATGCCACTATCAAGGAGTCTGGAATCTCTGAGTATAATTCTGACTTGCCGGTGCGGAGAACGTGAGCCACACCACGTTCTTCGCTGGGATCAACCGGATACCGATAGCGTAATTCGTTTGCCCACTGTACCTTGGCTGGATTGGCATGGGCAACTGCCAGCGGCTCAATCGAACCGTTCTCCTTCAGGACATGGACACTACACCAGTCTGCCATGTGGGGCACTGCCAGCTGTGCCACGCTGGTAAGGGTTGTGGAGTAGTCGAGGGAAGAAGCCAGTACAGTGCTTGCGCCGGCCAGAAAGCTTTGCGCTTCTTCCACCCGTTTGCGCGGGGTGATGTCAAATCGGATCGCTAAATACTGGAACGGCTGACCTCGATCATTCAGAAACGGGACAATCGTAGTATCGACCCAGTAATACGTCCCATCTTTCGCTTTATTTTTAACTTCTCCTTGCCAAACGTTGCCGCTAGAGATCGTTGACCAAAGCTGCTGAAAAAATTCTTTGGGATGATAACCCGAATTCACCAGACGATGGGTTTTCCCGATTAATTCTTCTTGGGAATACTGGGAAATTTCACAAAATTTATCGTTAACATAATTGATTACACCTTTGGAGTCAGTTACCACCACAATTGCCGCTTGATCTAAGGCAAATTTGATGTCAGATAAATCTTTGATTAAAGTTTGCAATTCCTCTTCATTATGCTTGCGTTCCGTGATATCAGAAAAGGCGGCGACGCACCCTCGGCTATTGCCCTCTTCGTCAAACAGCGGAGCCGCAGACACTAGCAGCTTCATGAGTCCCCCATTTTCATGAAAGACTTCAATTTCTTCATCGAGAACTTCGACGCCGTTAGCAGCACAATACTGCATCGGCAATTCCTCTGGAGCCTGTTCTCTTCCAGATTTGTAGACTCTCAGTTTCCTAGATTCCTGTTCGACAAGGGCGCTGAGAGAGGCAGTCTCGTGGGAAATTCTTAACCATTTTGCCAAATAGGGATTGACTTTGAGTTGCTGACATTGAGCATCTTCGGCCATTCCTATTCCAATTGGAATGACTCTTAGTAAGGTTTCTAACTCGGTAACGCGTCGCTGCAGCTCTTTGTTCAGGTTTATAATTTTTTCTTCAGTTTTCTGGCGATCGCTAATATCGCTGACTAAAGCAACTAATCCTTTGACTTCTCCTCGCTCTCCCAAATGAGGAACGTAACTTACTCGCACATAACGCTGGTTCCCATTCTTATAGGAAATCGCTCTTTCATAATTCACTGTTTGGCCTGATAATGCTAATTCGAGGTAAGGGCGAACTTCTTCATAAGCTGCCTCACCTAAAACGTCCCTAACTGGCTTTCCCGTAATTTCTGAAAGTTCGTTCCCGAACCAGGCTTCATAAGTTTTATTGTTGAATAGATAGTGCTCGTGTGAATCAATGTAGGCAATGAGCGTTGGTACAGAGTCGGCAATTAAGCGGATTTGTTCTTCACTTTCTCTTAGGGCATTTTCAGCTTGCTTGCGCTCAGTAATGTCCACGCAGGAGCCGATATAACCGAGGAAACTGCCGTCTGGTGTGAGGCGTGGAATGCCGGTATCTAAAAGCCAGCGGTATTCTCCATCAAAACGCTTGAGCCGGTACTCCATTTGGAAATCTTGGCGGGCGTCAAATGCTGTCATGTAAGTATCGAGACAGCGTTGTAAATCGTCAGGATGGACACCCTCAGCCCAGCCGTTGCCGGCTTCTTCTTCCCTTGTCCTGCCGGTGAAGTCTAGCCAGACTTTATTGAAGTAATAACAAAGCTTATCAAGCCCCGACATCCAAATCAAAACCGGCGCGGTATCTGCCATGATTTGAAATCGGTTTTCACTTTCTTGCAGCGCTTCTACTAATCGCTTACGCTCTGTGATGTCGCGTTGAGTTCCCCAAGCTCTTATTACAAAGCCATTTTCTACTGTTGCCACAAGATTGTTCAAGAAGTGTTTCGGGTTTCCCTTGCTGTCAACTTCATGGGATTCAGCATCAATAAGCCGATAGCCCGAACCAATAAAAGCACGCAAATACTCGATATTATGGTCGTCTGAACGAGGGATGAAGTCGTTGAGTCTTAAGCCGATAATGTCTTGGGCTACAGAAAACCCATACATCTTTGCCATGATATCGTTGCACTCTGCAAGATATCCGTATTGGTAAAAGAGTTGTATTTGCTCATCTTCCGAAGACTCAATTGAAATCGGCTGTTCGACTTCAAAACACCAAATTCCTTCTGAACTTTGCTCAACAAAAGCGCGGTGACGCTTCTCTGATTCTTGCAGTTCCTTCTGTGCTTGCTGGTGTTCTGTGACATCGACAAGCATGGCGAGTCTGCCTGTAAAATTTCCGCGTTCATCCAAAATTGGGTTAGCAGAAACGAATGCCCAAAGATCGGAACCATCTTTGCGGCGGTAACGAAAGTGAAATCGCTCTTTAATGCCTTGCTGCCGGCGATCAATCTGCTGCTGAGCTTCCAGGCGAGCGGAAGTATCCATAAAGTCGAAAAGGGAGCGCCCCAGCATTTCTTCAACGCCGTAACCAAACATCTCTGCCATGCGCTGGTTGACGTATTCTGTGCGCCATTCTGCATTAACTACCCAGATAGCTTCGTTAGCTGTTTCGACAATCCGACGGTGCTGTTCTTCGCTTGCTTTTAGTTTGGCGAGATTTTCCTCAGCTCGCTGTTTGGCGGTTCGCAGTTCGGCGCTAAGCGAGCAGATCAGTAGTGCCACTAGCCAGAAGATGCCTAGCCGCAGCATGACTTCCCAACTAATGGTGAGGGAATAGTTGGGCGAGATAAAAAAGTAGGCGATGACTAAAGTCGATAAGAGGGTAGCCAGCAATCCTGCCTCAAAGCCGCCATACCAGACGCTAAATGCCACGGCAGCAAGAAACAAAATGACTATGTTGGGCTTGATTAGTGGCAATATCAGCTGGGTTAAGAGCGTAACGCTAGCAACACTCAAGCCGGCGACTGTGTAGTGCCGAATCTGGGGACGAGTTCCTCTCAACATATTGCCTTTGGTATTCCTCTCAGCGGTTTGCGGCTGTGGCATTTCTCAACCGCTATTGCTTGCCTTGACCTGATTATCGCCTATAAAACCACCGGCTGGTTCCCCCTGGCATTGCGCTGAGCAATGGCCCTTTCCTTGCCAATGTGTTGGTGCACGGATCTGGCCCTAATGACCGGGATAAAAGTGTTGGCCCTAATAAACCGTTCCGCGATCTGGCTTGGGGGTTGGCTTCTAGAGGTATTGCGGTGCTGCGCTATGAAAAACGAACAAAAGTTTATTCAAATCAATTTATCGGCAGATTTACAGTTAGCGAAGAAACCACCGATGATGCGTTAGCGGCGGTTTCTTCGCTGCGCCAAATTGAGCAAATTGACGCACAAAAAATTTATATTTTAGGCCACAGCTTGGGGAGAATGTTGATTCCTAAAATTGGTGAAGCTGATGCTAATATTGCGGGGTTCATTGTGATGGCCGGTTTAACTCGATTTTTAGAAGATACGGTTCTTGACCAAGTCAATTATATTGCGGCTTTGGATAGCGTAGTGTCTCCAGAGAAACAAGCGCAAATTGACACTCTAACCCCACAAGTTTCCAGAGTGAAAGATCCGCAACTATCTAGCGAGGTGCCGGCTACTGAATTACTCTTTGGTATTCCGGCCTCATACTGGTAGATCTACGAGGTTATCATCCGCATACGGTTGCTCAACAATTAACACACCGAATGTTAATTTTGCAAAAAGAGCGAGATTATCAAGTTACGATGGAAGATTTTCAAGGTTGGCAGCAAGCCTTATCTTCGCGGCAAAATGTAACCTTTAAAAGTTACCCACAGCTCAACCATCTTTTCATAGAAGGAATGGGTAAGAGTGTGCCGGCTGAATATCAAAATGCCGGTTATGTAGCGGAGCCAGTTATTAATGATATTGCAGAATGGATTAAAAAGTAATCTATAAACTTGATAGATATATGCCCGTTGTTTTCAACCTTTAGTCTAAAATTAAAGCAAACTTTTGGAAAGCTTGGAAGGCTTTGACATCTGCCGGTGAAAGTTCTCCCATAATTTCACTATCTTGAACTCGCAAGATTTCCCCTCGACTATCTTTAGCAATAACTGTAAGAGTTTGTCCTTGCTGCCAGAGGCGATACTTCTCTCCCTCAAGAAATTGGCCTCCCTCTGGTGCCGACCTTCCGCACTTATTTAATGCTTTTTTGACCGTTTTTACAACCTCCTCACTGTATTGATAAAACAATAGATGACTAGCAAATGTTGAGATCACGTTATTTTTAACATAAAAATCAAGTAATTCCAGCACATCCTTTTTGGTTTTTTTATACTTATTAACTTGTCGCTGTATTACTTGAGCTACCTCGTCTGGGTACTCATCAAATAAGTCACTCAGGAAGTCATCTGGCGACTGCACTTTTATGTTCCAAGGAGCCAAAGCTTTTGGTGGGAAGTCCTTGAGATTATCGGTAACAATCACATCCGCCTTAGCAGCTACAGCCGCAGCCAGAACGTGACGGTCTTTCGGGTGATTGGCCATCACGTCTGCTAGACCTACGGGTACTTCAACCATTGCTCCAGGAAAGGCTTTTTTTATTATCTCCTCAAGCTTCATAGCTTTCTCAGCCGACATTTTCCCCGTACTAACAATATTGCCCACTGCCTCATCCAGAATTTTGTGCGACCAATATGGCAAATACAGACCAGCCTCGGCGGTGGAAAGTAAGGTGTCGCGCAGATACATAGGAAAGAGAACGCAAGCATCTAAAACAGCACCAACGTTATCCATTTAATCGGTTAAATTACTCGCCGTAGTCGTATAAGTCTGCGTCCTCAGTCATCTCGATGAGCTTATCCAGAAGTTGACTGCGCTTTTTGTCTCGCTGTTTTTTGTAAGCCATTAAATCTTCAAAACGAATGCGTCGGTGCTTTCCTACTTTAGTATGAGGAATTTCTCCTTCCTCCAATAACTTGACCAAATAGGGCCGTGATACATTCAAAACATTAGCGGCTTCCTGCGTGCTGACTTCGTGATTTTGGGGAATCAAGTGTATAGCTTGACCTGATGCCATCATGTGAACAATATCGCATAGCAGATGGTAAACCGGCTCAGGAATTAGAACTTCTTCTCCGTTGCTTCCCACTAATTTTGCTTGTGAAGCTTCTTTACTGAGTAGCTGCTCTAATTGCCGAATTGGTTCGGCATCTTGTTGTTTCACTACAACTGACTCAAGTTGCGCTCTTTGTTTGAACATTTTAGTTCTATATCCATTTCTTTCTACAAAATGGATCTTGATGTTAGCTACTAACTACAAATGTAACACTCTTTTTGCATTAAACGAAATATCCGAAACAAACGAAATATTCAAAAGAAGCGGGGTTGCCGGCATTGCAATCTGCCCAATCGCTTAAAGCGCGGATGCCGAGCGGTTGTACAATAGGACAGTTGTAGTTTGTGGCCGACTGTGATCGAGCGGTATACTCTGCCCGAAATGGGCGAACTGTGGACAGATACTTATAAGCTGAAGACCTGGCTCCAAGTAGAAATCGCAGTCTGTGAAGCTCAGGCTGAATTGGGTTATATCCCATCTGAGGCGGTTGAAGAAATTAAGGCAAAGGCGAATTTTGACCCGAAGCGGGTGCTAGAAATTGAGGCTGAAGTTCGCCACGACATGATCGCGTTCTTGACAAATGTCAACGAGTATGTAGGGGAAGCCGGTCGCTACATTCACTTGGGGCTGACGAGTTCGGATGTGCTGGATACAGCTTTAGCACTGCAACTGGTGGCGAGTTTGGATGTGCTGATGGAACGCCTGGAAGATTTAATTCAGGCAATTCGTTACCAGGCTCAGCAACACCGGCATACCGTCATGATCGGTCGTTCTCACGGCATTCACGCCGAACCGATGACCTTTGGGTTTAAACTCGCCGGCTGGTTAGCGGAAGTATTGCGCCACCGGGAACGCCTGTGCAATCTTCGTCAAGAGATCGCCACCGGCAAGATTTCCGGCGCGGTAGGCACCTACGCCAATATTGACCCGCGTGTGGAAGCGCTCGCTTGTCAGAAACTCGGACTCGAACCCGATACCGCCTCAACTCAGGTGATATCACGTGATCGGCACGCGAATTACGCGCAACATCTGGCACTCCTCGCTGCTTCCATCGAGCGGTTTGCTGTGGAGATCCGCAACTTGCAGCGCACAGATGTTCTAGAAGTTGAAGAATTTTTCTCGAAAGGGCAAAAAGGTTCTTCCGCAATGCCCCACAAGCGTAACCCGATTCGCTCGGAACGGTTAACCGGCATGGCGAGAATTGTGCGGGGTCATGCTGTTGCTGCCTTGGAAAATGTTGCCCTCTGGCACGAGCGAGACATCTCGCACAGTTCCGTTGAGCGGATGATTTTCCCGGATAGTTGCACTTTAACCCATTTCATGCTGGCGGAAATCACCGATTTGATGAAACACCTGCTCGTCTACCCCCAAAACATGCAACGGAACATGAATCTTTACGGGGGCGTAGTTTTCAGCCAGCGAGTAATGCTGACCTTGGTGGAAAAGGGGTTAAGTCGCGAAGAAGCTTATGCGATTGTACAGTCGTGTGCTCATCAAGCTTGGAATCAACCTGATGGGAATTTCCACGATTTAATCGCCAAAGATGCGCGAGTAACGGCACAATTGTCGCCTGAAGCAATTGAAGCTTGTTTCGATCCGCAGCACCAATTGCGGCACCTTGACCAAGTTTACCAACGGCTGGGTATTTAAGTTTGATGGGTGGACGCAATACTCGCCCACCCATCAAACTCTCTACTTTAACTCCGCTGAAAACTGATAGTCATATCCTTTGAAGTACGACTCTAATACGAGGCTATACTGGCCAGTAGCCGGCAATTTGCCTGTCCAAGGAGGGCTATTCGTAATATTAGGATCTCCACCGAGGTATTTACCATCGGGTCCATAAATTGCGGGAAAAGAACCTTTAAGGCTGGTGACGGTGAGGGTTTGACCCTGATTGGCTTTGAGGGTGTATTTATGGGTGCCGGTGCCGATAAAGCGTCCTGAAATCGTGGCTGAATTGCGATTAGGTGGAAAGGAAATCGGCTGGTTTTTTTCCTTACATTCAGTTTCCGCGACACTTTTAGAAATCCAACCTGTGATCGGTTCAGTAATTTGAAGCCAGCCGTTTTTCTCACTTTTAACAGACACGACTCTGCCGTTCTCAACTTTCCCCACAATGTTGTTTGGTTTGACTTCCGGACTAGATCGGATATTAGTGGGTGGTTTAGGATCGTTAATTTTCGCGTTGGAGATTTCGCACTTTGGATTTGAGGCTTGGGGTTGACCGGCTGCCGGTGGTACATTGGCAGGAGCAGCTTTTACAGGTGTTGTTTGAGCCGGCTGGGTAGGTGCCTGCGCGGGTGCCTGCGCCGGTGTCTCAGACGGTAAAGGTAATGGTGAGTCGGTTGGCGGTGTGCAGGCAGTAGCCAGCAAGCCGGCTAAACACGCCAAGCCGGCATTCTTCAGCCAGGAAGCTTGAAATGAAATTTTCTGCCGTCTATTGTCTTTCATAGCAACATCATCCTATTTTTTATCATTAGCGGTAGAGGTAAAGCGTGGGTCGATTTTATCTCCGATTTGCACTCACTTACATCTTTTTCCAAATATATTAATTTTGTCAGCCTGATCTCCAGAGAATTGAGTGGAATAGTTCAGTTGTCGCCAAAATTTAAGTTTATGAAGATAAGCCGTCCGAGAAATTTTTTGACTGTCATGCTGCTGGTATTTCTAGCAGTGATATGGCAAAATTTTACATTCTCTCAACAACCCGCCATTGCTATGTCATCCTCATTCCCTGAACCTAACTCTATTCCGGCTCAAAGCTTGGCTGCCTATCAAGTGCCAAATTGGGCGCGGTTGGTGGATCTTCAGTCTGTGAATCGCAATATTAAGCTGGATATTCGCTATGCTACAACTAATAATTTCTTAAAGCGAAAACTTTATCCGGAAGCGAGATGTATTTTGAGAGCCGGTGTTGCCCAAAAACTATCGCGAGTTCAAGAAGATTTGCAAGCAAGAGGATTGGGGTTGAAAGTCTTTGATTGCTATCGCCCTTTAGCTGTTACAAAACAAATGTGGGAAGTGTTGCCAGATGCACGTTATGTTGCCCATCCTGCTAGAGGTTCCCGTCATAATCGGGGTGCGGCGGTTGATGTAACCTTAGTGGATCGCAATGGGAAAGAATTGGAAATGCCGACTGCTTTTGATGATTTTACAGAACGAGCCGGCAGAAATTATCAAGGTACAGATGTTAGTGCCCAAGCGCAAAAAAACAGCCAATTGCTTGAGGAAGTGATGCGAAAACATGGGTTTGCTCCCATATCTAGCGAATGGTGGCATTTCGATGCAACAGATTGGCAAAATTTTGCGATTCTCGATGTTGGTTTCGGCGCAATTTCTAAACCAAAATATAACTATCCTTTACGGTAGGATGCGTAGAGCGAGAGCGAAACCCATCAGAAATTATAGTAGGATGGGTAGAGCGAAAGCGAAACCCGTCACTTCCAGGCGATTGAAAATTGCTGGCGCAACGCTAACGCAGCGATACAAACGAATCAACTGATTACTTCACTTCCACTAAAAATTCATAGACAAATCCCTTAAAATTTGAGTCCATTTCTAGGGAATAGTCACCAGCAAGCGGAAGTTCTCCCGTCCACTCAGTTCGGTTGCCATCTGTGTAAGGATTGCCGGCTAAAAGTTGCCCTTTGGGATCAATAATTGTGGGGAAAACTCCGACAGAATTTAATTTCTTAACGGTCATTATTTGACCCGCCCCCACTTTAAGCTTGTAAGAGTGACTGCCGCCGCCAATAATCTCACCTTTCACAATTGCGGAATCGCCTTTTGGTGGAAAACTAATTTGCTGAGTGACAAGAGGACAGGTGCTTTTTGTCCGGTTTTTAGAAATCCAGCCTTCGGGTTCACTAATCTTAAGCCAGCCGTTTTTTTCTTCAGTAACACCAACAAATGCACCATTCTTAAGCTGACCAATTATGTTTCCGTCAGTTATCTGGGGGCTGGATCGGACATTTAAGGGCGGGTTAGGATCTGCAACAACTGCTGTGCTGATTTTGCATCCGTCTTTGGGTGGTGTGACGGCGATTGGATCGGGTTTTGCAGTATTAACTGAGTTGGGTATTTGTGAAGGTGTATCTGTTGGTTTAGGAGAGGGAGAAATGCTAGGTTGAAGCGGTTGTGATTGGGTAGGATTTGAGATTATATTATTTGAGGTATTTATCTCGGGTTCTGCTGTTTTTAATTGAACGGCTGCATAGGCAACTCCAACTGCGGTAGCGATTCCAGTTAGGCCAACGACAATCCATTGTGAGTTTTTCATTTTTACCTCGTGTTGATAGGAATTCAAGTTTAAAATTAGCTGAACTTAGGATATTTAAATTAAACCAAAATAAACCTAGACAATAAAGTTACTTTTGCGAAAGACAAAAATTTTAAGGATCGAGACTTTCTAAGTTAGTTAAGGCTGCCGGCAGGGGATTAGTTTTGTCCATTCGATATAGGCGTTCTTTAATCAGTCGGTTTAATCTATCCACACGATTTCGGGGAGAGGGATGGGAGGCTAAAAAAGCAAAATCCATTCCAGACTGACGATTAAGTCGCGCAAAAAAGTCTGTTGCGCTGGCTACGTGTTGATAAGTTGCTTGCAATAACATCAAACCAAAATCATCGGCTTGGCGTTCCTGCGCTTGAGAATATTGGGCACTAGATACTGATTCAACTGCTGATGCTATAATTCCTGACAATCTGCCGATATCTCCAAAAATAGCCGCAAGAGTGAATTTGAGCAGCAACGCTTGCCCGATGCCCCGTAAATGATCGCGGTTGGCAAAATGGCCCAGTTCATGTCTTAAAATCATCATTAGTTCATTTTCAGACTTGACTTGGGAAAGTAAGCCGACATAAACCACGATGATATCGCCCGGTAGCGCTAATCCATTGACGGTATTTTGCGGGACATAGAAAACTCTGTAATTGCGTTTTGTGTGCTTTGCCACCGGCAGTTGGGTTTCCAGCCGATCTAGCAGTTGATTGAGGCTATCTTGTGCCGACGATGGTTGGGCGAGTTGTTCATAAGCCGGTGTGATAACGGCAGTGAGTTGTTGTTCAATTTGCGGCGGAATTAACCAAACTAAGTTACTCACCAATAGCCAAATTATGTAAATAATAACGGTGATAAATCCGACAAAAATAGCTAGAATAGTCAATAGTTTTCGGTTGCTTGGTGGTGGATTTTTAGAACTAAATTATTCATTCATTCTTAATAGCTTACCCAAAGAAGAAACTATGAGTGTGTTAAAACCAACTGAAAGGTTGCTGAGTATCATTTGTAAAAGTATTAACGAACCAAGATTCCCCGCCAAATACTGCTTTCAAGAAGCCGGAGAAGAAACCTCCAGACAATTGAGTTTTCATCGTAATGCGAGCATCCATACTCGTCATCGTGCCGGCTTCAGCGGTAATGCTATCGCCGGGATTCAGAGTAATAAAAATCGCGGCAAATGATGGTTTGTAGCGAATTTCATGTTTCACTGACCAAACTCCTGCAACAAGATTCTATAAATATCTACAAGTTTGGCAGGAGTTTTACGGTCGTCAAGTTTTCTTCAAAAAAAGCAATACGTCCCTGTCTGACAATTCCGGCAACGATTACCCAGCGTTGCAATCCACCTGTATATTGACAAACTAGCCCCTGCGGACTTGTCAGCATCTTTCATGCTAAAACTTACCCTGGCACTGGTATTATGGCTGCGTTCGGGTCTGGGTTTTTCAGAAGACTTGCTTTTTAAGACAAAATTACTGATGCTTGTTGGGCTTCTCCCACTTTCCCCTTCTCGCTATCACCTCCTCTCCCCTGCGTTCCATGCAATCTAACAGTGAATTGGCATCTACCCCACCGGCACCTGCTGCTGACAAGCAAAGTTTTCGGAACCGGCAGCAGTTGTTGACGGCTGTTAAGAATGAAGTCACAGCGCGGCTACAACAGTCCTTGCACAACGCAGTTCTGGTTAACCTGGGCGAAGATCAACAACCCCAGCCAGTTCGCCCAGATGTGGATGTAAAAATTGCTAAACAGCCTCGCTTCCGGCTACAACCTTCTGACAGCATTCTGACCGCCTTCGATCAAGCCGGCGGCAAACTGCTGATTTTAGGCGCACCCGGATCGGGCAAAACCACCACCCAACTAGAGTTAGCAAAGGAATTGTGCGATCTCGCTGAACAAGATAGTGCTGCGAAGGTGCCGGTTTTGTTGCATTTATCCGGTTGGAATGATCACGAACAACCCCTTGTCGGCTGGCTGGTTAGCCAACTGAAATATAAATATGGCGTGCGTCTTGAAATCGCTCAAAATTGGTTAGAAAACGGCCAGTTATTGTTGCTATTTGATGGTTTGAATGAACTAGAGTTACGTCAACAAGAAGATTGGATTCAGGCAATTAATCAACTGCTGGAAAAAACTCCGCAGTTGTCACAGATCGTTGTTTGTACGCGCTTTGAAGATTACAAAAAGTGCAATTATCGGCTGAGACTTAAAGGAGCAATCTTTTTGCGACCTTTCAATTCATCTCAAATTCGTCATTATTTAATGGCTGCCAGAAGTCGAGAGCTATGGTACAACATTGAAACCGATATGCCCTTGATGGCATTGGCTAAAACGCCTTTATTTTTGAATATGATGGCTTTAGCCTATGAAGAAATTCTCATTTATTCTTGGAAACGCCTGACTTCTAATAAAGAGCGACGTCAGTATTTGTTTAATGCCTATATTCGCCGGCAACTCGGACGAGACATTAACCTCCGAAAACAACCCACCCCAGAACAAAGCCGGTATTGGCTAATGTGGCTAGCAAAAAGGCTGGAAGAAGAAAATCAGACAGAGTTCTCCTTAGAAAAAATGCCGCCAAATTGGTTAAAAACTCCAGATCAGCATCGACTCTATCAAATCGGTGGGGCACTGATGGGTGGGTTTATTCCGGGTTTTTCTGGGGTACGGCAGTTTGTGCTGCGTTTTATTCTTTGGCGGCATGGATATATTCCTTGGAATTACGCTCGTTTTCTCGACTACGCGACAAAGCAACTGTTTTTGCAACGTACAGGCAAACGTTATCGATTCACCCATAAGTTGCTGCAAGAGCATTTCGCCCTAATGTCAGATATTTAACTGTAATTTAATCCCATAGCCGACTTAATTATTTCCTGGGCAAGCGAGAACTTTTGAAAAACCTGTTTAAATTAAATATAAATTTAACCGTGAATTTTCAAAATTTTGCCATCGGTAAGTTTTGGGAGAAATAGCCGGCAGTTTAAGAAATTGAGATTTTAAAGTGTCTCATTTGTCACAGAATTGCTCGTAAAAAAAAGTTGTAAAATGTCTATTAGCAGCGATGACTTTAATTATATTTGCCAGTTACTTCGTGATCGTGCTGCAATTTCGCTGGAAGCGGATAAGGCAAACCGTGTAGAGAAACAGTTAGCCCCAATTGCTCAGCAAGCCGGTTTCAATTCAATTGAAGAATTTGTGGCGCTGCTAAGAACTCAGCCGCCTAACGAACTTCATATACAAGTAATCGAGGCGATGCTGTTAAATGAAACCTCGTTTTTTCGCGATACTCATCCCTTTGAGGCGCTGAAAAAAGTCTTACTGCCCCAGTTTTTGAAACAGCGTTTGAGCGAGCGAAGCCTCAATATTTGGAGTGCCGCCTGCTCCACCGGCCAAGAGCCTTATAGTATAGCGATGCTGCTGCATCAGTATTTTCCAATTTTCGCCGGCTGGAATGTGCAGTTCATTGCCAGTGATATTTCTGGAGAAATCTTAACTCGCGCTCGTGAAGGTCGTTACACTCAACTAGAAATCCATCGCGGACTCACACCGGCACAACAACTGAGATATTTTCAGCAGCAGGATAATGAGTGGCAACTCAAACGACAGATCCGCCAGATGGTTGAATTTCGCCAAATCAACCTAGCTGCCGATTGGCCGGCCTTGCCCCTGATGGATATCATCTTTATGCGTAACGTTTTAATTTATTTTGACGTGGCAACAAAAAAAGCCATCTTGGCAAAACTGCGGCAGGTACTCAGTCCTGATGGCTATCTGTTTCTAGGTGCCAGTGAGACAACGATCACGCTTGATAAGTCCTTTGAGCCGGTACACTTCGACAAAGCGCTGTGTTACCGTTTGCGCCGGTGAAGCATCTTGAAGGGCAGCCGTTAAAATTATCAGTTTTTTTACCAGGCAAAGTAATTTTAAATTCTAGATTGGTATTGCATCCAAAATTCACCCATCAAAATCCAATATGACGCTAACGCAGGTTTTGGGAGCTCTACTTATTTTCACGCTTTGCCCGCTTTTAGGCGGACTGCCTCTGATTGCCTGGATTACTCGCGCCCTCACGGGCAGACAATTAGCCAGAATTGGCACCGGCAATGTGGGAGTTTCTGCGGCTTTCTATCACGGGGGCAACTTAGCCGGCATTCTGGCGGTACTCTCAGAAGCCGGTAAAGGCATTGCAGCAGTTTTGCTGGCGAGATATTTCTTTCCCTCAAACCCAGAGTGGGAGTTAATTTCCCTAATCGCCCTGATTCTCGGCAGGTTCTGGATCGCCAAAGGTGCCGGCACCACGAATTTAGTTTGGGGTGTCGTTGTTCATGATCCGCGCGTCGCCGGCTTCGTATTTTTAATTGGCGGTATTAGTTTTACAATCCTGCGAGAGCGCAAGTTGGGACGGCTGGCGTTTTTGGTGCTATTTCCCTTCACCTTGGCACTGCTGCACCCCTACAATGGGGCGCGAATCCTGGCAGCAATTACCCTCAGTGGGCTGCTAGGCTGGATCTATCAAAAAATTCCCGATGACTTAGACTTAACACCGGCATCTGCACAGGAGGATTCTCAAAAAGTGTTTCGCTTTTTTCGAGGAGATCGGGCGATTGTTTCCCTAGAGCAAAAGCTAGAGTCTGGTAAAGTCGGTCAAAAAGCTGCAACTCTCTCTCAGTTAAAGCGTTGGGGTTATCCTGTGCCGATGGGGTGGGTGCTGCCGGCAGGCGATGACCCTCAAATCTTGGTAGACTTCCTGCACCCGTCCGAAAATCAGCCGCTTGTGGTGCGTTCCTCCGCTGTTGGAGAAGACTCGGAACAAGCCTCCGCTGCCGGTCAATATCTAAGCATTTTGAACGTCAGAAGCCGAGAGCAATTGTACGATGCAATTGCCCAATGTCAGGAATCCTATAACCGGCCGGCGGCGCAAACCTACCGTCAAGATCGCAACCTCCCAGAAGCATCTATGGCGGTACTCGTTCAGCAGCAAATTCAAGGCGTTTTCTCCGGCGTTGCCTTCAGCCGCGATCCGATTGATCGGCAAGGCGATGCAGTAGTGATTGAAGCCTTACCGGGAAACGCTTCGCGGGTGGTTTCCGGGCAAGTCACCCCAGAACAATATCGCGTTTTTGTCCCCGATGCCGAGGTGAGTAGTGCCCCCGACTGGGTCATGCCTGCCGGCTTAGATTTAGAAATCGAAGGCGAAACCGGCGATCTGCCACCGCAACTGATCCGGCAAGTAGCTTTCTTAGCACGGCATCTAGAAGCCCGATTCCACAGCATCCCGCAAGATATTGAGTGGACTTACGACGGCCAAACCCTGTGGCTATTACAATCCCGTCCCGTTACCACGTTACTCCCAATTTGGACGCGTAAAATTGCCGCTGAAGTCATCCCCGGACTGATTCGCCCCTTGACTTGGTCGATTAATCGCCCCCTCACCTGCGGCGTTTGGGGAGAGATTTTTACAGTTGTTTTGGGTGCCGATGCTGCCGGTTTGGATTTCAACGAAACTGCCACACTCCACTACTCTCACGCTTATTTCAATGCCTCCCTACTCGGCGAAATTTTCCTCCGCATGGGTCTTCCGCCCGAAAGTTTAGAATTCTTGACACGTGGCGCTAAATTTAGCAAACCGCCGCTCACCTCAACTTTGAAGCAAGTACCCGGTTTGATGCATTTACTAGGCCGTGAGTGGCGATTGGAGGAAGATTTTCAGCAGGATAGCCGGCGTTATTTTGCCCCAACGTTAGCCAATCTCCCTCTCTCTCCCGCTTCCTCTGTTGCGCTTTCCCCCTCAGCCTTATTACAGCAAATAGACTCAATTTTAGAAGCGCTGAAGCGAGCAACTTATTACAGCATCCTCGCACCCCTGAGTTTAGCGGTGCGGCAAGCTTTATTTAAAGTGAATGAGACAGATTTGGATAATAGCCAATTGCCAGAAGTTGCGGCACTACGATCGCTTCAAGAACTAGCCGATAAGACGCGCCGGCAACTGCCCAATCTTGAGGAATTAAATCCTCAAAGCCCAGATTTCTTCGCAAGGTTGGCGGAAATTCCCGAAGGTCAGACAATTTTGGCAGAGTTTGACCAGTTACTCAACCGCTACGGCTATTTAAGCGAGGTGGCAACGGATATTGCAGTGCCGCGATGGCAGGAAAACCCTGTGCCGGTGCGCGAATTATTTACCCAATTCTTAACTCAAAGCTCAGAACTCAAAACTCAGAACTCAAAACTCAAAACTCAAAACTCCCTGCAGCGTCGCGTTAATTTGAAAGGACGGGTGACAGAAGTTTACAGTCAGTTATTGGCACAGTTGCGATGGAATTTTGTTGCGTTGGAGACGCTGTGGTTGCAGTCAGGGTTACTTTCTGAAGCTGGGGATATTTTCTTTTTGGAGTTTGATGAGGTTCGCCAGATCGTTGCCGGCAATCCGCAAATCATTAACCGACTACCTCAGTTAATTAGCCACCGGCGATCTCAACTCGAACAACACCGGCAATTAACTGTGGCGCGAGTGGTTTATGGCAACGCGCCTCGCCTCCAGCCACTATTTACAGCGCAAAAGCCTAAATCTAGGCTGCAAGGCATTGGTGCCAGTCCAGGGCAAATAGAGGGCAGAGTCAAAGTTTTGCGCGGGTTGCAGGCAATTCCAGAGATTAACCGGCAGACAATTTTAGTCGTGCCTTACACCGATTCTGGTTGGGCACCTGTTTTAGCGCGTGCCGGCGGCTTGATTGCTGAAGTGGGAGGGCGTCTTTCTCACGGTGCGATTGTTGCCCGTGAATATGGCATTCCTGCGGTGATGGATATTCACAATGCAACCCATCTGTTACACGACGGGCAGACGGTGCGAATTGACGGATCGACGGGTCTTGTTGAACTGCTCTAAACTAGCTTTTTCGGGCTGCCGGCCAGAAAAATACTGCTAGAAATGTATTTTTTTTGTTTCGGACTATGGCGAAATATCACACTTTGTAAAACAATGAGGGGTCATACCCCCCAGCATGGTAATTTAATCTCATGCATCCTGATTGTGACAAAAAAAACTGGAACGCCCACTCTTTTGGGGGCGTTTTTTTGTTTTTGCTGCCGGCGCGATTAAGTCCTAAGTCCTGAGTCCTGAGTTCTGAGTTCTGAGTGAGGAATGAGGAGTTTTGAGTTTTGAGTGGGGAGATGGAGTTCTGAGTTTTCCAGTGCCCCATGCCCAATGCCCAATCCCCCATGCCCAATGCCCCTCTAATACAACTTCAAAACAAATTTAACTGAGTCGGTGTCTGCTCAATCGTGTCCCAAGGAAGTGCCGGCACCGGCGCATTCTGCTGTTCAAGTAACTGTTGGAAATACCGCGCAGTTCCAGGTGATTTTTCATCAACTGGGCAGTGGACAAAGAAATAAACACGGATGCCTTGACGCAAGTATCCATCAACGAGAGAAACCCATTCCTCTAAAAATGCTTCGTTGTGCTGCCGGCTGGGATGGCTGATGAAGCGGATCAGGCTGAAGGGTGCTGTGATCGTCGGTTGCACCGGCAGTTGGGGTTTGCGCCGGTATAAATGCAACTGGGCGTCCTCTGGACTGCTATAAACAGGTCTAGTATCGAGCAATACTCGCCCAACGCCTAACTCTTGCAAAACTGCATTTAATCTGCTGATGTGGGGTTCTTTGAACCAGTCAGCATGGCGCACTTCTAGGGCTAAGGGCGCATTTCGCGGCCAAGCTTCGAGAAAGCCGGTGAGATCGTCGAGTAATTCTGGGCTGTAGCTAGGGGGAAGTTGGGCAAATATCGGGCCGAGATGATCGCCCAATTCTTGCATTTGCTCTAAAAATTTTAAAGCTGCCGGTATCGAAGATTGCAACAAACCGTTATGCGTTAAATCTCGCGGCAATTTGAGACAAAATTCAAAACCTTTCGGTGTTTCTGCTCTCCACCGTGCAACAGTTTCTTTATCTGGAATGGCGTAAAATGTAGTGTTGCCTTCAACCGTTGTAAATCGCCGGCTATAAAGTTGCAAAAATTCTTTTGGTTTAGATGCCGGTGGATAAAGTTCTCCCATCCAGCCTTTATAAGCCCAAACCGCGCACCCAATAAAGAAGTTCATTTTTTTATAGTACAATGTTTTTATCAATTTTAACTAAAACTGCTGGAAATTAACATAAATGATGAATTTGAAGTGTTAAATGAAAATAATAAAGATGATGTTTTAAATTTATTTGATAAAAAAGATATGGCTCAATGTCATTCCTATCCTATGTTTAAAATTTATGACTTCCTTCAATCTTTACAAAAAGTTTTCGCTGATTATGCCATAGGAGGTTCGCGAAAATTCCTAAATGAAGGAGTGCCTTGTGAATTACTAAAATTGGGTGCTTCAAAATGGCGTAAAGGCAAAGTAAAATTAAATTAGTTCTAATATTTTATCCAGATGAACCCGAATCACCGCTTGATGATATTCGGGAAATGATGAAAGATAACCCTCACCAAGACTCTGCCTAAAAATTGAAGCGTATTTTACTTTTTATAAACTCTCAACAAATTATAATTTTCCGGATAAATCTTTAGGCCATGTAAAATAGAAAGTTGCGCCGGCACCTGCTTCAGACTTAATCCAAACCTTGCCGCCTCGGCTTTCAATAATTTTCTTCACCACCGAAAGACCGATGCCGGTGCCTTCGTGCTTATCTCGCGATTCCAGCCTTTGAAAGATTACCCAAATTTTTTGATGGTACTCAGGCGCAATTCCAGGGCCATTATCAGACACACAGAACTCATAACATTTTCCAACTTTGCGTCCTCCCACTCGCACACAAATATCATGTTTTCGTGAGTGCTTGAGCGCATTGTGAATTAAATTCAAAAATACTTGCTGCAATGGCACACGCTCAGTTTTTAGTATAGGCATTTCCGGCTCAACGATAATCTTTGCTTCAGGAGGTGGTGCCAACAAATCTATCACTCCAGATAACAAAGTCTTAACATTTACTGTTTCTAAAACTTGCAGACGACCGGCCCGGGAATACAGCAAAATTCCCTCAATCAAAGCTTCCATGCGGTGAACTCGCCCGCGCAGCAAAATCATGTGTTCGCGGGATTCTTTAGTGAGATGTTCTGCCAGGTCTTCTTCTATCCATTCCGATAAACTTGCAATGCCTCGCAGGGGCGCTTTTAAATCATGAGAAGTGACATAAGCAAACTGCTCTAATTCTTGATTGCTACGCTCTAAGGCTTCGCTCAGACTAGCAAGTTCTTCTGCCTTTTTCTCAATTTCTTGTCTAGCTCGTACTTGGTCAGTAACTTCTACGGCGTGGGCCATAATGCCATAAACTTGATTGTTAGCATCGAATAAGGGCTGGTAGACAAAATTCCAAAAGCTTTCTTCTAAAACCCCATCCCCTTTACGGTCGAAAAATGCCGGCATCTCGTTGCCGACAAAGGCGATTCCAGTGGTATAAACTTGATCTAATAACTCGAAGAAACCTTGCCCTTCCAAGTCTGGAAATGCCTCACGAGCCGGCTTTCCAATGATATTGCGATTACCCAAAATCTGCATATATAACGGGTTAATCGTTTCAGTAATATGGGTTGGCCCACGGGTGGTTGCAATCGCTGCCGGTGCTTGCATAAAAACCCGTTGCAAATCAGCACGTGCTGCTTCGGCTTCAGCTAAAGCTCGATCTCGCACCTCCCCTTCTTGCTTGCGTTCGGTGATGTCGCGAGAAACGCCTACAATTTCAACAACATTGCCGTTTGTATCAAAGATAGGACATTTAATTGTGTGGAAGAAACGTGTTTGCCCATCTGCGCGAACGTTGGGTTCTTCTAAAATTTCAACCGGCTGGCCGGTTGTGAAAACTTGCAAGTCGTCTTTAAGGTCTTGCTGCGTATAATCGAGTTCATTGAAAGGTACGTCTGTGATGCCGCGAAGCTCCTCCTGAGTCATTCCATAGTAGTTGCAAGCAGCTTTATTGGCGTAGACAATGACGGAGTTGGGAGCTTTACAAAACACCATATCTTGCAATGAATCAAGGATCTGTGCGTAACGGTGTTCACTTTCCTTGAGGGCGTTTTCAGCGCGTTTGCGGTCAGTAATATCGGTGTGAACCCCAACCCACTCTCGAACACTACCGTCGGGTTCCAACACCGGCACTGCCCGCACGCTCATATCTCGGTATTCGCCATCGTAACGTCGTAGCCGCTGCTCGACTTCGTAGAAGGTGCGGTTGGCAAGGGAAGCAGACCACATGGCGGCAGTGTGCGCTTGATCGTCCGGGTGAATGGCATTGAGCCACCCCCAGCCTTTCGACTCCTCAAAACTTAGGCCGGTGAAAGCACTCCAACCAGGCTGCGGGTTAACGAATTCACCCTCGGCTGAGGTATCCCAGATAATTTGAGAGATCGCTTCAACGAGACAACGATAGCGTTCCTCACTTTTGTGAAGGGCTTCTTGCACCTTCTCAACTTCAACCCGCGCATAGCGTTCTTGCAAAAGTTGCTGATTTTCTTCTTCAGTGAGTTTTTCTTGGGTAATATCAACCGCAACGCCGCGCAGTAGCTTGACGCATCCGCTTTTGTCGCGCACAACTTGCAGGCAATCTTTGAGCCAGACAGTGCGCCCATCAGCGGCAATTGCCCGGTATTGAAATTGGCGATCTAGCCCTTCACTGATGGCGCACATAAACAACTCAACGCACCCGTTGCGATCTTCTGGATGGAGGAGCCGGTTTTGCCAGAAATTAGGTTCCTCATCCCACTGACTGATAGGGTAGCCAAGAATTACTTCGGCGCGATCACTGACGAAGGTAAACTTCCATGTGGCAGCATCCATTTCCCACACAATGGCATCGAGTCCCCGCACAAGCTCAAGCAAGTGTTCGTCGGCTTCAGCAATGCCTCGCTCAACTGCTGCCTCGTCCGCCGTTTGTGAGGCTGTTTGGCCCTCCAATTCCTTCATGAAAAGTTTCCTTGCCGGTGAGACACGAATTCAAAAATTGCTCAATACGCTCGATAACTCTGTCATATCATGATTGACAAAGACATGACTTCAGTCTGTCGCAAGATATGAGATACCCCGTTCTGGATTAAAAAATACATATCCTCAGCCTGAGTGAAGATATAGCCCAGTAGAACACACAGGAAGGCTATTAAAATGAAAAGATTTCTAACCATTCTGCTCTGTACGCCTCAGGACTGGCGTGATTGTTGCGACTGTTGCTAATCAAGCCGGTCTCAACCAAGTTGCCGCGAACTCTCATTCAAATGCCAATTTACCCGTTCAAATTCCCATTCTTACCAGGACTTCTACGGCTCAAGGCAGAAGTAATCGTCAGGAATGAGAACAAACTTATTTAAAAAATTTACCACTTAACCAAGTGTTTTACTGTCCGGTCACAAACCAGGATTCTAGCCCTCTCTATCTAACCACTTGACTGATTGATTCCAGCGGAGGATTAGTCGTGGTGTTTCCTTATCAGTGGCTGGGGTCAGCGGAACTCATGCGATTGGAACCAAATCGGGTACTGCTGATTGACGAGCCACAGCAACTAATGTTAAAAGCCATAGACACAGAGATTGGGGAAATACTGGTAATTGTAAGCCGGTCACCAATGGAAAAAGCCGTTAAAACATTGGCTTCTATAGCCGCAGAACTGAATCGAAGTAAAGGTTGAATCGAAGAGGGAGCCGATTGAAGTAATGGCTGATTTACTAGATGATTTAAGTTAGGGTCTTGGTGTTGTAGAAGCAAAACTCTATCTCTACTTGCTGGGGGGGGGGTAACAAGAAAGCTGAAACCTTGCATTAACGATAGCCTCAATTAAATCTTTGTAAGTTCTCGCTGCTGTCTTTTTCAAGAGGGCTTTAACTTTTAACCAAAAATTTTCAATAGGGGAGAATTCTGGTGAATAAGGAGGTAAATAAATCAGTCTTACTCCGGCTTGTTCAATAAGTTCTCTGACCATTTACCCATAATAGATTTTAGCATTATCCATGACAACACAGGCATTTTTCCCGAGCTTAGGAATTAACTTGAGAAAGATAAAAGCTTCAAACGTCGCGCCATCTACTGCCCCATAAATATTTTCTAATACTAGCACTTCTTTAACTGATATCGCCGAAATTAAAGAAATATTCCTGTCTCTTTTTTGGGCCTTTTTACCTCTGGATCTTTTTCCTTTTAAAGCTATAGCATAGAGCCTAACCATTGCTAGTTTCATTCCGGCTTCGTCCAGAAAAATTAGGTCTTCTACTCGGATATTTCTGATAACTGACCAAAATTCGAGTCGCTGTGTTTGAACTTTTTCCTTCTCTTTTGCGGCTCGACTCACTTTAACTTGAACCTTCTCTTCTAGCAAGTCACAAAGTTCTACAAGGGTGGCATCATTATGGGTCTCGATGATTTCTATTAAATCAATTAATTGCTCTTCCTTAAGCTTAGGTGCAGGACTTCTTCCTGGAAGGCGAGGATGAATATTTCCCGTTTCTTTATATTGTTTGAGTAATTTTTGAATAAAACTTGGGGCTACACAAAAACGTTGAGCGAGCTTCCTAATCGAAATATTTCCTTGTTTATAAACTTCAATGATTTTTTAGCGAAACTCTATTGAGTAAGGTTTCATCACTGATTTTTATAATGGATAAACTTGAATCCAAGTGTATCTCACAATTATGAGAAACGCTACAATTCAATTCTATCACGAGCATCCCGAGAAGCAACTGGGTCGCGCCTAGCTCCTAAAATTGCTGCTTCTAATCAACATGATTCAAGCCCAAAAAACAGTAAAATTAGAAACAATAGCGCGAGTCTTTACAACTTGAATAATCTGTGAAGACCGACGCAGAAAGTTCTCCCTCTTTTGTTACTTGAGAGAGAGTAAAAGTTAGGCAACAACGGAATAGGTAGTCCAAAAAGGTGTAGAACAAGCGGGAAAAGTGTCCAAAATTTGCCGGAATTCGCCTAAAAGACCTCTAACCAAGGAGAGATTAAACAGTAAAAAAGGAAGGGCTGAATGATTAATCTGATATTGTTGAGTGCACTCTTCCAAGTTGTGCCATGCTCCCACCAACGATGTTGTCGAAATTTGGCAATCAACTGAGATGGAGCGGTTAACTGAGTCGATTGAGAACAGAGAGGTTCATCCGCCAAAGTTTGAAAATTCTAGGTCTTTAGACTGACTAGGAAGTAAGCACTAAAAACCAGTTCCCACCAGCGTTAGATACTGGCATAATCTGTCAAGCGATAATCAGCCCATCCTAGCTGGTTCTTGACTTGTTTAAAGCCGTATTCAATCCAACGGCTAAAACGAGTTTTATGCGAAATCCCAGTGCTTTGAGTTCACAGATGATTTCTCTGGCTAACTGGGGTTTACTTTTATAAGTATCCCCCGGCTTTAAGCAGGCTCTGGGTTTGAAATTCTTAAACAGCAACGAATAAGTGATTGTGTCCACTAACCCATAAGCATTAACGGATACAATCCCTCTTTCTGTCTTCCCTAAATTGCCAAGGTACTGTTTAGCTACATAGTCTGTTGCTTGGCCTTTTTTCTCATCTCTGGTTTCATCAATACATAAGATAATTTCTGTCTCTCCTATTAATTGAAGAATCAGCTGCAACCGCCTCTGTGTTAAAGCTGGACTTGACCAGGTTGAATCCCTTAAAAAATGGTGTAGGGATTGACTATTGGATAATCCCACAGCTCTCGCTATTTTAGGTAAGGATTTGCGAGGCAGTTCTGATAGTAGTCCTAGATGTAAGAGCTTAAATGCTTCATAATTTCTCACTTGAGAAAACAAGTCTTGATAGTTTTGACAATATTCATCGATGAACTTGAGCGTGGGAGAGGCTGGACGACGGGCTGTAACCATCATCGCTCATGGGTTTGGGAATGCTGTTCTTATTTTACTCTCCCTGAAGTAACAAAAGAGGGATTAGTCCATCCCCCATCAGTTGTTTATGCCACACAGGTTCAAAAAGAAGGGCGCAAATCATCGACAGAGCAAAATAGTTCTTCTAGACTAAGCATGGGACGAGCAAGTATTGCTGTTGTGTGATAACTTTTAGCTGACTCGCTTGTCCCTTCCTTATCCCGAAGTCAGGTTATTTAATAATCCACCGGCAGCCCGTAAGCCTCAAGGGTCGCCCCATCTTGCAATAATTCCTGAGTGGGCCGGTCTAGCTTAATCTCACCTTGACCCATCACCATCGCCCTGTCAGTTGTTTTGCGAATCCAATTTAAATCATGGGAAGCAATTAAAAGCACCTGCACCGGCAGCTGACATAGCACCTTTGCTAAGTGACGCCGCCACGCCGGATCAAGGCCGGTTGTGGGTTCATCTAAAATTAAAACGGAAGGTTCTAATGCCAGAATTGCAGCAAGTGCCGCTAAGCGTTTTTGACCGCCAGAAAGTTCGTGTGCAGAACGATTTGCACAGGCTTCTAAACCAAATTCTGCCAACAACTGACGGGCTTTATCAACCGCAATTGCCGGCGGCACTCCGTAGTTGCGTGGCCCGAAAGTAATGTCTTCTAAAATAGTTGGCATGAATAGCTGATCATTCGCGTCTTGAAAACAAAAACCAACTTGCCGGCGCACTTGGGGCAAGGTTGCCGGTTCTAGGCGCGTTCCTTGAATCCAAATTTCACCCGATTTAGCTTGTTTTAAACCAATTAAATGGTCTAATAAAGTGCTTTTTCCACAACCTGTCGGGCCGAGAAGCGCGACTCGCTCACCTTGATTGAGGGTAAAAGAAACGCTACGCAAAACCGGCTCTTGTTTGGGATAAGCAAAGACTAAATCCTTAACAACAAGGCCGGCCTCGCGAGAATGAGCAGTTGGAGTTTGGGGATAGGAAGTTGGGAAACTCAAAATTTTAAGTAAGAAGCTAAAGTTAATCCACCGGCAATGGAGGCAGCCCCTAATAAACCGGCAAGTTCTTTGGGTGTGGGTTTGGCATCAACCGGCAGTTCGCCCTGATAGCCACGAGAAAGCATTGCACCATAAACGCGTTCTGCACGGTCGAGGGTGCGGATATAAAGCGCCCCGATCATAGCAGCGCTGGCGTAGCGCAACCAGCCGGCAGGGCCAGATAATCCGCGACACTGGGCGGCGCGTTGCATCCGGGTGACTTCTGAGAGCAAAATTTCTAGATATTGTCCCGCTAAAAGTACACTTTGCTGCAAACCTGCCGGTAGGGGTAAGCCTTTCAGTGCAATTCCAAAACTGTGAGGCGGCAAACTTAATAAAAAGCTATTGACGATCAGCAGACAAATCAGGGAACGAACGAGCAAATAACTAGCGCGTTCCCAACCCAAGGGCAACGCCATTAAGCTGAGGAAGATTAATTCTGCCCCCAGCAATTGGGTGAGGGCTTTCAATGGCGTCCGCAACACGAACGCCCACAAAAGCGCAAATGCGCCATAGACGCCGAGTAAGGGCCAAGTGCCGATTTTTAATAAAGCTGCCCCGATGACAGCAATCAGCGACAGCCGCAGTCGAAATATAATCGGGAAGGAGTGACCCATTATCTCGCTTTTACGCATCTTTGGGTTTAACTAGCTGGGCGAGTCCAAAAGCCACCCCAAAGGACGCACCACTTCCCAAAATGCCGGCAATGCTAGTACCCACCGGCCCTAATCCTTCGATGCCGTAATCCGCAAAGGGAGTGGGAATCGGCACTCGCACATTGTCAGCTAACTCGATAAAACCTAAGTCTTCGGCCACTTTTTCTAAGCCATCGGGCCAACCAGAGGCGGCGAGGGAAAGGACGCCAGCGATGAGCAAAACGCTGACAATCGGCACAACCCATTTATCTAATTGCGGCTGTTCCCCTGGTAGCAAGTCGGGACGTGCGGTTGCTAGGTAAGAAAGCACGCCGCCGGTGATCACACCTTCGCCCACTCCAATCAGGATGTGAACGCCACTCATTGCCGGGATCACGAAGCTGGACGCTGCTGTGCCGGAAAGCACCAATTCAATGGCACAAAACACGGCTGCTGCGACCACACTGACAGCGGCAGCGATCCCGGCAGCTAAGGGCAGCCGGCTTCTCGATCCGCCCAGCAGTCGTTGCAAGACTTGCGTGAGTGTCCAGCCCACCCAGACGCCAATGAACCCCATGTTCAACACGTTCGCCCCCAAGGCCGTGACGCCGCCATCGGCAAATAAGATGGCTTGAATGATTAAAACGGTGGTGATGCACAACGTACCCGCCCAAGGACTCCCCAGCATCACGGCGGCTAGGGTTCCTCCCAACAGGTGGCCGCTGGTGCCCCCCGCAACGGGAAAATTAATCATCTGGGCGGCAAAGATAAAGGCAGTGGTTAAACCCAAAATGGGTGCTTGTCGAATCCCATACGCTTCGCGAGAACGTGCCAGAGATACTGCCACGGCTGCTGCGCTGGCGATGCCCGTTGCGGCTGCAACGGGCAAAGAAACAAAACCATCAGGAATGTGCATTAGTGTTCCCTGATCCTGAAAATTCCGGTTATTTAGTCTACAGAAATCAACTAACAGGGTTTTAGAGAACTTGACAATCCCCTCTAGGGGTATTTACCGGCAGTTGCTGCTTGCTTCAGCTCGCTTATTAATAACGGTCTGTCGCTGTTTCTAAGCCACATCGCCTTAATTCTAAAGAAATTATTGAGAATACTTATAAACAATTCACTTTAGCTTTGTCAGGCTTTTCGCCACAGTTGCTAAATAGTTTCATTAATTGTAAAATCAATTTCGTCTAAAACTGAGCCGCTAATTACAGATTTTTCTGGAAACCAAGCTTTCACCGGCTGCTGAAGTCAGAAGCCGCTGTTTTGCTTAAAATTGCTTTATTTATTACCTTCTGGCATATTGAGCAAGTGCCTTAAGCAGAAACTCTCTCGGCTTGTATAACCGTCAAATACAGAGGCTTAATGGCAAAAATACCAGATGCTTATTGCTACTATTTTTAAATAGAGGCTTGAATTAACACTGATTTATCCTAACTTACGAAATCAGCGCCAAACCCTCAGCTTCACCCCATCCTTCCCCTACTCAACCAATGCTTGACCGGAAACCATTCCTTTTAAATCGTCGCAGATTGCTGCAATTCGGAATCGCCGGCATCGGGATGAGTGGCGCAGCGATTGCGTTGCCTCAACTGTTGGGTCAGCGCCAAAAACTGGCCCAGGCGAAAGTGCCGCCCCTCCCTAGCAACGCGCCGGCAATTAACGACACGATGCACCCAATGGCGATGCTACGGGATTTTGACTGGGGGACTGTTAAGAAAGTAAATGGGCGAACGGTTCGGGAATTTCAGCTAATTGCCGGCACCTCTACGATTGCGTTAAACAGCGCTGTAACGTTTAACACATGGAATGTTAACAATCGCGTACCTGGGCCAACTCTGCGGGCGCGGCAAGGTGATCGCGTGCGGGTTCTATTTTTAAATCAGGGGGGACATTCTCACTCGCTGCACTTTCATGGGGTTCACCCCTCAGAAATGGATGGAGTGAAACCGATTCGCCACGGCGCGGCGACGATTTACGAGTTTGATGCCGAACCCTACGGCGTCCATCTTTATCACTGCCATATTGAGCCGGTGACGCGCCACATTAATAAAGGTTTGTATGGGATGTTTATTGTCGATCCGCCGGCAGATCGCCCACCTGCTGATGAAATGGTGCTGATCATGGCCGGCTATGACGTAAATGACGACGAGAAAAATGAACTTTACGCCTTTAATGGAATTCCGGACTATTACCACCACCATCCGATCCCGATTTATCAAAATCAGCTGATTCGGCTGTATGTGCTGAACATGATTGAGTTTGATGTGGCGGCGACGTTTCACTTACACGCCAATATGTTTCAGGTTTACCGCACAGGTCGCACGCTTACGCCGGCTGAAGAAACGGATGTGATTACAATGGGCACAGCTGAACGGCACATTCTGGAGTTCTCGTTTAAATATCCAGGGAAATTTATGTTTCACCCTCACCAGGATGCGATGGCTGAACACGGCTGTATGGGGCAGTTTGAGGTGATTAAACCGGCTTAGTTGCGGGTTTTTGGGAATTTGCAGGTATCAGTTGACAAAATTTCTCACTAGCTAGAGAATGAATTCCGCAAAGGTTCTATATCATCCTGCTGTTAGAAGCCTTTTTTGCAAGTTCGTGTAAATTTTGTGAAATTAATCCTATGTTAGGCTTTCGCTCTTTATTTCTGACTGTTGCAACTGCCGGCTTAGTAACGCTTGTCGGTTGTAATGATGCTAATACCACTAATAACACCGCGACTGAAACAACGCCGGCAGCAACAACTGCCGCAACGAATACGGAAACAACGGATCACAGTGGTCATGCCGGCGGCAAGAAGAAAGTTAACATTAACACCGCTATTCTGTCTGAGTTAGATAAATTTGAAGCGCAACTAGGTGTGCCGGCGCTGTCTAATAAAATTCAAGCGAGTCGTCCTTATGGTTCTCCAGAGGACTTAGTTTCTAAAAAAGTCATTAATCAGCAACAATTTGACCAAATTAAAGATCAGGTCACCATTGAAGATATTGTTCTCACCGGCGAAGCGAAAGATGTCGATTATATGACCAAATTAGGTCTAATGAAAGGACACCTGATCGTTGCCAAAGAACTTTTAGATCAACAAAAACCCGAACAAGCCGAACCTCATATCGGCCACCCCGTTGAAGAAATTTACGTGGATGTGGAAGAACAACTGCAAGAACGCAACGTTAAAGAATTTAAAACAACTTTAATTGGGTTGCAAGATCAACTCAAATCAAATCCTAAGAATGAAAAAGTTGGAGCGAATTTTGAGACTTCCATGCAAGCGGTAGATGGAGCAATTGAGGGACTTCCAGAAGCGCAACGCACATCTCCTAAATTTGTGTTGCAAGTCATCAATGGATTGTTAGAAGCGGCTGATGCTGAATATGGAGCAGCAGTTGCTAATAATAAAATTACCGCCGATATTGAGTATCAAGATTCTCGCGGCTTTGTGAACTATGCCAATACGCTGTATAAAAATATTTCTGAGCAAGTGGCTAAAGAAAACCCAGATGCTCATAAACAGATTCAAACTAGCTTGAGTGAACTCACAAAAGCTTGGCCTTCTGTCACTGCACCCGCAGCGCCGGTGAAAACCCCAGAACAGGTTTCTCAATTGATTGCAACCATTGGGCAGAACAGCCAAAAAGTGGTGAAATAACCTTCTAAATCATGGATTTTAGTTCTGCTTTACCTACATTTGTCATCACCCTACGAGAAGGGGTTGAAGCTGCTCTCGTAGTGGGCATTGTCCTGGCTTGTTTGAAAAAAGCAAAAGCAAGCCAGTTAAATCCTTGGGTTTATGCCGGCGTCATCGCAGGAATTGTTGCGAGTGCGCTGGTGGGGTTGCTGTTTGGCGTGATGATTCAAGCTTTAGGCACTGCCAACCAGCAATATGCACCGATTATTGAGCCGTTGCTAGAGGGCGTATTCAGCGTTCTAGCAATTATCATGCTCAGCTGGATGTTGGTGTGGATGACCAAGCAAGCGCGGTTTATGAAAGCCCAAGTAGAAGGCGCAGTGAGTGCTGCGCTTCAAAACAATAGCCGTGCCGGTTGGGGGGTTTTTAGCTTAATTTTCATTGCCGTTTTAAGAGAAGGCTTTGAAACGGTTTTGTTTGTTGTTGCAAAATTTCAACAAGGTTTTATTCCGGCTTTAGGTGCGCTTGTTGGGTTAGGCGTTGCGGCAGGAATTGGCGTTTTGCTATTCAAATGGGGCGTCAAAATCAATATCCGCCAATTTTTCCGCTACATGGGCATCTTATTGCTGCTAATTGTAGCCGGCCTGGTTGTTTCCTCCCTCGGACATTTTGACACAGCCATTAACGCCTTAGCACAGATGGATCGCAAATCTCAATCCCTCTGTTTTTATTACGAACGGTTTGCCAAGGTCCACTCTTGCGTTCTCGGCCCTATCGTCTGGAATACAACTAAAATCTTACCCGAAGATCGCTTTCCCGGTCTTTTGTTTAATGCTCTGTTCGGCTATACCGACAAACTGTTTTTAGTGCAAGCACTGGGTTACGGGATATTTATAATTACCATAGGCGGGATTTATTTCCAAAGCTTAGCCGATCGTGTCTTCTTCCCCTTCTTAAAAAGCCGGCAATCTGCGAAAGAATCTGTAAGCTCTCAGCGCGATTAAACCATATAGGAGATTTAAGCGAGAAAAATCTCCTATTTGTGGCTTCATTCTTTATCCAGTATCCGTTATCCTGTGTTTAACACTGACACTAAACAACGAATGAAAGAGCTGGACGTAAAGAAAACCATCAGCCTGCTAAATACCATCATGGAATTTGAATTAGCAGGGGTTGTGCGCTACACCCACTATTCCCTCATGGTGACAGGGCCAAATCGGATACCGATTGTAGACTTTTTTAAGGCTCAAGCCTCTGAGTCTTTAATTCACGCGCAACAGGTGGGGGAAATTCTCACCGGCTTAGAAGGGCATCCCAGTCTGCGAATCGCACCGATGGAGGAAAGCTACAAACACGCTGTGCGCGATATTTTGGAAGAAAGCCTCAACCATGAGAGAAAAGCCTTGGAGATGTATAAAGACTTGCTCCATACGGTTGAGGATGCTAGCGTTTATCTGGAAGAATTTGCTCGCACGCAAATTGGCACAGAAGAAATGCACAATATTGAAATTAAAAAGATGTTGCGCGATTACAGTTAAGTGTGAACAATTCGCGGGAGCATCCCATTTTTGTAAATTTGGAGTGCGGGAATCTTGCCCGCGTGTTGTCATATTAGGGAGCAAGATGCTCCCACTCCAATATTGTGACAAATTTGAGATGCAGCCACAATTCGCGGCTAATCGTGAGTGAATTTCTTGCGATTAGCCAATAGCCATTTAATCTCAAAACAGCGATGGATTTTAGTGCTGCCCTGCCTACTTTTGTCATCACCCTGCGGGAAGGTGTTGAAGCTGCCTTAGTGGTGGGAATTGTGCTGGCTTGTTTGAAAAAAGCGAATGCCAGCCGGCTGAATTCTTGGGTATTTGCCGGCATTCTTGCGGGAATTGTTGCGAGTGCGTTGATAGGAATTTTGTTCAGTTGGGGAATGCAAACCCTCCGCACTTCCAACTGGACTTATGCGCCGGTAGTTGAACCTTTGTTGGAGGGCGGTTTCAGTGTCGTAGCGATTGCTATGCTTAGTTGGATGCTGATTTGGATGACTCAGCAGGCAAAATCTCTCAAAGCTGAAGTTGAAGGGGCTGTGAGTGCTGCCTTGCAACAAGAGACTGCCGCAGCCGGCTGGGGGGTTTTTGGCTTAATTTTCATCGCCGTTTTAAGAGAAGGCTTTGAAACCGTTTTGTTTATCGTGGCTAAATTTCAGCAAGGCTTGATGCCGGCATTGGGTTCGCTTGCCGGCTTGGCTGGGGCTGCCGGTATTGGCGTGCTGTTGTTTAAATGGGGCGTCAAAATTAATATTCGCCGGTTTTTCCAAATCATGGGCGTTTTTCTCCTCCTTATTGTTTCTGGCTTAGTGATTTCCGCCCTGAAAAAATTTGACGCTGCCGGCAGTATTTTATCTCAGCTACAACCGCAATTTTCTAACCTTTGCTTTGCGGGTTCTCCTTCTTGTATTCTAGGGCCGATTTTTTGGAATTTTACGAATGTATTGCCCGATAACCAGTTTCCCGGTGTTGTTCTTAAAGCTTTATTCGGCTATCGAGCAAAGCTTTATCTCGCCCAAGCTGCTGGTTATATTCTGTTTCTTGTTACCGCCGGCACCCTTTATTTTCAAAGTATCGCAGGGCGCTCAATTTTCTCCCCAAAACATCTCTCATCTGTTGAAAATTCTGTGAGTTCTGAACCGAAATAAAGAGTAAATTAAATAAGTTTTTTATCTATAAAAATGATTTTGAATCGGTCATAATCTAGAAATTAGGAGATTTAAGACTATTTAAACTGTCAGGAAAAATTGATAAGACAAAGATTTTCTATGCTTTTTCTAGATGACCTCGGTTAATTACAATTTCTGTTATCTACCAAAAGATAAGCGATTCTTTACTCAGCAGTTTATGATTCGCTATTTACAACTTAATATAATTGGCAATGCCGGCTAAGTAGATATTATGCATTAATACTATTCATTATTTGCATAATAGATTGCAATAAACAGACAGCTACTTTACGATCAACAAACCCGCACAACGCTCAGGCGATTAAAAATTGAGGTTGTGTCAATAAAGCCCGCTGAAAAGGGGCTTTAAAATGGAAACTCGCGTGACAGGCAAAACGCTTGTGGTGGGCGAGGTTCATTGATGTGCGAGTGAGACTCGCCGCTTTCAGTCGCCACAAGAGATCAGATCGACATTCTTGGCAGCAACGTCGCTTAAATGTCTGATTTGTCAGGAAACGTGAACAAACGGAGTTGACTCATGATTGATATGTATAAACCGGGTGCTCTTAAACAGACTTTATCAGCAATGTCGCATCAGGAGCTGCTAGATTTGGTCTTGACATTGTCCAGCGATAGCCCAGATTTTAGTCGCGCCCTGCTAGCGAATATTCGCTACACGCCGAAGCCGGGAAAAACTGAACAAGTGCAGCAACTCAAGCAGCAAATCTCTAATTTTTTTGCGGCGTTTCCAACTCGATATGCTTATTTAGATCCCGAATATGATGAGGATGAAAGCTATCCCGAACTCGATCCCATGATTGAAGCCGCAAAAATCCTGCCTTTAAATGAGCGGATAGAGGTTTTGTGGCATCTTGTCCTTTGTGGCAAGCAGATATTTGAGTATGAAAATGTGCCGGTGGGGACGCAGCAAATTGAAGCGGCGATTAACTTTTATGCTGAAGCAGTCAGACAAAGTGCTTTATCTCATCAGGAAAAGCAGCCTTATTTTGATGCGTTAGTGAATGCTCTCACCTGGCGGATGTGCGGTTATGGAGAGGTGAGTGATGCCATTGAAAAGGCAATTTCAACCCTGAGTGCCGGCACGAAAGATTATCACTATTTGCTGGCTCAATTAGAAACCAGTGATTATGCTAGAGCGAATGAGTTAAGTGCCGGTTATTACTTGAAATTAGGCGATGAAGAAAATTATCTGCGGATTCGACAAGCGAATTTAAAAACCGAAGAGCAGTATTTAGAATTGGCTCACTACTGGCTGGAAAAACAAGACAAGCAAAAATACATTGCTATTTTAGAAAGTGGGGCTTCCTCTTTACTTCAAAAACGGCGCGAACCGAGATATAGTTTTGATATCTTATTCTTAGGTTCATCGGTTAAGCCCAGCGAATTATTAGGGACTTTAGCAGATTACTACGCACTAAAACACGACCACGAAAACCTCTGTCGCATTTTGATAGCAACCGCAGAATATAGTGGGGTTAATCTGGACTTGTACGAACAAGTTAAAACTGCTGCTTCCGCAAACCAGTGGCAGGAATTACAGCCCCAACTACTAGAATTTGCTAAGCGAAATCCTGAAACGCTAGCGGAAATTTATTTATTTGAAAGTGATTGGGAAGCCGCGATTCAACTGGCACATCGGCACCTTCATGCTGAACGGTTGCAGGTTTTAGTTGCCGAAGGGGTCAAAGAACATTATCCCCAAGCATCCCTAAAGATTTACGAGCAGCTAGTGCAGCATTATATTGACTTGCAAAGCCGCGAACACTATCGAACGGCTGCCCGTCATGCCGGCGCGATTAAATCGATTTATCAAGACATTTTGAAAGCGCCAGAAACCGGGCGAGATTATATTAACGCTATTCGCCAACGTTATCCGCGCTATCGAGCATTGCAAAATGAATTTCGCCGGCTGTAAACTACTAGAGACGAGGGGACGAGGGATGAGGCACTATAAAGATTAAGTATTCTTTCCCTCTTCCCCATGCCCCATGCCCTATCCCCCTACCTTTAGGTTGGCGAAGCCTTGCCCCTAATAATGGCTTCCTGTTTTGCGCTGCTGCACCGCTGTCATGCCGGCAGGTTGCTGCACCTGACCATTTTCAACCACCGCATAAACCAGCCAGTGATCCCCACATTCCATGCGATTATCTACAGTGCATTCTAAATAAGCAAGAGCGCCGTCTAAAATAGGACAACCGTTGTGAGCTTCTTTTGTTTCTAAGCCGGCAAATCGGTCTTCTCCCGGTGCAAAAGACTTCATAAAATGTTTCCGCAATTGCTTCCCTTCAGCCAAGATATTTAAAACAAATTTGTCTCCCTTGTGCATCAAAGATTCAATCGCGCGATCTTTAGCAACCGCAACCGTTAACCCAGGGGGATTAAACGTTGCTTGAGATACCCAAGAAGCGAGCATTCCACTCGTTACTTCTCCCCGCTTGGCTGCCACGACACAAAGCGAACCCACAAGACGACCGACTGCTTGCGCGGTACGATCCGATTGGGCAGCGTTTACGGACTGTTTCGGTGCGCGAAGTTTTTGGGATTTTATCAAGGCTTGAGCAAAATCTGTTCCCGCTTCTTCGCATTGTTGTAACGTGACATCGGTGGGTTTAAATTTCACCCGAATTGGTTCAAAACCGAGCTTATAACCAGCATCTTGTAATTTGCTTTCTAACAAATCAATCGCTTCACCACTCCAGCCGTAGGAACCAAAAACGCCGGCTAATTTAGTCTTCGTTGCGTTAGAAAGCACAACCCCCAAAGCGGTTTGAATTTGAGTTGGGGCGTGACCGCCAAGTGTAGGAGAACCGATAATAAATCCAGCACATTTTTCGATAGATTCTTGGATTTCTGCCGGCTCAACTGCTTCGCAATTAATTAATTCTACGCCCACGCCTGCTTTGGTTATGCCCTTTGCAATTGCTTGCGCTAACGTTGCCGTGTTGCCATAGGCAGATGCATAAAGCAGGGCAACTGTCAAGTCTGTAGATTTTTGATCTTGACTCCACTGCCGGTAAAGATGGGTAAGTTCCGTCAATCCATAGCGCACCAAAGGGCCATGAGATGGGGCATAAAATCGCACTGGCAAATCTGCAATTTTATCTAAAGCACTTTCTACCTGACGCGCCTGTGCAGCGTGGAGACAGTCGAAATAAAAGCGCCGGTCTTCACTATATATTTTCCACCCTTCATCAAACACCTGATCGCCGCAAACGTGCGCCCCAAATAACTTATCTGTGTAGAGAATTTGCGTTTTCGGGTCGTAAGTACACAGTCCATCAGGCCAGCGTGGACTCGGAGTCGTAATAAATTTCAACTCATGCCCTTTTCCTAAATCTAAAGTTTCTTCCCCCCGCACAACCCTGATATTCAAGGTTTGATCTGGTAAAGCAGCACGCAAAGCGATCGCAGCGGGATTTGAGCAAACAAATGTAATTTGAGGGGCTAATTTTAGCAAAGCTGTCAGCGTTGCGCCCCGATTAGGATTGACGTGTCCTAAAATTACATAATCCAGCTTTTTCAAATCAAGGCGCTGTTGCAACGCCGATAAATAAATTTCAGTAAACGATTCACCCGGCGGGTCAATTAAAGCGGTTTTTTCCGCTTCAATTAAGAAAGAATTTGCCGTTGTGCCTCGTTGAAGTGAATATTCAACTTCAAATTTAAGTCTTTCCCAGGTACGCGAACGTAGCACTCTGGTATCTTCGCCGGTTGCGAGAACTTGAACATCACGAGGTTTTGCGGGTGTCATAGATGAAGTTGGGTAAGTTTATTTAAAGGCTAAAACCGCAAAGGTTCGCAAAAGCTAATATTTCTTGGATAAAGCTCGATTCCCCTAGCCCCCTTATTAAAGGGGGCTGGGGGGATCTCCATTGGCTGAATATCACTGACTAATTGGGGGCAACCTTTGTGTTCCTTTGGGTTGCAAAAAGTTAGTAGTGATTGCCAACTTTCCGGTGGTGAACTGCCGGCAGCGCATCAGGATTGGACACACGACCCGTATCAATTGTTGCGTAAACAATCCAGTGATCTGAACACTCCATGCGGCTGGCAACTTGACATTCGAGATAGGCGACCGCGTCAGTTAAAATTGGGCAATCATTGCTAGCCGACTGGGTATTCACGCCGGCAAACCGATCAGCACCAGGGGGAAAACGCTTGAGAAAATGCTTCATCAGCGCTTGATACTTGCCTTCTTCCAGTACGTTAAGAACGAAGCGATCACCGACGTGCATCAACGCTTCAATTGCCCGATCTTTAGCAACGGCAATCGTTAAACCGAAGGGCTTGAAACTTGCTTGAGCAACCCAGGAGGCTAACATAGCACTGCTGGCATCCGCTTTTTTGGCAGTGATAATGTAAAGCCCGCCGCTGATGCGCCCCAAGGCTTTATCAAGTTCATTATCGAGGGACTTCATCTGCTTGATAGCTTTATCGCGAGTGAGCCATTGTCCCAAGTCGGTGCCGGCTTCATCGCACAGTTTATAAGTTCCTTCTGTCGGCGTTTCTTTAATTAGAATGTTGGGAAATGCTTCTTTTAAACCCAACTCCAAGAACTTACTCCGCAGGGGATAAATCGATAGATCATCTCCACCGCCAGATTCAAACAAACCAATGCTTTGCTTGTTAGTAACGGCTGCCAAAATGGTACTAATCGCAGCTTCGGCAGTAGTAGCACCAAAGCCACTGGTTGGGGGTGCGCCGATCACGATACCAGCTGCCTGACTGACAAGTTCCCTGGCTTCTTGAGGTTCGGCAAATTTGAGATCCATCATTTCTACGGCAACGCCGGTTTTGGTGATCCCATAAGCGATTGCTTGGCTGAGGCGATCGCTATAGCCATAATCTGAGAAGTAAAAGACAGCAACCGTGGTTTCTGCTTTGGCTTGCGCTTGACTCCACTGCCGGTAACGTCCGGTGAGTTCTACTAAGTTATGACGCAGCAAGGGGCCGTGGCCGGTGGCGATTGTGGTAATTTCTCCCAAGTCTGCCATGCGCTTCATCGCACCCAAGACAGAACGGGCATTAGGAGCCATTAAACACTCGTAGTAAAAGTGATAATCTTCTTCAATGGCTGCTAAATCTTCGTCAAAGGTTTTATCAGAGCAATAGTGCATCCCAAAGGCATCACAGGTAAAGAGAACCTGGGTTTTATGATCGTAGGTGAAAATTGTATCGGGCCAGTGCAGGTTAGGGGCTGAGACGAATTCTAAAACGTGGCCATTGCCTAAATCGAGTTTGTCGCCATTTTTGACAATTTGGCGTTGAAATGGTTGGTGAACTAAATCTTCTAAAAACTGTATAGCAACTTTTGCACCAACAACTGTGGCTTGCGGTGCCAGTTGTAGGACATCTTTGACTAAACCACTATGGTCTGGCTCCGTGTGGCTGATAATCACATAATCAATTTCAGCGGGTTCTATGATGCCGCGCAGAGTGTCTAGATACAACTGGCGGAATTTCTCATGGGATGTGTCTACTAAAGCTGTTTTCTCACCCCGAATTAAGTAGGAGTTATAGGTTGTACCGTTTTGCAGTCCGAATTCAATGTCAAAACGATCACGCTCCCAGTCTAATGAGCGTATCGTTGTTGTGTCCTGGGAAATTTCGCCGGTTTCTATCGTCAGCCTGCGTTGGACTCGGTCGGTGAGCACTACCATCAATGGCCTCCTTTTGAGCGACCCATTCTTAGTTCATTTCACATATTGTTACACGTTATAATTATGAAGATTTATTAAAAAACCTATGAGTCGGTTAAGAATCCTAAAACTGGCCGGGTGCTTACGGGCATTGGGCATTGGGCATTGGGCATGGGGAATGGGGCATGGGGCATTTCTACCCGCTTACCCACTCACCCCATGCCCTTAGTTGATGTGGGGCTAGATTAGAGCAAAATCACTGGCAGTAATTAAGTTAGATTGCAAGCCAGTAAGGGTGGCGAGAAGTTCATCACCGGCAAGAATTAAAGTGGCATTATTACCCACAGTAATCGTAAGATTCTCGAAAGTTAAACCGGCACTTAAACCCAGCAAATCTTCACCATCCGTGAAATCGGTAATCGTATCACTGCCGGCACCGACTTTCAGGACAAAGAGATCACTGCCGGCACCACCGATTAA